>JBGQHN010000015.1:0-30694 GCA_041497975.1 Planctomycetia bacterium | reverse complement strand
TCCTTCGGCCAGGCCTGCTTCAAAATCCCCAGGCTCGACCACTGGATCCCTTCCAGGTCATTGAGCCGCTGCGCCAACTGCAAGCCGTACACAAACGGCTCAGGGCGCCACGGTTCGATCGCGGCGACCTGGCGAAAGACCTTCAAAGCCCGGGCCTCAAGGCCGAAACGGGCCATGTACTGGGCGACGTACATGAAGTCCTCGGTGTTATCGCCAAAGTCGATCGCCGACATCAAGGACCGTTCGATCTCGGCCTTCGAACTGCCGCCGGCCTGCATGGCCAGCGCCAACGCTTCGTACATCCATGGCTGTGGTTGGCCGCTGCGCAACGCCGCGCGAATCAGGGCGATTACTTCCGGATATTTTCGCTCGTGCATCCGCCCGCGAACCGTTTCACGGATCACCTCCGGCTTGACGTCCGGGTGCGCCGCAAAATAGTCGTTCCACACCACGTTTGGATCGGCGCCGGCGGCGACACTCAGCTCGATGGCCACGACCTTGTGGTCCGCCTTGGATCGAGCATTCTGGGGCACAGCCTGCGCTGCGGCCGCCTTGGCGGCAGCCGCGGGCCTGGCGGGTTGCCTGGCCGCGGGCGTCTCGGCCGGCACGGACTTGGCGGGGGACGATGTCTTTGGTCCCAGCTTGAGCGGATCTGCGGCTGCAAAATGCTGGGCGCGGCTCTTTTGAACCGGTACATCGGGCACGCTGAACATTCCACCGCCCATGCCACCCATTCCACCGCCCATGCCACCCATTCCACCGCCCATGCCACCCATTCCACCACCCATGCCACCCATTCCACCACCCATGCCACCCATTCCACCACCCATGCCACCCATACCTCCACCCATTCCACCACCCATGCCGCCCATCATCCCACCGCCCATCATTCCTCCGCCCATGCCGCCGGTGGAACGGATCGGTATGACCAGGTCCGCGACCGGGTAGGCCTTGGTCACTAACTCGGCGTCGGCAACCTCGGTGGTGGTGATGAGAAGGACTTCGTCCTTGATGATGTAGGTGAGGTCGAGGGCTTTGAGCATGAGCCTCAGCGCCGAGCGGAGAGTGATGCCGCTAAGCTTGCGCGAAACGGGCGTATCCGTGCCCACGCCGGCTTCCTCGAGGGCCTTGGTGTCCAACTGGATTTCGATGTTGTGATAGTCCTTCAAGTAATCGATCACGTCTTGGAGCGGCGTTTCGATGAAGTCCATCGTGGTCTTCTCGGTCAACTGCTCGCGGATTTTCTTTTCGGCGGGACCGACCTTTTTCAAATCGGTATACGTGTACTTCTTGCGGCGCGCCGTCAGCTCTTCCCAAGTGTCCGCATCCGGATAAACGACCGGCTGGTCGTCGGGAAAGGGCATCATCGACGTTTCGACCGAGGCCAAGGTATCGACAACCGCTTTGGCGCGGGCGTGGCGCAGCGCCAGATCGGCCTCGCGCGCCCCGACCAGATGCGCAACCATCGCGGCCGATTGGGCGATCGGCAGGTCGGGGGCGATCCTCGGCACTTCTATCGTGCCGATTTCGTCGGCCGCAATGTAACGGCCCTCGTCCATCAGCGAATTGAAGCGGTCCATGAGCTGTTTGAGTTTTTCTTGATCGCGAGCCAGAGCGTCGACAACACGCAGCCGGTCCAGAGCCGCGGCGCGGGCTTCCTGCAATTGCTGATCGATGATTTCCTTGGTTGCGGCCCGGCGATTCGCCTCGCGCAAGGCCGTGGCCAACTGGTTGCGCAATTGGGCCCTTACTTCCGCGCCCAGTTCGGGCGCACGCACGACTCGCTCCATCATCAGCTTAAGCGATTGCTCGGCTTTGAGCGGATCGCCGGCCATGCGAGAGCGCGCGTCGCGCAGCTCGTTCTCGACTTCCGTGCGAATCAAATCGGTGAGCAAACGATTTTGATGTTCGACCGCGGACAATAGCCGTCCAGCGTCATCACTTTGTGGGGCGTCGGGTGCCGGCGGAAGATCGGCTGCGTCATCGGGCGACGGCTTGCGGAATTTGACGGCCGCCGCCTGTTTTTTTGTCGCGGCGGCTCGTGGTGGCGCGGCCTGTTCGTTGCTGAAACGACGGACTTCGAGCTTCTCTTCCGCCTTCGGAACCGATGCGGCGGCGCGAAGCTTGGCGACTTGCTTCTTCACGCTCAGGGCGACCTCGTCCTGCGGATCGCGGCGCAACGCCTCGTCGGCCAGTCGCACCGCGCCGTCCAGATTGCCCGACACGATCGCCTGGCTGCTCAGTTTGGCCAGCAACTGCGTGGCCTCGTTCAACAGCCGGCGCGTTTCCGCCAACCCGGGCGTGCCCAAGGTAATGAGCCGCAATCCGCCATCCTGGCGCGCGCTTTCGACCACGGTGGAAAGGAAGGCCGCGTCCGGATTTGGCGGGCCGGCCGCCAGGGTCCACTTCAATGCCAGCGATTTGCCGCCGGCCTCGGCCGTCATTGCAATATGCATTTCACCGGCGAGTTTGTCCTTGGTCTTGCCCACCACGATCGTATCGCGGTCGGTTCGCAGCGGGGGAACCTGATGCGGATAAACCTCGGCGAAACCCTGGGGCCAGGTAACTGATCGGGGCCACAGCACCACGGCCTCGGCCGCCGCGGCCAGGTAGGCGCCGGCTTGTTTTGGATCGATGCTCTCGCCGTCAACGACCAGCATGCCGCCGGTCTGGTTCGCCAGGGAGGCCAGCAGTTGGCTATCGACGCGCGGTCCCACGGCATAGCTCGAAATTGGAATCCGCGATTCGACCAGCATATCGATCAGCTTCCGATATTCATCGAGCGCCATGAACGAGGCCGTGCTCATGCCGTCGCCGAGGTAGATCAAAGCCCTCGAACCAGCCGGCTGGTCGCCAAAACACTCCACCGCGGCTCGCAGCACGGCCGGCATGTCAGTGGCGCCCAACGGCGTGCGCGATTTCAACGCCGCAATCGCCCGCTCCATCTCGGCGCCCTGGGGCGCCACGAAGCCCTCGCTCAACGGCACGGCATCCAGATCGACCGCCCACAATTGGACGCGATCGCCGCGTCCCAGACCCGAAATGAGCGCGCCGAGCGCGCTGAGCGCCTTGTCGCGATACACGCTGGTTTGGCTGGCCGACGTATCGAACAAGATCACGATGTCGCGGGCGCCGCCTTTCGGCACGGCGATGTTCGGCGTCAAGCTAACGGAAAAATACGACGTGCCATCGGCGGCCACATATGTTTCAATTTGCGGTTCGTCACCCGCGGAGGCGCCTATGCAAAGCCCAAGCAACAGCGGCGCCAACGCAACGGATAGAAAAGAGGCCTTGGACATCGAAGCGTCTCCACTCGCAAGAGTGCCAGCGGCTCACGGGCCGTCGTGTTCCGTAGCGACGGCGTAGCCTGCGGATTGATTTGCAAAGTTAGCCGAGGTAAGCAGCGTTCCCAATCGCCTATTCTATTCAGTCAACAGGATTTACGCTAGAAAAATTGGTGAAAAAACCACCCCAGTGCCGGCTGTAACGTTCAAGCGGTTTGTGTTGCTTGCAGAGCGTCGGATGATTTGACGCCAAGGCGCCCCCCGGCCCAAACAACGGGAAAATCGCTTGTTCGGACGTTTGCGTGTCGCCGGGCGGCGGCTGGTTGGGCTCTCTGGGGCGGATCGTTCAGCAGCGGGACCCTGGACGGCAACCTCCCGGGTCGCCGTCGGCAAGCGCTCGAAGATCACTGCTGGCGGGGCAGCCGTTGATCGGCGGCTCTATGGTCTGGTTGGACGCAATTGTCTATTTTTGTTTCCCAACACGAGCCGGCATGGTGCCCACGAAGTGCCGCCGGTGGTATTCGCCGAGCTTTAGCGAAGTGCGCCTTGGGTCGCGTGTGCGCAGGCGCCGTATCGAACGGAATCTTGAAGCACGAATTCGCCATGAAAAAGATCGCTGCTATTTGTGTTCTATCGGCGGTGGCGGGCGCCGCCGCGACAGAGCTGTGGAACAGCGCAAGCCGCGTGACCGCCCAGGAACCTCGACCGGTTCAGCAGCCCGCGCTGCAGAGCTCCATCCGCTTGCCGACGCCAGCGCGCGGCGTGGACCACAGTCTCACGCTCGAAGAGTTGGTTAACGTCAGCGTGTACGAAAACGTCAATCGCAGCGTGGTGAACGTCAACACCAAGAGTCTGCGCAGCGACTCCTTTTTCTTCTTTGACCATCTTTCCGAAGGGGGCGGTTCCGGCTCGGTGCTCGACACGCGCGGCCATATCTTGACGAACTTTCACGTCGTCGACGGTGCCAAGGAAATCCAGGTCGCCTTGTTCGACGGCAAAAGCTACGAAGGACGCCTGGTCGGCAAGGACGAATCGGGCGACGTCGCGGTGATCAAGATCGAGGCCCCGGCCGAATCGTTGCTGCCCGTTACGTTCGGCGACTCCACGCACCTGCGCGTGGGCCAAAGGGTATTTGCCATCGGCAATCCGTTTGGACTTGAGCGAACGCTGACCACCGGCATCATTTCCAGCCTTAATCGCACCCTGCCGGCGCGCAATCACCGCACCATCAAGTCGATCATTCAAATCGACGCGGCGATTAACCCGGGCAATTCGGGCGGGCCGCTCTTGGATAGCCGCGGGCGATTGATCGGCATGAACACGGCCATCGCCAGTCCCACCGGCCAAAGCGCCGGCGTTGGTTTCGCTATTCCGGTGGCCAATATCGCCCGTATCGTTCCGCAGTTAATCGAGCGTGGCCGCGTCATTCGCCCGGAAGTGGGCATCACGCACGTCCATCAAACTGAAAACGGACTGTTGATCGCGGCCATGACGCCCGGCGGACCGGCGGAGCAGGCGGGATTGCGGGGCTTTCGCATTGTGAAGCAGCGTCGTAAACAGGGTCCGTTTACCTATGAAAGCCGGTCCATCGATCGCAATGCGGCGGATTTGATCATCGCGGTCGACGGCGAAAAGATCACGACGGCAAACGACTTTCTCTCGCTGGTCGAAGCCAAGCAGCCCGGCCAGGACGTGGTGATCACCGTGATTCGCGGCGGCCAGGAGTTGAATGTCCCGGTGCGCCTGGCCGCCGGCGAATCTTGAAGCGTGCTCTGGGCGGCGCGTCATATCACCGCTGGCACGCCGTCCAGCGACGGCCATTCCGGGACACTTTCCCTCAGCAGGCGCGCAGCTTCGCGCCGCTCATGCCTCTTAGTCCGCCATCGACAGTTGCGCGCTTATTGACCGAGGGTCGCGCGGGCGATTGCGTACACGCCAAAGAACACCACCAAGGTGATCAGCAGTACGCCGAGAAAGGATAGAAACATGACCGTGCACCCAAGCCCTTGAAAACCCAATTTTCCCGTTGACCCGGACTGTCCCCCTCGCACGCCAGCGGGGCGGACGGCACCTCAACCTAGTTGTGATTTCAACTGGAACCAGTGCGCTTGTCAACCGGGCCCCCGCCGACCGTCCTCGATGGGGTAAACGATGCGTTGGCTCGCGATGCGAGTTGATCTCGGCCCTGGCGACCCAATAATTGTCCGCCATGGTGTCAGGCCCGCGGCAAGTGGACGGTGAACGTGCTGCCGACGCCCAGGGTGCTTTCAACCGTGACGCGTCCGTGGTGGGCTTGCACGATGTGCTTGACGATGGCCAATCCCAGTCCGGTGCCGCCCAGTTTGCGGCTGCGGGCTCGATCGACGCGGTAGAAGCGTTCGAAGACGCGCGACAAGTGCTCGCCGGCGATTCCGCAGCCGCGATCGGTGACGTTGATCGTCACTTCGCCGTCGGCCGACGCGGCCCACAGGCGGACCTGGCGACCTGGCTCGCTGTACTTGAAGGCGTTGTCCAACAGGTTCGCGATCGCCTGCTCCAGCAGCAGGGGGTTGATCCTGGCCGTCAAATGGCTGTCGCAATCGAGCGTGACCTCGATGTTCTTCTCGTCCGCGCCGGAGCGGCACGCGGCCAGCGCCGCCTCGAGCACGCCCCGCACGCCCATCGGCTCGAGCGCTATGTCGTCGGCGTCCTCGCTCTGCTCGATCTTCGATAGGCTCAGCAAATCTTCGATGATCGCGTGCAGCCGGTCGGCTTGCTTGGAGACGATGCGCAAGAACCGCTCGGAGTCGACGGGGTCCTGCATGGCCCCGTCCAGCAAGGTCTCGACGAATCCCTTGATCGAGGTGACCGGTGTCTTCAGTTCATGCGAAACATTGGACACGAAGTCCCGGCGAATCGATTCAAGCCGGCGGAAGTCGGTTACATCGTTCAGCACGATCACGGCGCCGATCGCCCGGCCTTCCAGGTCATGCAAAGCCGAGCCGCGGGCTTGCATCACGCGCTCTTGGTCTCCGTGCAGCAGCACGTCGGATTCGACCGGGTCCGGGCATACAAGCGCGCGGGTAATAAAGCGGCTCAGGTCGGCGTTTCGAACGACCTCTTGCAAACGTCGGCCCTGGGCCTGCGACGGATCCAGTCCCAGCAACCGGCTGCAAGCCTTGTTCATGCTGATTAACCGTTCCTGGCCGTCGACGGCCAACACACCTTCGGCCATGCTGGCCAAAACCGCCTGTTGCTCGTTGTTGTTTTGGATCAAGATGCGGATCTGTTCCTGCACCAGGTCGGCCATGTGGTTGAAAGCTTCGGCCAGCTCGGCGAGCTCCTGGGGGTCGGGAACCGGGACACGCGCCCCCCACAGGCCGCCCGCCAGCTGCCCGGCGGCCTCCCGAATTCGATCGAGCGGCCTGACAATTCCGTTGGCTGAGCGCCACGCCACCAGCACGGACAGTGCGACCATCGCCGCACCCACCAGAAGTATCGTGGCCCGCATGTGCGACAACGATTGATCGAGCGCGGCCAGCGGGGTAGACAAGTACAACACGCCCCGCGACTCTCCCGCGCGACTGACCGGCACGGCCACGTCGAGCACGCGCTGTTCCAACCCCGGTTGATAGCGAACGAGGTCGTGCGCGCCGCCCCGTTGGGCCTGTTGAATCTCGGGATGGCTGCGTTGGTTTTCGAGTTCCTGGGGCCGCTCGCCGCTATCGAAAACGACCTTGGCATCGGGCAGAACCAGCGCGACGCGGGTTCCGGTGGTCCGTGAATAGAGGCGGCACAGCGCGGCGAAATCGGCGCCATGCGCGGGTATCTCGTCGAGCTGGCCGATCAGAAACGCGGCTTGCGCCCGCAGATTGCTGCGCGCGGCGGCGAGATACGAATCCTCGACATAATCGATCGCGACCCAGCCGATGGCCAGCACGGCCGCCAGCGCTATCAATCCATAGGAGGGAAGCAGATGCCACAACAGCCGTCGCTTGGGCATGGCTACTCCTTGAACCGGTAGCCAACCCCTCGCACAGTTTCGACGTAGCTCCCGAGATCTCCTAACTTCTTGCGCAGCCCCGCGATTTGGACGTCCACCGATCGCTCGGTGACCGGGTAATCCTCGCCTTTAACGGCGTCGACGATCTGGTTGCGTGAAAAGGCCCAGCCGGGCTTGCGCGCCAGGAACTGAAGCAGGCGAAACTCGGTAAACGTCAACTCGACCGGCTGCCCGCGCAACAGCACCTCGTGGCGGCCCGGATGGATCACCAATTCATGGATCTTGATCGCCGTGTGATCGTCCATCGACTGCTTGAGCTTGCGGCGTAACACCGCCCGAATGCGGGCCAACAAGACGCGCGGGCTGAACGGCTTGGTGATGTAGTCGTCGGCCCCCAATTCCAGTCCGCCAACGACGTCCGATTCTTCCGTCTTGGCCGTCAGCATCATGATCGGGATGTGCTGGGTCCGCGGATTGCTCTTGAGAACCTTGCAGACGCCCAGGCCGTCGACCGCCGGCAACATCAGGTCGAGGAGAATCAAATCGGGCAGCTGGGCTTTTGCCTCTCGGATGGCGGCCTCGCCGGTCGAAACGCAGTGAACTTCAAAGCCTTCCTTGCTCAGGTTGTAGCGCACCAGCTCCAGCAGATCTTCCTCATCGTCGACGACGAGGATGCGTTCGGTTGCCATACCCACCTTTTCCGAGAAACCCGCCGAGCGCTCGAGACGAATCATGGATAACATGGCAATATTAGACATTGGTTAGGGTTGTGTGTGGATTTTGCGCTCGAGCGCCACGCCGCGGGCCAGCAGGTAATTCGGGACTCGCACAAGCCGCCGGGGTGTCGGGGAATTCGCCTCCATCTTAGCGACCCGCGGCAGGCTGGGCTAGCGCAGGGCGCGGCGGAGGCGGGCTGGGACGATCGTTTTTGAAACTCCCAGCCCGGCGAACGGGCCGGCGCCGTGTTTTGCGCCGCGCACGCCCAACCACGTGGATGTCGATCGGCCTTCATGTTACAAGAGAACAGCTTCCCCGCCCGACGCGAGAACCGATGCTGACGTTACTGCATATCTCGGACTTGCACTTTGGACCTCCGTATGCGCCGGCGGTGGGCGACGCCCTGTTGCGCATCGCGCCCGAATTGCGGCCCGACGTGGTCGTGGCCAGCGGCGATTTCACCCAGCGAGCCAAGGCCGCGCAATTTGCCGCGGCCCGCGCGTTTCTGGACCGTTTGCCGCGCGTGCCGCTGGTGACGGTGCCGGGCAATCACGACATCCCGCTGTATCGCGTGTTTGAGCGACTGTGGGCCCCCTATGCGCTCTATCGGCGGTATATTTCGCAAGCACTGGACTGCGTCGTGCGGCGCGACGACGCGGTGATCGTGGCGCTCAACACCACCGCGCCGCTGTCGGCAGTCACCAACGGGCAGATCCGTCCTTGGCAGCTCGATTTCTGCGCCGACGCGTTTCGTGACGCGGCTTCGGGAGCCGCCCGAATCGTCGTGGCGCATCACCATTTTGCCCCCGCGCCGGACTACGACAACGAACACGACGTGATGCGACGGGCCAAGGCCGCCTTGGACCGCTTCGGCGAGCTGGACGTGGACTTGATCCTGGGCGGCCACTTGCATCGCGCCTATATCGGCAATTCGCTGGATGTCTATCCGAGCAAAGGCCGCAAAAGCGGCATCGTCATCGTGCAGTCGGGCACGACGACTTCGGGGCGCGGCCGCGCGCGCGAGCGGGAAAGGAACTCGTTCAACTTGATCCGGATCTTGCCCGACGTGATAAAGATCGAGCACTTCATGTACTTTCAGGAGCTCGACGGCTTCGCGCCCGTCAGCCGACACGTCTTCCCGCGTCGGGACCGCAGTTATCTGGCCCGATGGGACGGCGCGGGCCCCGAGCAGTCATGATGCATTCGCGGGGCAGCATCCCCGCGCCTGGCGCAGCGCGCGAGACGATTAACATGGGTCGCGATCGAGGCCGAGTTAATAATTGACTTCGGCCTTGGGCAGCGACTTTTTCAGATTCTCGACGGCATCGCGCGTGACGATGGTGCGCTGCAGGTAGACGATTTCCAAAGTGCTGATCGGTCGCAGGTGCTCGAGGCCTTCGTCGCTGATTCGAGTACCTTGCAAATCGACGTTTTTGAGGTTTGGAATCTGTTTCAAATGCACGAGGTCGTTGTCTTCGACGGGCGTTTGCGTCAGGTCGACTTCGTACCCACCGCGCTTGAAATTGACGCGGCCGCCCAGCTCTGAAATCCTGGTCATGGCCGCTTTTTGTTCGGGGGAAACAGTGCCGCCACATCCACCCAGGCAACCCACCGTGGCCAGGCTGACGATCGCCAGTGGCCACCGACGACGCAGTGGTCGAAAATAGTTATTTTCCGTGCGTGACATCGCGTATCTGTGGCTAAGGGGGGATGTGGGACCGACCGATGGTTAATTTTAACTAGCGGCCGCGAAAAATGCTCCCCTGCAAGGTGGCAATTTGAAAGCCGCCCGTGCCGGGTCGCATTCTTCAGACTGGGAAAACAGACGAAAATGGCCCTGCCGAGAGCCGCGCAAACGCCGGGACGGTGAGCCTGGATACGCCGAGCCGGAGCACACCACGGCCAATCGTGTCCGTCGGTTCGTGGTTTCTCGGCTCACGACGGTGATTTCAAGACGGTGGTTTCAAAAAGCCGTGTCGACGCACCCGCCGGTCATTCCGCGGCCTCGCCTTGCGGGCGTTCTTGCCGCCGGCGGCCCTCCTGGGGCGGCAATACATCCTTGATATCCATGTCCTTGGGGACCGCGATATCGAACCAGCCGATCATCATCTCTTCCCAAGTCTGGTCGCCCCAGCGAACCGGCTGGGTCGGATCCGGATTAGCCGGATTATCCGCCGAGTTATCGAAGTGCGCCGTGCAGTGCAACGTCGTGCCTTGCGGCAGCCGCTTCGGTTCGTTGAACACATAACTGGTCTGCCAGTTGAAGTCGTAGCGCGGCATGTTCATCAACGTTTCCTTCTTGCCGTCGGGGTAAATGACTTCGTAGTGGAAGTCTTTTCCGCGCAGATGCATGTGCGGAAAAACGGAGAGCATGAGCACGTCGCGTCCGTAGGTCCGCGTGGATTCGACCTGATAGGCCGGATCGCCGGCGGGAATTTCGAACAGTCCGTTGGCCGCATTGGCCGTGGCCACGCGGTACTTGACCTCCGCGGGGTCGGCGAACTTGATACCGACGGAACTACGATCCTTTTGCGGAGAGCCGTTGGGGGTGTAGTGCATTTGGAATACGAGCTGCCAACCGGCGGGAATCAACTTGGCCATTCCGGGCGGCAAAACGTAGGGACGCGTACCGGGCGCGAAGCCGCATAATTGTCCGAACGACGCCTGGCCTCCACCACCGCCACGTCCACCACGACCGTTGCGCTGTCCTCGGCCGTCGCGCGCGCCTTCGTCTTTGCCAGCCGCTACACCGACCGCCGCGGCATTGTCACGGCTCTTGTCGGCCTGTTCGCCGCGACCGCTCTTGCCATCGGACGCGGCCGTGCGCGGCTCCTCGCCCGAAGAATTATCGCCCGATCCCCGACGACCGCCCCCGCCGCCGAAAAGTCCCATGCCGGGCGGCTTCATGAACACGATCATGTGATGGACCACGCCCCGATTGTCCGGCAGGCATTCGGCCACTTTGACCCACTTGTCCTCGGTAAAACCAGTGTCCACGACATAGTAACGGTAGTCCACGGTGCCGTCGGCCGGCACATCGACGGGCTCCTCGGTCATGCGAAAGACGACATCCGGTCCGCCGGGCATCATCCAGCCACCGGCATATTGCTTCGGCTCGGGCAGATCCTTGGGGTTGCCTTCCGGCGCTCCGGCGGCCACCCACTTGTAGATCAATGCTTTCTCGTCGGGCGTCAGGGAAAGGTCGTTGACAAAATGACCGTACTTCGGGTCGGGATGCCAAGGCGGCATCCGCCCGTCGCGCACGACTTCTTCGATCATCTCGGACCAGCCCACCGCTTCTTCATAGCTCAAGAGCGCGAACGGGCCAATCTGGTCCGGTCGATGGCACTCGACGCAACGATTCTGGAAGATGCGGGCAATCTGGTTTGAATAGGTCACTTCGCTTTCGCTCTCGGCCTTGCGCACCCGGCCGATCAAGCAGCCAATCGCTTCGGTGGTCGGCTGGCTCACCGGCTTGCCGGCCAACAGTTCGTCGAGCGCCGCGACCAGGTCGCGGTGATCAATTCTCGACTTGGCGTAGCCGCTGCCGGTTTGAAAGCCATATTGATCGTCGACGCGACCCGCGTAACGCACCACGCGATCGGCATCGAGGACGAACACCTGCGGGTTGCGCGCGGCGCCCAGCTTGTCGGCCAGACCGTTGTTGAGATCCTTCAGCAGTGGAAAGCCGATATTGTGCACCTTGGCGTACTGCGCCATTTCGGTGATCGAATCCTGGCGGTTCGAGTCGACCCCGACGAAGGCCACGCCCTTGGACTCATACTCTTTGGCCATTTCGGCCAAGCGCGGGCCGTAGAGCTTGCTCAGTGGACATTCGACACCCAGAAACGCCACCACGATCAACTTGGAGTCCTTCATCGCGGAGAGCGAGTGGGACTTGCCGCGAAAATCCTGGAGCGAGAAGTCCTCAAGTTTCTTGCCGATCGCAGAAGAGGCTTCGTCCTTGGCCCAGGTGCTGCCCGCCAGGGCGGCGCACAACGGCGCAACCAACAGCAGCTTGCAAAAAAATCTCATGGTTCGCTTTCCGATTGAGAGTGGGTGGGAACCGGGTGGTGAGGTGCCTCTGCTGGTCACTATGATATCGCCGCCGCGGCTGGCATTGCAATACTTTCACATGGCCTTTGCAGCCTCCCGGCCGACGCTGGGACCGGTTCGACGAAAAACGCGCCCCCGCTCGGGCCGATCGGCCGCGACTCACGACTCGCCCATGGCCCGACGCTGCGCGGCGCCCCCTGCCCGCGGCAATGGTGATACCCCAGGCCGAGCCGCGCGGTTTCATGGCATTCACGGCCGCGGCGGAACTCCCAAGCTCTTGCCGCCGTCGATCCGCAACGCCGTGCCGGTCACGAGCGTCGCGGCGTCGCTCACCAGGTACAAGATGGCCTGGGCCACTTCTTCAGGCGTGATCATCCGTCCCAGAGCACGCGCCAAGGGGCTGGCTTCGATAAACTGCCGCTGGGTCGCCGAGCGGTTGGCGGCCGCGGCCAGGCCCTCTTCGATGATGAGGGTATTCGAAACGGGTCCCGGGCAGACGGTATTGAATCGAATCTTGTCCGGCGCATGGCACAACGCCAGACTGCCGGCCAGCGCCACCAGCGCGGCTTTGCTCGTGCAATACACCGGATCGTGAGCCCGCGGCAGCAGGCCCGCGTTGCTCGAGGTGAAGACGACCGCTCCGCCGCCGGCCGCGCGAAGATGAGGAATCGCATGCTTACAAGCGAAAAAAGCTCCCTTCAAATTCGTATCGAGGCAAGCATCCCATTCCGCTTCGCTGACGTCGGGCAATTGCTTTTCCAAATCGATGCCGGCGTTGCTGACAAGCATGTGCAGGGCGCCGCCGTCGCGCACGGCGCGCTCGACCAGCGCGCGAACTTGCGTTTCGCTGCGCACGTCGCAAGCCAGCTCGACGATGCCCAACTCGGCAAATTGCGGCGCGTTTTGGGGCTGGGGACGCAAATCGCCGGTGAACACTCGGGCTCCATGGCGGGCCAGCAATATCGCCGTGGCTCGACCGATCCCGCTGGACCCGCCGGTGACGACCGCCACGCGACCCGTCAAGTCCACGTCCATGGAACCCACCGCAGTCAAGGCCGAACAATTCGCCGCCGAAACGGCTCCCAAAGTAGCCCGGGACCGGGCGAATGTCGAGGCGCGCGGGAAGTCACGATCGATTGCGCCGAAACAATCGCGCCGCGGCGGTTTTCAATTAGGTAGGGCACGGCGGATTCGGGAGCCTGCGCCCCGGCGCTTTTGATGTGTTAAACTGGTGTTCACAAGGGAGAAACCGAGCCGTGGGCCAGCACGCGTAAGGGGACCAATTGGCGGTCAGCGAATCTTCGGCCCAGCGATACAAGCTGCAAGACCCGGACGTGCGGTTGATGCTCGAAGTGCGCGACGACAACGCCGCCGCTTTCGATGAGTTGATGCTGCGCTATCAAAACCGGCTCATCACGGTTTTGGAACACCTGGTCGGTCGCCGCGACATGGCCGAGGACCTGGCGCAGGAGGTTTTTTTGCGCGTCTACCGGGCTCGCAAGCGGTACGTGGCCGGGGCCAAGTTCTCCACCTGGCTGTACACGATTGCCAACCATGTCGCCGCCAATACCCTGCGGTCGATGTCGCGGCGCCGCGAAGTGAACCTGGCCGCTCGGCCCGGCGATTCGGGCGGCACCGGCACGCTGGACAAGATGGCCATAGCGGCCAGCGGCGCCATGCCGGCGCGGCAATTGGACAAAGCGGAGCTGCAGGACGTTGTCCGCGCGGCGTTGGCTGGGCTGAGCGAACGGCAACGGATGGCGGTGTTGTTGAACAAATTCGAGGAAATGAGCTACGCGGATATCGCGACGACCATGGAAATGTCGCCACAAGCGGTCAAGTCGCTGTTGTCACGAGCGCGCGTCAACTTGAAGGAGATTCTGGAACCGTACCTGGCCAACGGCGTTCGGCCCTCCGGACGTTGATCGGACGGTGTCGCGTTGGGTGAGCCAGCCGAGCGGCGGACCCGTGATAAGCGGTCCGGGACTTTCGAAAACGAGCACTTCCATGTCAGAAGACCAGTCGACCCAGGAACAGCAGCAACTGCACGAGGAGCTGACGTCGTATCTCGACGGCGAGCTCGATGCCGAAAACGTTCGCCGCGTGGAAGAACGGCTGGCGCGCGACGCACCTTATCGGGCCGAGTTGCAACGGCTGCAGCAGACCTGGGACTTGCTGGACCGGCTGCCGCGGTCGCTGGTCGGCGAATCGTTCACGAAGTCCACGATCGAGATGGTCGCGGTGGCCGCCGCCGAGGAGGCCCAAGCCGTTCAAAGCGATTTGCCGCGGCGCCGGCAACGCCAGCGCGCCTTCGGCATGCTGGGTGTGGTGGCGGCCGGCCTGGTAGGATTTGCCCTCGGGCATTCCTTGTGGCCGAATCCCAACGAGCAACTGCTCGAGGACCTGCCCGTGCTGCAAAACTTTGAGCTGTATTATCAGGCCGACAATCTGGAATTCCTGCAACTGCTCGATCGGGAGAGCGTATTTACCGAGGAGGATAGCGATCGTGCGAGTTAGCGATACGACGAGCAGATTTCGACCGGGCCGGCAGTTAGCCCCGATCGTCGCTTTGCTCGTGATCAATTTCAGCGTCGAAATCGCGCGCTGTGCTTCCCCTGAAGACGAGCTCGAGGCGCGACGTTCGCAAGTTGCTCGAATGCAACCCTCGGAACAGCAGGAACTGCTGCGCAAGCAGGAGCGTTTTGCGGCGCTTCCGGCCGCGGAGCAAGATCGCTTGCGCGCGTTGCAAGCCGCGTTGGACGCGGATCCCGACGCGAAGCGACTGCACGAGGTTCTGGTGCGCTATCACGAGTGGCTCAAGACACTGACACCCAGCCAGCGAGCCAAAATGGCGGAATTGCCGCCCCAGGAGCGCGTCGACGAAATCAAGCGCCTGCAACAACAGCAGCAGGCCGCCCGCGAACGCACGCATCGGGCCGACCTGTTGTCGTGGCGGGACATGCGCGAGGTGCTGCGCTGGATGGAGGATTTCGTGTGGAGCCGCCGCGAGGACTTGATGAAGGAAATGTCCAAGGAGCAACGCCAACGATTCGAGAAGTGGGATCGCCAGCGACAGCGACGAACGCTTTTGTTTAAAGCCTTCGAACGCTCGCGACGCGAGCGAACGGGTGGCCTCGCCGCGCTCGAGCAGCCTGACGTCGACCGGCTGGCGGACAAATTGTCCGAGCCGGCCAAACAAGCGTTGGCGGCGGCCGGTACTTTGCCGGCGCAGCGGAAGATCGTGGGCGCCTGGATCGGCACGGCCATGCACCGCTTGGAGCCCTGGGGTCCGATGCGAAAGCAAAATCCGCTGGTGGTCGAGGATCTCTTGCAGTTTTTGCAAAATGAAGTGGCGCCGACCGAGCGGGAACGCTTGTTGAAAATGTCGCGCGAAGAAATGCTGGAAGAATTGCGGGCGATGTACTTCGATCGAGGTCGCAGGGAGCTGGGTCCCCCGGGCGGCCCGGGCGCGCCCTGGTTCGAGGACAACGCGCCGGATCGCCCTAAAGGCAGCTTCCGCGGCAAAGGGCCACGGGGACAAGGGGTCCCCAGGCCGCCCGTCCCTGGCGAGTCGCAAGCGCCAGACAAGCCGGAGGGCAAGCGCGAATCTGGCGATCCGCCGCCACGCGAAGATAAGCCCGTGCCCCAACCCTAGCGGGCGCGATGCATCGTCGCGTGCCAGTAGGCATGTGGGAGAGTGCGCCGGCCGCTATCTCCGCGCCAGCGTGGCGGCTGCCGGCAGCCACGTGCACATGTAATAGGCCCGCGGCACCGCCATTTCCAGCAATGCGGCCAGTTCCAGGGGTTTCTGCCGGCCCTGAGGTCCGAAGAGCATTCGTTCCACCAGGCCATAGGCTTGCTCGAACTTCACGACGCGGACGCTGGATTTATCGAGCCCAGCCAGCTCGATAGCACGATCGATCGCGTCCTCGACGAAGCCGAGCCGATCGACCAAATGGTTGTCCTGTGCCTGCCTGGCGGTGAAAATCCGCCCGGTGAAGACGACGTCTTGCGCGGAATGGTTGTCGCGCAAGGCGGGCCGGCCGGCCAGCACGATCTCCTTAAAGCCGGCGAATGACGAATCGACCAGCTCCTGCAGAATCTTCTGCTCTTCGGCCCGAATCGGTTCGGGGAATTTTCGCGTCGGGCTACCCATCATTTTCAGTGGATTGCTGGCGATCGAGTCGTCCTTGATGTTCCATTTTTCCAAGAGCTCCACGATGTCGTAGTGCGGAATGATGACGCCGATCGAGCCGGTCCAGGTGGTGGGCTCGGCATAGACCGTGTTTTCGACGTCGCCGACGGCCATCGACACGTAATAGCCCCCGCTGGCCGCGATTCCACCCATGCTGACCACCAGCGGAATCTGCTTCTCGCGCGCCAGTTCCTTCAAGTGATGGTAGAGAAAGTCGCTGCCGGTGACCGTTCCGCCAGGCGAGTCGACGCGCACCACGACGGCTTTGACGTGTTCGTCCTCGCGCACCTGGTCGATTTGCTTCTTGGCAAAGCTCTCGCCGCCCAGGATCGTGCCTTCCACGGAAATGATGGCCACTTTGTCGGTCGCGTTCGTGCTCAGCGAGTGCCACTTTTCCGTAAGCGCGGTGTCTTTCTTGTTCAACAGGCCGATCAACAGCAGTACGAGCACGATGGCGGCCGACCACTTCAGGATCGTGCCGAGCCAACTGGAACGCGGCGGTACGATCACCACGCGGATCGGGCCGGAAGTGGGTTGCGGCCAGTATTCCGCTTTGACGTTTTGCGGCGTAGGTTGGGGATCCATGGCGTTTCCTCGCAAGATAAGGGGCAAAAGGCCTGGCAGCGTTTCGAGTGCGGCGGCGTGCCCCCGCGGTGCTACCTCGGCCGATCAGGTTGAAACCGAGCGGCATTATATTGCTTGCACAATCCGGCCGAACAGCCTACTCCTCGCAGCGGCGGCCGATCCACCCGCTCTCGCACGCGCACGCGTGCCGTGGTGTTGCCAAGCGGTGGTGCCAAGCGGTAAGCTACGCGACAAAATCATTGCCATCACGTCGAGCCACATTGTTTATTCACCCCAGGAGGGTCCGCGCGTGTTTGTCGCTGCTTCGAGCGAATGTTTTCCGCAGTTGTCGCTGGACGGGGTCCTGCAGCGGCTGGTGGACCTGGAGTACAACCACATCGAAATTGCGATTCACGAACGCGCGGGACAGCTCAAGCCTTCCGCCGTGTTGGACAATTTGGACGGGGCGATTGCCAGCTGCCGCGAAACCTACCGGCTGACGATTTGCGGCTATAGCGTCGACATTGAAGCCGAAGGCGAATTGTATTACGAGCAGTTCGCGGCCTGCTGCCGCCTGGCCAAGGCCACGAAGGTCGTGGCGCTGACCGTGCCCGCCGCGGAATTGGGCACGCCCTTCAACGCGGAAATCGAGCGCTTGCAGCGACTGGTGGCGATCGCCTCGCGCGAGGGCGTGTTAGTAGGGGTCAAGACCGAAACTGGCAAAATCACCCAAGACCCCGATACGGCCGTCGTGCTATGCGACAACGTCAAAGGGCTGGGAATTACGCTCGACCCGAGCCACTATATCTTTGGACCACACGCCGGCGGAAACTATGACCAGGTGCTCAAACACGTGGTTAACCTGCACCTGCGCGACACCAGCAAGGACAAGCTGCAAGTGCGCGTTGGACAGGGGCAAGTGGAATACGGCCGGTTGATCGCCCAATTGGCCCGCGTCCGCTACAACCGCGCGCTGGTCGTGCACATCGCCGAAATGGAAGGCGTCGACCATGCCGCCGAAATGCGCAAGATGCGGTTGCTCCTGGAAAGTCTTTTGTAGCGCTCAAGGCATCGCGTCAACGCGTGGAGCGCCCTCCGTCAGTTTCTGAGCGGGCGGTTTGCTTTCCCGCGCGGCGTATACTACGCTGGCAGCCAGCGCCGAACGCCATGCGCACAACTCGTGCGTGGCCCGGATTCCAAGGGACGTCGACCCATCCGCATTGTCGTACTCCTCGAGAGGACGAAGTCATGACCCATCGTTTTCAATTGTTTCTCGCGGCCATTTTGACTTTGCACTGCGCCTGGGGCATTGCCGAGGAAAAATCGTCGAACATCACGTTCAAGCGAACCCAACTCGACACCGCTTTTCGCAGCGAAGGCGCGTGCGTCGGCGATTTCAACAGCGATGGCAAGCTCGACATCGCGGCCGGCAGCGTGTACTACGCCGCGCCCGATTGGAAAATGGTGCCGATTCTGGAGAAGCCGGAGGAATTTGATCCGCACAACTACAGCGTGTCGTTCTGCAATTTCGCCGAGGACGTCAATGGCGACGGCCGCGACGATTTGATCGTCGTCGACTTTCCCGGCAAGCAAACCTGGTGGTTCGAGCAGCCTGAAAAGGCCGGCACGCCCTGGAAGCGGCACGAATGCACGCCCGTCACCAACAACGAAAGCCCCAGCTACCTGGACATTGATGGAGACGGCAAGCGCGAATTGCTCCTGGGTTACGAGCCCGGCAAGTACATCGGCTATGCCAAGCCCTCGGCCTCGGGCTTGTGGAAGCTGACGCCGATTTCGGCGGCCGGAGCGCCGGGGACGGACCGATTTTCGCACGGCATCGGCGCCGGCGACGTCAACGGCGACTCGCGCACCGACGTGCTGGTGATCGACGGTTGGTGGGAGGCACCCTCGGACAAGACACAGTCGCCCTGGGTATTTCACCCGGTGAAGTTCGGCGAGCCCTGCTCGCAGATGTACGTTTTCGACTTCGACGGCGACGGCGACAATGACGTGCTGTCGACCAGCGCGCACCAGGTCGGCATGTGGTGGCACGAACAATCGCCACAAGGTTGGACGACGCACCAGATCTCCGACGCGTTTTCGCAGACGCACAGCCTGTGCCTGGCCGACATCAACGGCGACAAGCTGCCCGATTTCGTCACCGGCAAACGCTGGTGGGCGCATGGGCCCAAGGGCGACGCCCGACCGGATGAGCCGGCCGTGGTATTCTGGTTCGAGCTGGGGCGCAAGGACGGCAAGCCGGTGTGGACTCCGCACGAGATCGATCACGACAGCGGCGTGGGCACGCAGTTCGAGGTGGCCGACGTCAACGGCGACGGCTTGTTGGACGTCGTGACGGCCAACAAGAAAGGGGCGCATTACTTCCAACAGGTGCGAAAATAGCCTGACGCGCTATGGATGTTCTCCCGGCCAGAGCCGTGCTGTGCCTCGTGGCGGTGTTGCTTGCCCAGTTCGCGACAATTGGCACGGCCCAGGGCGCCGAGCGGCCGCCCAATGTCTTGCTGATCCTGGCCGACGACCTGGGGTATTCGGACCTCGGTTGTTACGGCGGTGAGATTCGAACGCCGAATCTCGACCGGCTCGCCGGCGGGGGCCTGCGCTTTACCCAGTTCTACAACACGGCGCGCTGCTGGCCTTCGCGAGCGGCCATCCTGACCGGCTACTACGCGCAGCAAGTCGGACGCGACGCGATTGGGGGCGTGGGTGGCGGCGCCCAGGGCCGGCGCCCTTCGTGGGCGCCCCTTTTGCCCCAGTTGCTCGAGCCGCTGGGGTACCGGTCGTACCATTCGGGCAAGTGGCACGTGGACGGGATGCCCGTCGAAAACGGGTTCGATCATTCGTACTTGCTGCAGGACCAGGACCGGTACTTCTCGCCGAGAGTCCATTTTGAAGATGACCGGAAACTGCCTGCGGTCGAACCCGGCAGCGGCTATTACGCGACGGTCGCCATCGCCGATCACGCGATCAAGTGCCTGCGGGAGCATGCGCGCGAGCACGCCGACAAACCGTTCTTCCACTACCTCGCCTTCACCTGTCCACATTTTCCGCTGCATGCGATGGAGGAAGATATTGCCCGCTATCGCGGCCGTTTTAGCGAAGGCTGGGACGTGCTGCGAACTCAGCGGCTGGCGCGGATGCGGCAGATAGGGATCGTTGATTGCGAGCTGTCGGCCCGCACGCCTGGCGTGCCGGCTTGGGACTCTCTGGCCGGGCCACAAAAAGACGCATGGCAAACCCGCATGGCCATTCACGCGGCGATGGTCGACCGCATGGATCGCGAAATCGGGCGCGTGCTGGATCAACTTCGCTCAACGGGCGCGATGGAAAACACGGTGATCCTGTTCATGAGCGATAACGGCGCAAGCGCGGAGAAAATCTTGCGGGGCGACGGACACGATCCATCGGCCCCCGCCGGGTCATGGCGATCGTACTTGTGCCTCGAGCCGGCCTGGGCCAACCTGGCCAACGCGCCGCTGCGCCGCTCAAAAATCTTCGTTCACGAGGGAGGCATTTCCACGCCCTTGATCGTGCATTGGCCCCAGCGAATCACCGCGGGTGGCAGCTTGCGACACACGCCCGCACATCTGATCGATCTGGTGCCGACTATCCTGGAGCTAGCCGGCGGCATGAAGCCCCGGACATGGAAGGGGACGCAGGTCCCGCCCGCGCCGGGACGCAGTTTAGTGGCGACGTTCACCGCGGATTCCGCCATCGAGCGCGACTCTCTTTGGTGGTTCCACTCGGGCAATCGCGCGCTGCGCGTCGGCGATTGGAAACTTGTCAGCGAAGGCGACGGGGCGTGGGAGCTGTACGATCTGTCGACGGATCGCAGCGAATCAAAAAACTTGATCGCCGAGCAACCGCAACGGGCCGCCGAGCTCGAGCGGGCTTGGAAAGACCGCCTGGAAGAATTCCGCTTGCTTGCTGACGACTAGGGATTAAATTCATTTCGGGCCGGGAGCCAGATTCGGGATCTGGACTCCCGGCCCGTTGTGAGCTCACTCCTTGATTTCAATCTCGACTTCGTCTTCATCTTCGTCGCGCAGTCCTTCGCGCAATCCTTCGAGACGCTCGCGCATGCGGTTCAGATCGCGGCTTAATTCTTCCAGCCGCCGCTCGATTCCGCCTCGGCCGCGTGGACCGCGTTCGCCGTCGCGCTCACCCGGTTGGCCCGGGCGCCGTGCTCGCGGTCCGTCCGGGCCGCCAGGAGGCGGCGGTCCGTCGGGCCGGTCACCCGGCTCGCCCGCGCGAGGCGGTCCAGGCGGACGTCGGCCGCGCGGACTGGGGCGATCCGGCCCGCCCGGCGGTCCGTCGGGATGTCTCGGCGGCGGTCCGACTTCGTCGCCGCCCGGTCCGCGCGGTGGTGGCGGCCCGTCGTGCGGCGGACCGGGGGTGACGATGTTGAAGCGCATCGGACCGTGACCAAGCAACGACTCGATTGGCTCGCGGACGCCCTCGGGCAATTGAGCCAACTCGTTGTCCTTGACGTTCCAGGTCTTGTCTCCCTTTTTGACTTCGATTTCCGCCGGATTTTTGCCCTGCTTGCGAATGGTGACGCTCAAGTCGTCCGGAAACTCCCGTTTGTGGTCGAAGCTCCACACGGCACCTTCGGGCAAGAATTTTCCCGGTTTGATAATCTGCATCCGCATGTCGACGCCGGCCTTTTTGAGTTTTTCGCGGATCGTTTTTTCGAAGTATTCGACATCAATTTCGATATCGCGGCCATCGGGCAGGCCGAGGATCGTTCCCTCCGGCGGCTTGGCAGGAGTAACTGTTACCGTCTGCGGCTTGCCCGAGCGCATCAGCTTGAGCGACAGCTCCTTGCCCTCCGATGCGTCGACTGCGTCCATCAGGTCGGACGGTTCCTTGATCGGCTTGTCGCCGACGGCCAGGATAATGTCATTTTCCTTGATGCCGGCCTTGGCGGCCGGGCCTTCGGGGCCGACGTGCTCGACGACGACGCCTGCGCCCTTGAGCTCCAACTGTTGATCGAGCGCCTTGGAGACTGGCGCAAGACGCACATCGAGCCGATAAGCAGGCAGGCGCACGGCGAATGGCCGCCGGGGGGGCCTGGGGGGCGGCGCTTCTCTGGGCGGCCGCGGCGGCCTGGCCGGCTCGGCTTCTGGGGCAGCCGCGGGTTCGCTTGGGGGCGCCGCCGCCTCATCGGCGCGCGAGCCAGGGGACGACACGGCTGAAATCGCAAACAGTCCAAGCCAACCGGCTCGGCGCAGCCACGTGGCACATTCCATACTGAATCTCCTTGTTCAAAGAGTCGCTGAGGGTAAATTCACCGCGCGAAGGAAACACCTCCGACGGTGTCGCGTTAGAATTGCACGACTTGCGGATAGCGCACGTCGACCTCTTCGACGGGCACGATCACGCGCCGACCATCCGACAGCTCGACCGGCACCAGCCGTTGTTGCCGCTCGACCGTCCACCCGGCTTGTTCGAGCTGGCGCAGAAGCCGCAGCGGCGCTTCCGAGCGGCTATTCAAGATCGATTCCGCGTCGTCATCGATGCCGCTTACGACGCGCAACTGGATCTTGTCGTCCGCGTTGGAGCCGTCGGATTGCGCTAGCGTCAACGTTTCCCACACGGGTTCATTGTCATCGACGTCGGCATAAGCCTCGGTACTCTCGGCCGCCAGCGGCGATTCGAGAGACGGATTTGCTTTGACGCTGGCCACCTCGGGCACGGTCAGGGCGACCTCGGGCAGCATGCTCGTACTGGAAAATTGGGTCCCCAAGCCAAACGCCACCAACAGGCTCGCGGCAATCGCGAAGCCGAGGCCCCACAGAAGCCGGCTGTTCTTGGCTGGGGCGAGCCTGGCCGCGTCGGCTTTCGCGTGCACGACCAACGGCTCGGCCGCCATTCGCGAAAGTTGCCAGCGCCAGCTTTGCGCCTCGAGAAACGTCAGGGCGCAGCGACGCCAGGCGCCCGGCTCGTCGTCGAGCGCGGCCAGCAGCGCGCGGCGCTCGTCGGTGCCCAACTCGCCGTCGACGAGTCGATCCAAGACACGCTGTTCATCGCGACGGAAATCTTCCAAGATTGTCATGGTTCGACCTTAACTTCCGCGAAAGCGGCCAGTTCTTTGCGAAGCCGCCCGCGTGCCCGATGCAGGCGGCTCTCGATCGCGCTTTCGCTTGTGCCCAAGTGCTGAGCTAATTGCTCGTAACTCCAGTTTTCCGTGTACTTCAACAGCAGGACTTCCACGTCGCGTCGCGGCAGCCGCGAAACGGCCTCGCGCACCAGGTTTTGCCGCTCATCGGTCAACAGCCACTCGAGCGGATCGAGCGAGCGGCCGTCATGGTCCGTTGGCTGCCCGCGCTGGGCGTATCTCCTGGTCAACTTGCGCCATCTCCCTTGCTTGCGGCGATACAAGAGCGACTGGGTTAAGGCCACGCGATACAGCCACGGCGCTACTTTCGATGCATCCACCAGCGGCGCTTGCTGGCGAATCGCCGCCAGCGCGACCTCCTGCATCACCTCGTCGACGGCCGCCACCTCGGCCACCCGCGCAAGCACAACCGTACGCAACCAACGGTCGTGCTCCGATAGGGCGGTCTGCCAATCAATCTGAGGCATTGGTGCGGGCCGGCGCGGGACGCGATGGAGGCCAGGGTGGTTTGGTTTTCGTCGTCGACCAATAGATAGTTGCCGCCGGCAGGACGAATCTTGCGTGCGAAAGCCGAATTCTTTTGCACGGCCACCGCGGATCCTGGTGGTCGTCCCGACCGTCCAACGGCTTAACAGGCAGTCACGACGATGCCTCGATTATAGACTCTTGCGGCGTCGGATAACGCGCAAAGTCGGTTGCAGGACCGTTTTCAGTCGTATCGGGTTGCCATAGAATGGGGCTGTTCGCAGGCACTTCAGAAAGCATAAAGGCCCGGCCGGGGAGTGATACGATCATGGCTCGCCAAAAATCTTACTGGCTGGTGAAATCAGAGCCGGATTGTTTTTCCATTCGGCATTTGGCCGCCTGCGATAAACAGACCACATGCTGGAGCGGCGTGCGAAACTATCAAGCGCGCAATTACATGCGCGCAATGAGCGTCGGCGATCGCGTGCTGTTCTATCATTCCAGCGCCGAGCCGGCGGCAGTGGCCGGCACGGCCGTGGTCGTGCGCGCGGCCTATCCCGATCCCACGGCATGGGATCCGCGCGATGACCATTTCGACCCCAAGGCATCGCCGGACAACCCGATCTGGCAAATGGTCGACATCCAGTTAGAGCAAGTGTTTTCTCAGCCTGTGCCGATCGGATTGTTGCGCACCGTGCCGGCGCTCAAGGACATGGAGTTGTTGCGCCAGGGCTCGCGACTTTCGGTGCAAAGTGTCCGGCCGCGCGAATTCGAGACAATTGTCCGACTGGGGAGCCGCACTGGCAAAGCAAAGTCGTCGAATAGCACAAAGCGATCAACCACCAAATCGACAACGGCAAAGCCTCGCAAGCGCCAACGCGCGTCATGAGCGTTTCCAGCGTCGATCCTCGTCCGTCGTTTCCCCGGCCGTTTGCAGCACCGGTCGAATGAACTACCCGAATCACGACCCATTCGAGTGGATCGACCACGAATTGGCCCAGCTTGCCGAACGGGGCCTGCGGCGCACGTTGCGCACTCACGACGGGCCGCAGGGCCTGCGACTGAACGTTGCCGGTCGCGAACTGATCAATTTCGGATCGAACGATTACTTGGGCCTGGCCGCGGAGGGCCGGCTATGCGCGGCCGCGGCACGCGCCGTGGAACAGGCGGGCTGCGGGGCCGGCGCCAGCCCGCTGGTGAGCGGACACTCGGCGAGCCATCGACGGCTGGAGGATCGGCTGGCCGAGTTCGAAAGGACCGAAGCCGCGCTGGTTTTCTCGTCCGGATACGCGGCCAACGTCGGAACGATTCCGGCGCTGGCCGGCCGTGGGGACGCGATTTACGCCGACCAGAACAACCATGCCAGCATGATCGACGGCTGCCGGTTGTCCCGAGCCGAAGTGCACGTGTATCCGCACGCGGATTGCGGGACGCTCGAGCGACAGTTACAGACTTCGAGCGCTTATCGGCGGCGATTGATCGTCAGCGAAAGCGTGTTCAGCATGGACGGAGATCTCGCGCCGTTGGCCGAATTGGTCGCTTTGGCCGAACGGTTCGACTGCATGCTGCTGGTGGACGAGGCGCACGCCACCGGCGTGTTTGGACACTCGGGGCGCGGGGTGTCCGAGGCATTGGGCGTCGAACATCGCATTGGTATCCGCATGGGCACGCTCAGCAAAGCGCTCGGATGTGCCGGTGGGTTCGTGTGCGGATCCAAATCGCTCGTCGAATGGCTGATCAACCAGGCCAGATCCTACGTGTTTTCCACGGCGCTTCCTCCGGCGGTGTGCGCCGCGGCCCTGGTTGCAATCGACCTGGTCCGCCAGGAGCCCCAGCGGCGCGCGGGGCTGCTGGAGACCGCCCAAGGCTTGCGCGTCGGGCTGCGCGAACAGGGATGGAACATCGGAGCCAGCGAGAGCCAAATCGTCCCGATCATCGTCGGCACAGCGGACCGGGCGGTGCGACTGTCCGCTCGGCTATTTGAGCAAGGAATCCTGGTGCCGGCCATTCGCCCTCCCGCGGTGCCGGCCGATCACTCCCTATTGCGCATCAGCCTGAACTGCGGGCACACGCCGGCGATTGTCGAGCGGCTGTTGGCAGCCCTGGCCGCATTGCGGGTAGAAGTTGCCGACCATAAATTGAAGGTACCTCTCGGGCCCGACTGCGATGGTTGCGATCGGGGGATCTAGCATGTCGCTTTCGAACCTGGAAGCCTGCGAAAAGAAGGTCCACTCCCAAAACGGCGAGGATGGCGTCATCGAGGCGATCTTCAACGAGATCGGAGTCACGAACAAATATTTCGTGGAATTCGGCAGCGAATCGGCGGTCGAGTGCAACGCGGCCTATTTGCTCACGCAGGGATGGACCGGCCTGTTGATGGATTACTTTTGCGTTTCCAAGAACCCGTTGGCCGAGGTCCAGCGCGAGTTTGTGACGGCGGAAAACGTCAATCAGTTGTTCGAGAAATACCAGGTGCCTGCCACGTTCGACATGTTGTCGATCGACATCGACGGAAACGACTTTTGGGTATGGCAAAGCATCCGGTACCGCCCACGCCTGGTAGTGATTGAATACAACGCACACGTTCCGGTCCATCTGTGTCGCAGCATTCGTTACGATCCGATGTTCAAATGGTCGGGCACGGACTATTTTGGCGCGAGCCTGCTGGCCTTGAAGGAGCTCGGGCAGCGCAAGCGCTATACGCTCGTGTACTGTGAGCGTGCCGGTGCCAACGCGTTCTTTGTCGCCGACGAGGAGTTGCCCGAGGGGTTCGTGGCCCCGGCGATCGAAGATGTCTTCCGGCCGCCCAATTACTTGGAAAAAGGTTGGGGCTTTCGCATGGACGCCGAGCAGCTCATGATCGACCCGTTCTTGACCGACGAAACCAATTTCTCGTTTGACGCTTTCTAGTGGGGTTGTAAGGCCCGGACGGGGCCAGGCGGGCGATGGCGATCGTCGCCTTCTGGGTGTATATAATCTTATAAGCAGTAATGGTTTAGTGGTGCTTGCCTGGGGTCCTGCGAAGCTTGACACCCCTGGACGCCCGTTCTATGATCGAACTTACCGACAGAACGCTTAAGTTCCACGCTCGTCGGCTAGACAGTCAAGCGCCGCCGGCGTGAAAATTCCCTTCGTTTCGGCGCCGCAGGCCGCGGCTGGCACAGCCGATTTGTGAGAGTTTCTCAAGGCAGATTGCGGCGCGGGCTCGCTCGCGAAAGTCGCAGTTTTCGTGCGCGCGTGTCGGCGGATGGTCGGCTCAGGTAGAGGTTGGAAGGTTGCCATGGATCTAATTCTCCCAATCATCTTGGGTCTGATGATTCTGGGATCGTTCTTCGTCGCTTACATGAGCGCCAAGACGTGGCAAGTCTATCAAGTCGTGCTGGTCGTTTTTATCTTCGTGGGCACCGTGGTCTTCTTTTACATGGGAGCACGCACGCTGGCCACGCATAAAGCGTGGGGCGAGCTCGTGCGGCGATTGGATCAGGAAACTCAAACGGCCCAGGCCCAAACGATCGAACTTCTCGGAGGCGAGCAGAACGCCCAGGGGCAGGCCGTCGAGGGCATCGTGCCGCGGCTGAAGCAAACCTTGGAAGTGCTGGTCAGCAATCGTGGCGGAGTGCTATACGACGTTGTGCTCGATGGCGTCAAAGACGGCGTTTTGCAGCTTACGTTGAAGTCAGCGGACCACGGCCTCGTGCCTGACACGGTCTTCTTTGTGTTCGATGGTCCGGCGGTCGCCGAGGGCGGCCGTTACCTGGGCGAGTTCAAAGTCGTCGCCGCGGAGGCGGGCAAGCCAAACGTGGAAATCGCCGCCAATTTGCCGCTTACCGACAGCCAGCTCAAGCGTTTGGCCGCGGCCAAGAGCCCCTTGACGATGTACTCCACGATGCCGATCGACAATGCGGCGCTGTTTGCCGATATGGACGAAGCAGGCAGGCAGGCCCTGTTGCCCAAGGAGAGCCTCGCCGAGTTTGCCGGCCGCGAGCGCAAACTGCGCGATTACGAGTTGCTGTTCCACGAAAACTTCGTGCAGCGGGCGCTGGTGAACGATGCGATCAGCAAGATCACCAGCAATATCCAGCGGACGGAAGCGGCCGCGCAGGAAACGGACCGCGAAATCGCGTTTCGCGACACCGAAAAAACCAACCTGCGGGCAGACCTGGAGAAGTTTCAATACGAAGTGCGAGCGATTGCAGACTACCAGAAAACCCTGGAAGATATGTATGCAAAGTTGCGCCAGTCGCTGAAAGTGACGTACGTTAACAACAACAAGCTGGCTGCCGATTTGACGGCCGCCCAGTTGAAGGCCGCCGCCGCCATCGACGAGCGCACCAAGGTGCCGTCGGCCACCGCCACTCCCTAAGCCATCCCGGCGCTTCCGCATGGGAACCGAGCTGAAGCTTCTCCGGCTCACCCACTTTGCCGGCCTTGTACTTTCCGTTATCGCCCGCCTGCGATATCCTTCTGTGGTGCTTCGCACGGGATATTGAATTCAGACGCAGGACTTGTCGCGGCCAGCCATGGGGATCTACGACCGACCGTATTATCGCGATGATCGTGGCGGAGCCTGGCTGAGCGGCCGCTCGATGGTGGTGAATCTGATTCTGCTGAACGTGGCGGTCTACGCTGGCCAAGTCCTGTTTGGAGACCCATTTACGAATGCCCTGAGCCTGCACGACGACTTGTGGCGAAGGCCCTGGGAGATTTACCAGTTGCTCTCCTACGGGTTCGTGCACGATCCGAAGTCGGTCCTGCACATCGTCTTCAACATGTTCGGGCTGTGGGTGTTCGGGACGGATCTTGAGGGAACTTACGGCCGCGCCGAGTTCCTGCGAATCTATCTGTTCGCGATCGTCGTGGCCGGACTTGCCTGGGTCGGCATGGAAGCGCTGAACGACCGCGACTCGGTGCTGATCGGCGCTTCGGGCGGCGTGATGGGCGTGATGTTGCTGTTTGTACTGCACTTTCCGCGGAGAGTGTTTTATGTATGGGGTCTGTTTCCCCTGCCCGCCTGGGCCATCGGCACGCTATATGTTTTGATGGACGTGACGGGCTTGCTCAATCCCAGCGGTGACCAGGTGGCCAACATTGCGCACCTGGCCGGCATGGGCTTTGGGTTCGCGTATTATCAAAGCGGCATCAACTTGGGCCGGCTCATTCCGCGCCGCTTGTCGGATCTAACCCGGTGGCGACCCAAGCTAAGGATTCACGACCCCGAAGACGACGCTCGCGACTTGAGCGCGCAAGTGGACGAAATCCTGGAAAAGATCAGCCGCCACGGCGAAGCCAGCCTGACCAAGAACGAGCGCCGCACGTTGGAAGAAGCCAGCCGCAAATACCAACGGCGCCGGCAATAGGCGCTCGTGCGCGGATCATCGTTTTTCGCTATGAGGCACGCGTGGCCGAACACGACCTCAATTCGCCGGGCAAATCGACCGTCGAGGAAATTCGCCAGCGGTTCGACGCCGAAGTCGAGCGGTTCAGCAATCTCGAGACCGGCCAGTCGGCCGCCATCGACGCGCCGCTGGTCCTGGAACTCGTGGCCGGCGCGGCGGCGGCCGTCTCCAGCGGCGCCGCGCGGTTGCTCGACATCGGCTGCGGCGCGGGAAACTATTCTCTCAAGTTGCTCGAGCGGTTGCCGCTGGCGGAAATTACGCTCGTCGATTTGAGCAACCCGATGCTCAACCGCGCCGTAGAGCGCCTTCGCGGTCAAACTTCGGCCGCAATCCACCCGATCCAAGGAGACATTCGCCAGATCGACCTCGCGCGGGAGCACTACGACGTCGTGGTGGCCGCCGCGGTATTGCACCACTTGCGCAGCGACGACGAATGGCGCGCGGTCTTCGGCAAGTTGTATGCCTGCTTGCGGCCCGGCGGATCCTTGTGGGTTGCCGATCTGGTCGAGCACTCGTTGCCGCCAGTGCAGTCGCTCATGTGGCGCCGCTACGGCGAGTATCTGGAATCGCTGGGCGGCCTCGAGTATCGCGACCGCGTGTTTGCCTATGTCCAGCGCGAAGACACTCCTCGCCCCTTGGCGTTCCAACTCGATTTGCTGCGCGCCTCGGGCTTTCAAACGCTGGAAATTCTGCACAAAAATAGCGTGTTCGCCGCATTCGGGGCGGTCAAATAGCCGGGTCGGCGCGCTGCCGGCCTAACGGCGAATCCGCTTCGTTGAAGTAGCCATCCGGCCGGTGTATATTGGGGCCCCCTGGACACTGCCGGCCTTGCAAGCCGCGCGCCGAAACCCCCGCCCAGATTCCCTCCCTAGCGAAATTGAGGTGACCAGATGGCTCAACATCGCTCCTTGCGCCCGCCGCGCGGTTTTAGCTTGGTCGAATTGCTGGTCGTGATCGCGATTATCGGAATCTTGGTAGCGCTTCTGCTGCCCGCAATTCAGGCGGCGCGTGAAGCCGCGCGGCAGTCGCAGTGCAAGAACAATTTGCGGCAAATCGGGGTGGCGCTGCAGGATTTTGAAGCCGCCCACAAACTGTTTCCCTCGGGAGGACAAGGGACGAAGCCCAACACGCACACCACGAGCTACGATCTGCACTCGACCTATACGCTATTGCTGCCGTTTCTGGAGCAAACGGACCTGGCCAATTTGATGAACCTGAAGTTTGCCTACAACGACAAACGATGGCCCGGGAATCAGCTAGCCGCCAAGACGCGCGTTCCCATCTTCCTGTGCCCGACCAACGCTAACGCCGAACAGGATCCTTACGGATATGGCCAGACCGACTACGTGCCCACGGTGCACACCGATATCGATCCGGTGACGGGCGTTTTGAACGATCCGTCGCGCTTGGACGGCGCGCTGGGCCTGGGTGGCACGCGCATCGGCCGCATTACCGATGGCACGAGCCAAACCCTGGCGATTGCCGAAGACAGCCCAATCAATTACGAGTCGATGTTCCCCTTTATCGCTTCGGCGGTGGCCGACCCCGTCATCGTGGCGGGAAATGACGCGGATCCGCCCACGCCCACCGGCAATCGCGCGATGAACCGCTGGGCCGAGCCCGATAACGGCGCCGGCATCTCGGGGCCGCAAAACGCGGCGCCGGGCAACCTGCGGGGAGTGGTCAATAACAACAGCGAGCCGCCCGGCGGTCCGGTCGACTGTCCCTGGAAATTATCGAATTGCGGTCCCAACGGCGAAATCTTTAGTTTTCACCCGAGTGGGGCTCATGTCTTGCTGTGCGATGGCAGCGTTCAATTCCTGCAAGACCAGATCGACCCCCGTGTCGTGCGCAAGCTGGTTTCGCGGGCCGAGGGTACGGCGGTTACCGAGAGCG
>JBGQHN010000014.1:0-31295 GCA_041497975.1 Planctomycetia bacterium | reverse complement strand
TGCCATCCACGTTGACGCGACGTTTCTATTTCGTTATCGCGCTCCACGTCCAGTGTCGATCGCTCGTCGCTTCGACGCTTTGCGGATCAAATCCCAGTTCTCCGACGATCGCGCGGATTTCTTCGACCGAGAGCGCGGCCCGCAGCGACGCGTCGAAAAGTTGGCGCTGCTGGTCGTTCGCCCCGGCGGCGTAGGTCTCGACCAGGCGCCGCACCTGACGCTCGTCGTGGGGCCGCACAAGATCGCGCACGAACACCAATCCGCCCGGCTTGCGCAATACTCTAAGCGCTTCGGCCAAGGCCAGTCGTGGCTGGACAATGTGGTGTACGATGCTGTTGGACATCACGGCAGCGAAACGGCCGCCGGCATAAGGGAGCCGCTTCGCGTCGACCCGCTGCAATGCGATTTGCGCGCCCAGGCCGCGGCGCGAAACGTTTTGGCGAGCCAGCTCAAGCATGGCCTCGGCCAGGTCAATCGCCAGCACGCGCGCCTTGGGCTCTTGACCGCACAACTCAATCGGGATCTGCGCCGTGCCGGTGCCCAAATCGAGCACCTCGGCAGCGGCGGGCAAACCGGCCGTTCGCCGGGCGGCGAGGAAATCGGCCACGAAGCGACGATTCACAAAGGCGTGGTCCATAGCGTCGTAGTCGCGAGCCTCGTGGGCCGAGTCCATCACCTCGGGCTCGAGCACGCGCGACAATGATGAATGTTCGGGCGCCAGGCTCATCGTTTCGCTTTTTCAAAAGCGATTTCGTCCGCTTTGACGTCGACTCCCAACGCCGCTTTGGCCACGCGCGCCAGCGCCACCGGATCGCCTTCTACGTGGAACGTGGTATGCGTGTGGGTAATCGATTTTCCGGTTGGCAATAGCGCGGCCGGCGAGAGCGATTCCAGCTCGTAAAAGCCGCCCAGCGCTGCCCTGCCCGGTTCGGGTGGGCCGTCGTTGTAGCTGTTGAAGACGTCGCCCTTATAGGGTTCCTCCTGCTTGCCCCAGGCGTTGTCGACGTAGGAGTAGGCCGTCGGATCGGCAGGCATGGAAAAGTGCACCAAGGTCAACACGCCTTGTTGCACGTCGATCGCGCCGGCGATTGGCTTGACCCGCGGCTGAGGAATGCCGATCTTCGAGCGGTACTTGCCATCGCCCAAGAACCAAACGGCCTGGGAGCTGAACCGCAGACGGTCGGGAGGAACGCGACCGAAATAGTCAGAGTTGACGATTGGGCCCAAGGCCGTGTCGTCGGCACCCTTGTAGGGAATGACGATGAACGTCCGCGCACCGGCCGGAAATTGGCCCAGGCTCCAGATCGACACCGGCCCTTTTTCGCGGGTCATCGCCGGGCCGCGATTGGTGATGGTATTGATGGTTTGGAAGCCGACCATCTTGAGCTTGCCGCTCGACAAGGCGCTCTGGGCTTCGCTGCCAAAGAGTTTGCCGAAGTGGTGGGCCTTTTGCAGATGAATTTCGCGGCTGATTTCCAAGTCAAACGGCGCTCGCGAGGCATTCGTGAATTTGATTTGCCGACCGAGGCGGTAGTGCGGCTCGTCCTTGTCGGAGGTAATCTTGAAGGCCCCGTCATTAAGCGCCGGCGGCGTGATCCAATTGGCCAGCTTCTGTTCGGCCCCGGCGGCGAACCACAAGCTAAACGGCCCGCCTTCGGGCCCCAGCCAAAAGCGATCTTCGCCGCCGTAATTGTTGAAGTGGCGATCGGGCTCTCCCTTTTCGATGAAGGCCTTGTTGACCCAACCGAAGCTGCGGCCCTGCAAGTCGCCGCAGGTGGAGGTCATGACCCGGCCCTGATATTCCGGGCAAATAGCGACGCGTTCGCCGTTTTCTCCGGTCAGTTCGACGACGCTTGTGTGCGCCACGAGAAAATCGCGGACCGCTCCGTAGCTGCCGTTGTCGGCCGCCCGCACCGCCCCACTGCCAAGCACCCCCACGGCCAACGCCGCCACAACTGCCGCGAACCTCAGAAACGCCATCCTGTGCAGATCCATGGTTTCATTCCTCCAGCGAAGTTCGGCCGGTTCAGCCCCGGCTTGCATCGGAAGCGGCCCAGCGGACGCGGCCACTTGAGCCTGGCCGGCCGAGGCGCGGGTTCGTGACTCATACGCGTCACGAACCGGGTAGAATCCGAATTCAAAATGGCTGTAAAGTGTGCGATTATAGCGAATTATCAGTGGTTGTAAGAGAGCGGTCCGCGCCAGCGGCAGTGTATGCTTGTAGGATGCCGTTCCCAGGCGGGCGCTCTGAATGAGCTGTGGCCGGTGCCAACGGCATGTCCTAGAATGGTTGGACCTTGCTCAAAGCCTGGGAATTCGGGCCGGAATCGAGGCATTTTTTTTCGCGGGGCCAGACGAACTTTGTCAGCTAGCGCCCCGTATTGAGAAATGAACAAGGGCATCAAAAACCACCCGATAACCGCGGAAGCTGCCGACCCGACGGCGATGTCGGACGAGGGGCTGCTGACGGCCTACCGCGATCACGCTGATCGCTCGGCGTTTAACGAGCTAGTACGGCGGTATGAGCGAGAGCTATACAGCTATTTGCGACGCTACCTCGGCGATTCCGGCATGGCGGAGGATGCGTTCCAGGCGACCTTTTTGCAAGTTCACTTGAAGTGCGATCAGTTCGAGGAAGGGCGCAAGTTCCGACCCTGGCTATATACCATTGCAACCAACCAGGCGATCGACGCGCAGCGTCGCAATAAACGTCATCGCAGCGTCAGTTTGGACCGAAACACAAAGGCGGAGGGCAGCGACGACCTGGGCTCCTTGATGGACTTGCTGGTCAGCAAGGAACCCAGCCCCGATTTCAACGCAGAGATGAGCCAGCAGCGTGAATGGATCCGCCGCAGCGTCGAGCAGCTTCCCGCCGCGCTGCGCGAGGCGGTGAATCTGGTTTACTATCAGGGATTGAAATACAGAGAGGCGGCCAACATCTTGAAGATTCCGGTGGGCACCGTCAAAAGCCGGCTCCACTCGGCGATTCTGAAACTGAACGAAGCATGGATGCAGAGCCAAATCAATTCAACTGAATAGCGATTGCAATGCGAGACCATCTGATCGGTTACTTACTGGACGCGTTGGACCCCGAAGAGCACGAGATCGTCGAGGCGCACCTGAGCCGCGACCCGCAATTGAAGCGCGAACTGGAGCTGCTTTCTCGCAGTTTATTGCCCTTGGTCGCCGACAAGGGACACTACGACGCCCCCCCGGGGCTGGCCCATCGAACGTGCGAGTTCGTCGCGATGCAGTCGCGTATTTCCGTGGCTCCCGCGGCGCCGGGCCACGCTCGCAGCCAGTGGCGGATGGCCGATATGCTGGTGGCCGCGGGCATCTTCCTGGCCGCGACCATGCTGTTTTTTCCGGCGCTCAACCAAAGCCGCTTCGCCGCGCGATTGCTCGGCTGCCAAAACAATCTGCGTGAAATCGGCATGGCGCTGACCAACTACAGCGACCGCCACAAGGGATATTTCCCCGACATTCCGCGCCAAGGCAGGCTGTCCGCCGCCGGCATCTACGCGACGAAACTGGTTGAAGGCGGATACCTGGGCAACCCGCAAATCATCGTTTGCCCCGCTTCGTCGCTGGCCGACGGAATCTTGGAATTTCAAGTGCCCACATCCAAGGATTTGCAAATCGCACCCATGCCGCGACTGGTCACGCTGCACAAGCAGATGGGCGGCAGCTATGGCTACAACATCGGCTACGTCTCGGACGGCCGGTATCGGTCGACCAAGAATCTGCGGCGGAAGACCTTCGCGCTAATGGCCGACGCACCCGCCGCGGCGGCGCCCTATAGTTCGCCAAACCACGGCCGTTGCGGCCAGAACGTGCTGTTCGAAGACCTGCACGTCCAATACCTCACGACCTGCAAGGCGCACGGTTGCCGCGACAACATCTTCTTGAACGATGACGGACTAGTGGCTGCCGGCACGCACGTGCACGACGCCGTGGTGGGCGCCAGCCATGCCAAGCCCTTGCTGGTGCCAGTGGTCGACGAAACGGACGCGGACCGCTAGCGGGCCGGTGAAAAATGGGACTGGCTATCTTGTGTCCGCGAGGTGCCTGTCCCAATTCTTCAGCAGGGCGGTTCGCAGGGGTCTGGCTCCGGGGTGCGCGTGGCGGCATTCGCACTCGTGTTGCGTTTTCTCAACAGGCCCAGGCAGCGCCGGCCCTCTTGTAAGCCTGTTTTCCCGACGCGCAAATGCCTTGCTTCAGGCTGGTTAGGAACAACCTCGCCAGGAGCGGCCGCGACCTTGGCATCCCGTTTGCGTTTCTTTGCCAGCGCGTCCCCACGCGAATTCAAGCGGGAGAGCCCATTCCCCTCGGGGCTCTCCCGCTGCGTTTCACCGTTACCCACGGCATGTCCGGCGTCCGTCCCGCGACAATCTCGGCACTTCCCAGTGATCTATGCACGCCCGCGAGTTGGTTGAAGTGGCTGGATTAGTCGCGTCGAACGGGCCGCTGTTGGTCGCTGCCGCGCCCCAAAAAAGCTCCGTCTATCTGGAGCAATACTGGGCCACCTCCCGATGCCGCTTCGAAAGCTGGAACCGCGCATTGAAGTACTGCGCGACGTTGTCGCTGGAAGATTCTCGCCAAGAATTCGACAGGTGGGTCGAAATCCGCGCCGCGCTCGACGAGATTTTCACCAGCGAAATGCTGACGCGGGTCTGGACGGCAGTGCTCGTGGCCCGCGACCGCCACTGGCGCTCCGACGCGGCCGAGCCCCTGGCGCGCAACGTGTTAGCCGCGCACTTGGAATCTCGGCAGCGCGCGCTGGCGATTCTGCTAAACGCCGAGGGTTGCAGCCCCGCTCAGGCGGTCGCGCTCAACCGCTTGCGCCGCCGCGTGGAACGTTGGACCGACGTGCTGTTAGGCGGACTATTGAATCTGTGGGACGTGCTCGAGTTTGCGATCGAACCCCAGCGCGCGGCGGACTTCGCCACCGACCTGGCCCGACACCGCGGCCACCCCGGTGGACAGCCGGCCTGGCAATTAACGTTAATCTCGCTGCGCAACGCCTTCCAAACGGGACTCTCGCCGCTCGCGGCCAATCCCGACGCCAACGCGCGGATCACCGCTAGCATCCTGGGCTGCTTCCCGGGAGAGCTGTTCGACTCGACCGGCATTTTCAAGTCGCTGTGGTTGCTGCGGTTATCGGCCAATGCCAGCGATGCGCAAGGGATGATTTCCGACTTGCTGCGGCCGAGTCCCCATTCCGGCCCCCCACTTCCGACTGCCAGGCCCCATCGGCGCCGGATTTGATCCAATCGGCGCGCAAGCTGCTTCTGGCAAGTCGGTTGCACGCGTCCGGACACGCTGTTTTCAAACCTTCTGCGCACCGCGTCCCGCGATCCTTCAGCCAGGATTGAAGACGCTCTGGCGACGGCCGTCGACCGCCGGGGTGGCCGAGTGCGTTTCGCCAGGGCGAAGTTCTGTTGCCCTGTTTTCCCCATCTCGGTACTCTATCGCCCCCTGTATTGAGTGGGGACTCTGGCGCTTCGCCACGAGGGCGGCTCGGTAGTTCGGCGATTACATTTCGTTCCTGCCAGTAGGGGACCTGTTGCCATGCGAAACGTTTTCCAGAAACGGTACGCTGCTCTTGCGCGCCAAATCGCGTTGGCACTGGGCCCGCTGGCCTTCGCGGCCATCCTCATCGCCGCTCCTGCCGCCGTGGCCAAAGAGGCCCAATGGATCTGGTCGCCGGCATTCGAAAAAGAGCTCGCTCCCCAAGGGACTTGCTTCTTCCGCAAGACGTTCAGCCTGGGAGCTCCGGAGCACGGCACGATCCAGATCGCTTGCGACGACAATTACGAACTGTACGTCAACGGGCGTCAGGTCGGCAGCGGCCAGAACTGGAAAGTCCTCGACGTTTACGACGTCACCAAATACCTCGTGCAAGGGCCCAACACGGTGGCGGTCAAGGCAGTGAACTCCGAGGGAGGTTCGGCGGGCCTCGTCGCGCGAGTCGTTGTCAAGCAACTGGGCAACACGCACGTCGACTACTCGACTGACGGCACCTGGAAGACGGCCTTGAAGGAATTTCAGCAGTGGCAACGGCCGCGCTTCAACGACGTGCAATGGCTGGCCGCGCGTAGTTTCGGGCCCCTGAACGCCACGCTGCCCTGGGGCAACGAGGTGAGTGTGGCCGGCGCCGCGGACCGCTTCAAGGTCACGCCCGAGTTTCACGTCGAGTGGGTCGTCGAGCCGAAGGAAACCGGGTCGTTGATCTGCATGACCTTCGACGAGTTCGGCCAGATCATCGCCGCGCGAGAAAACGGCCCGCTCGTGATCGTGCGCGACAACAACCGGGACGGGTTGGTGGACACCGTTTCCACGTATTGCGAGCAAATCAAGAACTGCCAAGGTCTGCTACCGGTCAGCGGCAAGCTGTATGCCATCGGCGACGGACCGCAAGGCGCCGGACTCTATCGGCTGTCGGACGCCGATCAAGACGGTCAAATCGAGGGCGTCGAATCGGTTCTGAAATTCGTCGGCGAAATGGGAGAGCACGGACCGCACGCGCTGACGTTGGGGCCCGACGGACTGTTGTACATCCTGGTCGGCAATTTTTCGCGCCCCGAGCAAAAGCATGACCCCAGCAGTCCGTATCACGACTTTTACGAGGGCGATTTGGTGACCCCGCGCTTGGAGGACGCCAGCGGACACGCCGTCGGCATCAAAGCGCCGGGCGGAACCATCATCCGCACGGACACCTCCGGCACCGCCGTCGAATTGTTTGCCGGCGGACTGCAGAACCCCTACGACCTAGTGTTCAATCAGGACGGCGAATTATTTACTTGCGACTCCGACATGGAGTGGGATACCGGCATGCCCTGGTATCGTCCCACGCGGCTCAATCACGTCAGCCCGGGCTCGGAGTTCGGCTGGCGCAGCGGATGGGCGAAGTGGCCGAACTATTACGTCGACAGTTTGCCGCCGACGTTGGAGATGGGCCGTGGCTCGCCGGCAGGAATGGACGTCTATAGCCACGTCATGTTTCCGGTGCGTTATCAGAACGCGCTGTTTGTCTGCGATTGGTCCCGCGGACGGATTCTGGCGATCCGCACCAAGCCCCATGGCGCCACGTACAAGGCCGTCGCCGAAGTCTTCCTGGAAGGTCAGCCGCTGAACGTCACGGATCTGGCGGTCGGCTCGGACGGCTGGTTGTATTTCTGCACCGGCGGTCGCGACACCGAAGGCGGCATTTATCGAGTCGTGTGGGACGGCAAAGTGCCCGATCGGGTGCTGAACCGCGGCAAAGGCCTGTTGGCGGCGCTCGAACAACCGCAAATGGGCAGCGCCTGGGCCCGGCAGCGCGTGGCGCTGGTGAAGCAACAACTGGGCGACAAGTGGGACGCCCAGGTGACGGCCGCGGCGTTGGACGCAAAGAGTCCCATTGCCCGACGCATTCGGGCGCTGGATCTGATGCAATTATTCGGCCCGCATCCGAGCACCAAGTTGCTGATCGAGGTTTCGCGCGACTCGGCGGTTTCGTTGCGCGCGAAGGCGGTCACGTTGATGGGCTTGAACGGCGATGAGACGACGCAGGCCCGCCTCGCCGAATTGGTCGAGGATAACGACCTGGCGATCCAGCGCGCGGCGAGCGAAGCGATCGTACGCTCGGGACAATCAATACCGGCCGAAAAGCTGTTGCGCCTCTTGGCGTCGCCCGATCGCTACGTGGCCTGGGCGGCCGGTCGAGCGCTGCAACAGCTTCCGCGCGATCAATGGGAAGCCTCGATTCTGGAGAGCGCGGAGCCGCGCGTGTTCATCACCGGATCCGTGGCGCTCGTAGGGCAAGCGCCTGCGCGCGCTACGATTGACGCCGTGCTCAAGCGGTCCGGAGAATTTCTCAAGGGCTATTTGACCGATGACGACTTTCTCGACCTGATGCGGGTCATCCAATTGGCGCTCCTCCAAGGCCAGGTCGCCCCCGACAGCGTTGCCGATCTGCGCGAGCAACTTTCTGAAGAGTATCCCGCGAGCGATGCTCGAATGAATCGCGAGCTGCTGCGGGTGTTGGTCTATCTGCAGGATCCGGCGCTTGCCGAGCGGATAGTCGATCAACTCAACAGCGACCTGCCAGGCGTCGAGAAGATGCAAGTGCTCATGCACGCCCGGTTCTTGCAGGCCGGCTGGACCATTCCCTTGAAGTTGGAAGTGCTCAAGGCCTATGAAGATGCCCGCACCATCCAGGGCGGTCACAGCTTTGCCGGATACATCGAGAACGTCTCGCGCGAATTCTTTGCCGGCTTCAGCGAGGAGGAGCGTGGGCTGGTGTTGGCCGACGGCGTCAAGTGGCCGACCTCGGCCTTGTCCGTGTTGGCCAAGCTGCCGGATCATCCCAGCGCGGAGACGTTGGCGCTGGTCCGGAAGCTGGATCGGCAAGTCACGAAGCTTGACAGCGAAGCGGCCAAGCGGTTGCGCATCGGAATCTGCGCCGTGCTCGGCGCCAGCGGGGAGCCGCAGGCGGCTGAATACTTGCGCGAACTGTTCGAAAGCGAACCGGACCGGCGGGTGCCGATCGCGATGGGATTGGCGCAACAGCCGGACGGCGAGAACTGGCAGTACCTGATCCGCTCGCTACCGATCGTCGAAGGGGCGGCGGCACAGGAAGTGTTGACGCGGTTGGCCCAAGTGGACCGGGCCTGTGACGAGCCCGAGGCGATTCGCCAGGTCATCTTGCGCGGGCTGCTGCTGCGCGAAAACGGCAGTCGCCGGGCCGTGGAACTGCTGGAAAAATGGACCGGAGAACATTTGAGCCAGCCCGACGACGAGTGGGATAAGGCTCTGGCAGGCTGGCAAGCGTGGTTCGTCGAGAAGTATCCCGCTTTGCCGGAACCGAAGCTTCCGCACGATGCCGAACAAAACAATTGGGCCTACCAGGAACTGCTCAGTTTTCTCACCGGACCCCAGGCCTCGCAGGGCGTGGCGGCACGCGGCGCGATGCTATTCGAGAAGGCCCAGTGCATCCGTTGTCATCGCCATGGCGATCGCGGCGATACGATCGGACCGGATCTGACCAACGTCAGCAAGCGATTCCAGAAAAAGGAGATCTTGGAGTCGATCCTCTTTCCGTCGCAAGTCATTTCCGATCAGTTCGCGAGCCAGACGGTCATCACCAAGGGCGGCAAGGCCTACGTCGGCATGGTGTCACCGCGCGGCGACGGCACGTTGGTCATCCTGCAGGCCAATGGCGAGAAGGCGCTCATTCCCGAAGACCAGGTGGCCGAAACGACTCGCAACAAGGTGTCGTCCATGCCGGAGGGATTGCTCAATCCACTGAGTATCGAGGAAATCGCCGATCTGTTCGCCTACCTGGCCAGCCCGCCGCGGTTGGAAGTGACGCGTCGGCCGGCGCGGACGCGCTAACCCCGAGATGGGGACGGTCTCGCGCGGCGTGACCTCCGCAGACCGGCGGGCGCCAGCCGCCAATCAGCTTGAATAACTGGCTTTGATTCGCTCGGCCGCGAAGTCGGCGAGCGCGGGCAGGCCAACGATGAACGTCGCCCCGCGTCCGGGGCTGCTTTCGGCGCGAATCGTGCCGCCATGCGAGGCGACGATCGATTGGCAAATGCTCAATCCCAGGCCGTTGCCGTGCGTGAGGTTTTCTCGTTGGCGCGATTTGTCCCCCCGGTAGAACCGCTCGAAGACGTGCGGCAAGTCGGCCGCGCTAATGCCGCGTCCGGTGTCGGCCACTCGCAACACGAGTTGACCCTGGGTCCTGTCGTGCCGCAACGTGACAACCACCTGGCCGCCACGGGGAGTGAACTTGAGGCTGTTGTCGATCAGGTTGTTGACCACTTGCCGTAGACGGTCGCCGCTGCCGTTGATCGTGATTTCATCTCGCACGTTGCCCGTCAGGTCGATGCCCCGCTCCTCGGCCGCTCCGCGGAACATCTCGACCGATCTTTCGACCAACTGGTCGAATCGCACGGGCCGCTTCTCCTCCACCGAGCGCGCGGCATCGGTTTCAGCCAGCAACAAGAGCTGGTTGACCAAGACCCGCAATTGCCCGCACTGGTCCGCGATTTCTCCCAGCATGTCTTGGTATTCCTCGACGGAACGGTCGGAGTTGAGCGTGACTTCGACCGAGCTTTGCACGGCCGCCAAAGGCGAGCGCAGCTCGTGGGCCGCGTTGGCAACGAACTCCCGGTTTCGCTCCAGATAATCGCGCAGCAGGTCCAGGAAATGATTGATCGTAAGCGACAGCTGATCGAGTTCATCCTGCGTGCCACGAATCGGCAGCCGTTCTTCCATGTGGCTTGGCCGCAGCCGCGCCGCCGTGGTGATGATCTTTCCCAGCGGCCGCGTGGCGCGCCCGGCCAGAAAATAGCCGCTGAGCGGCGCCACGAACAAGATCACGACGCCCGCGGCCGTCATCAACCGCGACAACGTCGCCACGTCGTTGTTCACCATGGTCAGCGACGCGCCCACGCGCACCGTATAGTTCGGCAATCCTTCCTTGGCAATGACGCGCTGCGCCAAGCGATAACCGCCGACGGTGAGCAGTGAGGGTTTGTCGGCCGTCGGCAACGGCACCCCTTCCAGTTTCGGCGGCCGGCCGCTGGACAAGATGAGCTGGCCGCCCCCGTCGAGCAACTGCACGAACAGGCTGCGATCGACGTGGCCCAGACTCTTGCGATTCATTTCGCCGTGAATCTCATCCAGGTCGGGGTAGAACCCTTGGACGGTCAGGACGACTTCATAGGTGTCGTCCAGCAAGAGCAGGTCGTTTTCCCTCAGCAAGGTAAAGCGCAACGACTCGCGCACCGCCAAAAGGGTGACGATCACGATCAACAGCACGGCCGCGGTGTTCCACGCGCTGAGCCGAAAACGGAGCGAGCGAAATAACGTCTTAAGTTGCTCGAAGCGCATAACCGCGACCCCGCACGGTCTGGATCACCGATTCGTCGAACCCCTTGTCCAGCTTACCTCGCAGACGGTTGATGTGCACCTCGATGACGTTGGTGGTCCCTTCCCAATCGGTTTCCCAGAGATGCTCGCACAACATGCGACGCGTGACGACCTGTCCGGCGTAGCGCATTAACAATTCCAACAAGCTGAACTCGGTGGGGGTCAATTCGATTTCGTTGCCGTCCCGCGTCACGCGGCGGACGGCCAGGTCAAGCGACAGTTGACCGGCTTGCATGACGGCCGGCGGTCGCGTCACCGTGCGTCGGCAAACGGCCTCCAGCCGGGCCATCAACTCGACCATCGCAAACGGCTTGACGATGTAGTCGTCCGCTCCGGCTTTCAATCCCGACACGCGTTCTTCGACCGAACCCAGCGCCGTCAAGACAATCACCGGAGTTCGAATCCCCGAGCCGCGCAGTTCGTCCAGCAAATCCAGGCCCGAGCGTCCGGGCAGCATCAAGTCCAGCACGATGGCGTCGAATTGCTGGCCCGCAGCCAGTTCGAGCCCCCGCTCACCCTCTTTGGCCCACGTGCAACTATGCCCCGCTTCCGAGAGTCCCTTGCGCAATGCCTTGCCAATCAAGGGATCGTCTTCGATAACCAGAAGTTCCACGGACGCTTCCTTCACACGAACCCGCAACGTCGAGCGTGACGCGCGCGGGCGCGCCATACCAAATTATAGCCGCTTTCGTGGTTGGAGCCCCAGGCGGCGCCGGCCAAAAAACTCGACGATTCTTGACGCTTGCCAAGAGATTTCCGCGGTAATGCGTGGCCGAATTCGCTCCAGGGCAACCTTAACAATTTGTAATTCTCTCGCGATGGTCAGGCTCTCCCGGCGGTCTTATACTCCTACTCCCGAGTGTGTCGGCGCAACACGGTTCACTTGCGGCCGCAATCGCATGATAAAATTCCGGCACGGTCTCAGTGCGCCGTAAACAATGTCGGCCAAAGCGGATGCAATTCCTTCTCAATACATGATTGCCCTCCTCGTGAACGGATTCACCGAGCCCGGGGGCCACGATGTACTTTCCTTCACGCCACGTCAGAGTCGCTCTCCCGCTCGTCGCGCATGACCGATCATCAATATTCGTCATTTTCTGAAAAAGCGCCAGGCGGTTGCGCTCAACACGACCCGCACACGGGGAGTTGATTGCCATGGATTCACCCGATGATCCCGTGACGACGATCTCTCGCGCGACCGCGCACAACGGCCGTCCGACGGCGACAGCGGCGCGTGAAACGCCCCGCGGCAACCTGCCAGGGTTCGTCAAATACCTGCGCTACGACATGCTTTCCGGCTTTCTGGTGTTCTTGATCGCGCTGCCGCTGTGCCTTGGCATTTCTCTGGCCTGCGGCTATCCGGCGATCGCGGGCGTGTTCACGGCGATCCTCGGATCCATCGTGACGTCTCTCTTGAGCAATTCCGAGTTGACGATCAAGGGCCCGGCGGCCGGCCTGATTGTGATCGCGATCGGCGCGGTCACCGAGTTCGGCTTCACCGGGGGCCAGGATCCGGCCGCCGACATGCAAGCCTATCGCATGGCGCTCGCCGTGGGGGTCGCCGCGGGCGCGATCCAGATTGTCTTTGGACTGGTGCGCGCCGGAATGCTGGGCGACTTTTTCCCGACCTCCGTCGTGCACGGGATGTTGGCATCGATCGGCGTGATCATCATTCTCAAACAATTGCCGGTCGCGATGGGCGAAAGCGCCAAGGGCGACCCGTTCGAAATCGTCCAGGAATTGCCCAGCATGTTGATCCATGCCAATCCGGACATCGCCTTGATCGGCGCCATCAGCCTGCTGATCTTGTTCGGGCTGCCGCTGTTCAAGGTCAAATGGGTCAAGATGATTCCCGCGCCGATGGTCGTGCTATTGATCGCGGTGCCGCTGGGAATCTATTTCGACCTGTCACGCGAACATACGTATTCGATGTTCGGCCAGACATACAAGTTGGGCGAGGCGTTCCTGGTGAACGTGCCCAACAACATGTTTCGGGCGATGGCGCACCCGGACTTTTCGGCGCTGGCCACGGCCGCCGGCTGGAAATGGGTCGTGATGTTCTCATTGATCGGATCGCTCGAATCCCTGCTCAGCGCCAAGGCCATCGACATGATCGACCCTTGGAAGCGGAAGACCAATCTGAACCGAGACCTGGTCGCCGTGGGTTTGGCCAATACGGCCGTGGCGATGGTCGGCGGGCTGCCCCTGATCTCCGAGATCGTCCGCAGCAAGGCCAATATCGACAACGGCGCGCGCACGCGATTCGCCGACATGTGGCACGGCGTCTTCCTGCTGGGATTCGTGTCGCTGCTGCCGATGCTGATTCATCGAATTCCGCTGGCCGCGTTGGCCTCCATGCTGGTCTATACGGGCTTTCGCCTGGCTTCGCCCAAGGAGTTCTTGAACGTCTACAAAATCGGCCGCGAGCAGTTAGTGATTTTCGTCGCCACGATCATTGGCGTGCTGGCCACCGATTTGCTGATCGGCATCGCCATCGGCATCGGCGTCAAGTTTCTGATCCACCTTCTCAACGGGGTGCCGCTTCGTTCGCTGTTCAAACCCTTCCTGGAAGTCGAAACCCGCGACGACAATACGGTGGTGTTGCTGGCCAAGGAGTCGGCCGTTTTCACCAACTGGCTGCCCTTCAAACGTCAGATCGAGCAGCTCGGATTGGTCGAAAAGAACAATATCGTTTTGGACCTGTCCGGCACGAAAGTCGTCGACCACAGCGTGATGGAACACCTGCACGAATTGGAAATGGATTTCGAGCAGGCCGGGCTGCAACTCGAGGTGCTGGGCTTGGAGTCGCACCAGCAGTTCTCCGAGCATCCGCACGCCGCGCGCCGCCGCCAGTTTGTCCGCATCAAGCGCGTCACGATCGTGGCCGACAGCGACCTGGAAACGCAGTTGACCAACCGCTGCATCGAGCTGGGCGCGTCGGGCTACACGTCGATTCCCTGTCGTGGAGCCGGCCGACGAACGTTGGCCAAAGGAGCCACCGCGGTCACCTACCAGGTGCGCATCGAAGTCGTCGTGCCGGCCGAGATCGCCGAACAGATCCTGGAATATATCCGCCGGCATATCTCGCTTGAACACGCGGTGACCGCTTGCGTCGAAACGGTCGAGGTCCTGCGGCGGGACCAGTTCTGACGGCCTTGGCCGCCGCCGTGCGCCGGAGGCCATGCGTGCCAATAGGCACCATGGATCGGCCAAAACGTGCCTCCTCCTCTGGCCGTCGGACCGATATAATGAGTTGTCGCTCAGCCAACGGGCCCCCGGCTCACGTTTTCCCAGACCCTTGGACCTTTGATTGCAATAGGACTCAAATCGATGGACAAAGAACTTACGGATCGGTCCGAGGCTATCCTGCTACGGATTGTCCAGTTGCGAGACTCTCTTTGACCATGCGACGAAACAGGCGCAGGTAACCGAGATCGAGCGCCACATGGCCCAGCCCGGCTTCTGGGACAACCAGGAAAAAGCCCAGGCCACGATCGCCGAACTTAAATCGCTAAGCGCGATTCTCAAACCGCTCGACGAGGCCGTCGCCGCCACGGCCGACCTGAAGGTGCTCGTCGAAATGGCCGGCGAAGATCCGTCGCTCGTCGGCGAGGTCACCGCGGAAGTCAACCGACTGGAGACCCTGCTGGGCCAACTCGAGCTCAAGGGCCTGCTCAGCGGCCCCTACGACTCCAAGGGGGCCATTTTGACCATCAACGCCCGAGACGGCGGCACCGATGCCAACGACTGGGCCGAAATGCTCTTGCGGATGTACATCCACTGGGCCCAGAAAAACGATTACACGGTCGAGATCCTCGATCGCCAGGATGACATCGTGGCGGGAATCCAAAGCGCGGCGCTTGCGATCCGAGGACCCATGGCCTACGGATATCTGAAGGGCGAGACAGGCATGCATCGCCTGGTGCGCATCAGCCCCTTCAATGCCGAGGGCAAGCGGCAAACCAGCTTCGCCGCCGTCGACGTTTCGCCCGAGATCAGCGACACCGTCGACATCGAATTGCGCGACGACGACATTCGCGAGGATGTGTTCCGTGCCAGCGGCGCCGGCGGCCAACACGTCAATAAGACCTCAAGCGCCATCCGGCTGACGCACCTGCCCAGCGGCATCGTCGTGCAATGCCAGAACGAGCGATCGCAGCACAAGAACCGGGCCACGGCGCTCAAGATGCTGCGGGCCCGATTGGCGCGGATGGAGGAAGAAAAACGCGAGGCCGCGCAGGCCGCCAAGTATCAGGAAAAAGCCAAAACCGGCTTCGGCTCGCAGATCCGCAGCTACTTCCTGCACCCCGATCAACGCGTCAAGGATACGCGGACCGGCTATTACGTGGGCAACTTTCAAAGCGTGCTCGACGGCAACATCGAAGGTTTTTTGGATGCCTACTTGCGCTGGCGCGTGGCATAACGACCCCGGGGAGGCGTCTGTCGAGCGTGAGCCGGCAACACGATCAGCTACTGGCCTGCGACAAGCTGCGCGTGCGGTTCGCGTTCGTCGCGGACCGCTACGCCCACGAAGTGCACCTGGCCGACGGGGCCGATTGGCGCCCGCTGCTGCGATCGGTCGAGGGTTCGCCGCTTGAGACGTGGCCGGCCAGTCCAGCGCTGCAATCGCTGCATATTGAGAACCGCGCGGATGGCCGACAAGTGGCCCTCCTGGTGGGTATGGCCGGCAACAGCCACTGGTCGGCGAGCATCGAGCTAGACCCGGCGGCGGCCTGTGCGCGCTTCGATATCGCCTGCCGCGTCCGTGGCCCCGTGGCTTCGCCACTGGCGAGCACCTACGAGTTTGTCCCAGGGGTCGCAGCCGTTGTGTTCGATGATGGCACGGGCTACGTTTCGCCTCTTAACGAGGTCGACCCCGTGCGCGCGGGGATCAAGGTTCGCCTGTCTCGGCAGGGAGGCGTACTCGACTTGGTCGAGCGGCGACTGAAAATCGTCGCCGTGGACGACCCGGCGAGCAACGAAGCGCGCACTGTGCAATGGGGCTACACGTTGGCCTGGCAAGAATCCTAGCGTCGAAGGGAGTGCTGCCGACAAATCGCCGCGAACCGCCCGAACACGCGAGCGACCAGTCCGGCAGAAGCGGCCAACGCGGCGGGCGCGCGGCGGCTGATTTCATGAGGATCGATGCCGGGAGCAGCAGCTACTTCGGCGCACATCTCGGGCTGGACCAGCCAATCGCGTACCATCTCGCCGGTCATTTCCAAATGGAACTGCAAACCCCAGGCCGACGGCCCATAGCGAAAGGCCTGCTGAGCGCAGGTGGACGTGCGGGCCAAATGAACCGCGCCGGAGGGCAGATCGAACGTATCGGCATGCCATTCGAAGACGGTTTCCTTGTTTGGGCTGCCGGCCAACAGCGGGTCTTCACAGGCCGACGGAAGCAATTCCAACTCGTACCAGCCGATTTCCTTGACTCGATTCTTGTACACGCGAGCGCCGAGCGCCTTGGCCAGAAGTTGTCCGCCCAGGCACGTGCCGAGCGTGGGCAATCCGGCGGCGACGGCGCGGCGCAGCCAGTCGACTTCGGTGGCCAGAAAGGGATAGCGAGCAACCTCCTCGACGTTCATCGGCCCGCCCATCACGACCAGGCCGGAGAAACCGCGCGGGTCAAAGCCTGCGCGCTCGACGAGCGGCCAGTCTTCGTCAAAGCAATATATGACCTGCAAGTCCAGCCCGCCGGCGCGGAGTTGGGTTTCCAATTGGCCCAAGGCCTCCTCAGGCACGTGCCGCAGCACCATGACTTTGCCCATTGGCACTCCCATCGCGCGACAATCCAACTCCCGGCAAGCGCGACCTATTTTACGCGCGATGCTGCCTCGGGCAAACCGCGCGGCGCTGCAACCGATGCGCGCGATCGACGCCGACGCGACTGTTCTGGCGTTTTTCGAGTTGGTCTGTTAATGTGAGCGGCATGCCGGTTTGCTTGGAGAAGCGTGACCGTCACGAATTCGCGCAACGACCACGTGTTAGTGGGACATTTGGGGCAGTTATTGAATCGCTCGTAGAGCGTTCAGGGAGAATCATCAGGTGAAGGTCGATCTCGTCAAACCGAAGCTCCGCCGCGACCAGCTTGCGCCTGGCGACGTGTTGTGCGATCACTGCACGGCCAAGTGTTGTCGCTATTTCGCCTTGCCAATCGAAGAGCCGACGACGCGGGAGGATTGGGAGTTTGTCCGCTGGTACTTGCTGCACGACGGCGCGACCGTGTTCAAGGAAGAGGGCGATTGGTACCTGTTGGTGCATACCGAGTGCAAACACTTGCAGTCCGACAACCGCTGCGGCATTTATCACGACCGGCCGCTGATTTGCCGGGAGTATTCCACGGAGAATTGTGAATACGAGGACGACTGGTTGTACGAGCAGTATCTGGAAACGGCCGAACAAGCGGCCGAATACGCCGAAGCGATTCTTCCCCGCAACAAAGGGGAAAGCATTCGCGGTCGCAAGCCGCCCCTGCTGCCGGTGCTGGCCGGCTAGAGCGTCGGGCCGGATTGAACCAAACCTCCCGCAATAGGCCCCGGCCATCGTTCCGCCAGCCGATCGAAAGTCAACTCTCGTGAACGAAACACAACGCATCGAACCGCGAACGCTCAAGGGCTTTCGCGATTACCTGCCCGAGGCCATGATTCCGCGCGAGTGGCTGATCGACACCGCGCGCCGCGTTTATCGCTCCTACGGATTCAGCCCGATCGACACGCCGGCTCTCGAGTACTTGGAAATCCTCACCGGCAAGGGCAGCGCCGAGACGGACAAACAACTTTACAAATTTCAGGACCACGGTGGCCGCTGGGTGGGCTTGCGCTTCGATCTGACGGTGCCCTTGGCGCGATTTGCGGCGCAGCACATCGGCCAGCTCGGCACGCCGTTCAAGCGCTATCACATCGCCTCCGTGTGGCGCGGCGAAAACACGCAGCGCGGGAGGTACCGCGAGTTCATGCAATGCGATTTCGACACGATCGGCACGCTCGCCCTGGCGGCCGACATTGAAACCACGCTCGTGATTCACGATCTGTTTCAGGCCCTGGGCATCACGGAGTTTACGATCCACGTCAACAATCGCCTGGTGTTGACCGGCATGCTCGAGCGTTTTGGTCTGGCGGACCGTTCGACTCCCATCCTGCGCTCGCTCGACAAGCTGGCGAAAGTCGGCCGCGAAAAGGTCGCCGAGGAAATGATCGCCGTCGCGGGGGCCACGCCCGCGCAGGCCGACAGCGTGCTGCGCTTGGCGGAAATACACGGCGACAACGACCATGTCCTCGGCGAATTGGAAAAACTCGTCGCAGGGAGCCAGCTCGGACAAGCGGGCGTCGCCAAGCTGGCCGACTTGCTCGCTGCCGTGCTGGCCGCGGGCGTCGACGCGGGACGAGTGCGGATCACCCCGTCGATCGCCCGCGGACTCGACTACTATACGGGCACGGTCTTCGAGACCTTTCTCGACCAGCTGCCGGGCATCGGCAGCGTGTGCTCCGGCGGACGCTACGACAACCTGGCCGGCCTGTATACGAAGGAACAACTGCCGGGCATCGGCGCGTCGCTGGGGCTCGATCGCCTGCTGGCCGCGCTGGAAGAGCTGGCGCTCGTTCAGAAGGTCAGCACGCCGGCGCCGGTTTTCATGCCCTTTTTCGAGGCGACTCGCCTGCATGATTATTTGTGCCTGGCGGCCCAGATCCGCGCCAAAAATGTGGGAGTCGAGCTTTATCCCGAGCCCAAGAAACTGGCGACGCAGCTTAAGTACGCCGATCGTCGCGGGTTTCGATTGGCGGTCATCGCGGGAGAAAACGAATGGGCGGCCGGTAATTGCCAGATCAAAGACCTGGCCACGGGCCAGAGCACCGTGGTCGCCCTGGCCGAGGCGCCAGCCGCGATCGTGCGGCATTTGCAGCCGGGGAGCCAGGTTGATTGATAGCGGCAATGCGAATGTCATGTGCTGGCAACGTTGGCGCCTGCATTTCCGGGCCTCCCGTTGGTCGGCCCTGCGACATCGGCAACGCAGGCGTCAGTAGCTCACTTCCGGCCAAGGCGGCCGCTTGCGGGGGGACGCGGAACGATTGGCCCCGGTTGAGCGATTCGCTACACTCATGGCATCCTCACTTCCAGGCGACCCCCCACGCTACCGGGGAAGGCGATGGCCAAGCGAGACAACCATTACGAAGCGGCTTTTGAAGCGTACCTGCGCTTGAAGTGCGTGCCCTACGTGGCCGTCGACGAGACCAAGCGCAGTCGCTGGTCGGGCGGCTCGATCAAGAGCCTGGATTTTATCGTCTCGCCCGCGGCGAGCGGCGCTTCGTGGCTGGTCGACGTCAAGGGCCGGCGGTTTCCGTCCGGCGAGCAGAAACAGTATTGGAAGAACTGGTCGACGCGCGACGATTTGGTGAGCTTGTCGCGCTGGGAGCGGCTGTTCGGCCAGCGGTTTGGCGGCTTGTTCGTGTTTGCTTATAATGTGATCGGCGATCAGGCGCCTTTGCCGGAAGAATCCTTGTTCGAGTTTCGCGGCGGGCTGTACGCGTTCGTGGGCATTCGCTTGCAGGAATATGCCATGCATGCCCGGCCGATTTCGCCGCGATGGGATACGCTGGCGATACCAACCGGCCACTTTCGGCGTTTGGCCGAGCCGCTGGAGAGCTTTTTACTGGGCGACCATTGTTGCACGCGCGAGAACTGACATGAACCTAGATTTCAACGCCATCAAGAAACTGATTGCGCGGGGCCGGCATTTCGCTTACCGCGTGGCCCCCTGGGTGCTGAGCGTCTACTTTTGGTGCCTGACGTCGCCCTTGGTTTTGGCGGCCAAGAAGAAAAAAGAAGAGGCCGCCGCGCCCACCAAAAGTTACGTGGTGCCCTACATGATCGTCATCGCGCTGGTGTCCATCGGGCTGATGACGGTTTTCCGCCCGGCCCGTCGTCAGGACAAGCCGCCCGACCCGAAGCTCAAAGAAGAAGAGTAGGCGTCCGGCGCGGCTAACGGGCAGCTATGGCTTCGACACGTGCTTCGTGTCCAGCGAGATCTTGTGCAGGCCCAGTCTGCCGAGCATATCCATAACCTTGACCACCTCGCCGAAGGCAATTCCCTTGTCGGCCGCCAGGTAGGTGGCGGGCTTTTCTTTCGACTTCCCGTAGCCGGCCAGCAACGATCGCAGACTGGCTTCGTTGGTGCGGGTGTCATTCAGATAGAGCACGGTTTCGCCCGACTGCTCGCGGCGCAAATAAAGGTGTAGCGGCAAGTCCTCGCTGGTGCCCATGGCGGCGTCGGTCGTTTCGGGCAGGTCGACCTTGATGGGGGCGGAGCCGACGATTGCCGGCACCGTGATCATGAACACGATCAAGAGCACCAGCACCACGTCCACCAGGGGCACGACGTTGATATCGCTAAGCGCCGAGGATTCGTCGCCGTCGAATGCCGAGGAAAGTCCGGCCATCGCTGGTTCCCTAGGAATGAGTCGTTTGCGGCGTGGCGGGCTTTTTGTCGTAGCGTAAGCTGGCCAACACCTGATGAGCCAGGGCGTCGACTTGCGCCAGCGTTTGCCGGACCTTGCGCTGGAAGATATTGAAGGCGACGACCGCCGGAATGGCCACGAACAGTCCAAAGGCCGTGGCGATCAGGGCCTCGAAGACGCCGGCCATGACCGCGTTCGGATTGGCCGCGCCGCCCGTCTCGGCCGTCAGGTCGTGAGCCGCCTTGATAATGCCCAACACCGTGCCCAACAGGCCGATGTACGGCGCGTTGCTGCCGATAGTTCCCAGGATGTTGAGCCTGGCTTCGACCAGGGGCCTTAATTGGGCCTTGGCGCTGAGCATGGCCTCGGCGCAGGCCTGGGTCCCGCGCGCCAGAGCCGACAGGCCCGTGGCAACGACGACGCACTGGATGGCCTCGCTTTCGGCCACCAAATCCCAGGCGCCGCGCAAGTCGCCGGCTCGCAAAAGTTGATCGAGCTTGGCCGCCAAATCCTCGCCATCGACGCTCGTGCGGCGAAAGAACAGGATGCGTTCGACGATCGTGGCCACGCTGATAAAGTTGACGACCAGCAGCACCCACAAGACCCACTCGCTGCCCACAAAGGCGACCCGCAAAAACAATTGCGTCAGCATCTGCCGACATCCTCCTCAAGTGTGGAGCGACGAGGATCGAATTCGCCCGCCAGCATTAGTATAGTTCGAGTTCCAAGCGTGGGTGTTCCAGTAGCCCGCGCCGGTCGATTATTGTCCACGGGACGAAAGCGGCGCGCCAACCGTCTTCTGTCACGCAGGTTTGACGACAACCTTGGATGCAATTTGCCTAAGCACTCGCCCGCGGATATATCAAGATCGTATCAGAATTGGCCGCGCGCATCAAATGCGGGTGACGATTCGCGCGCTTTGATGTCGTGGCAGAATTGCTTGGCAGTGCTAAGCCGCCCGGCTTTCCTTGATCAGGGGCGGTTGATTGCGAGCCGTGAGCAAGTGGATGGCGGCCGTGAGCCCGTGCAGAGCCTGATCGATCTGCTGCGTCTCGCGTAACAATCGCAGATTGTCGGTCAGCGTTGTCTGCAAGCGCACCAAGTCGCCGTTCCCCTGCAGCAGGCCGGCCAGGTGCCCCGCAAGCCCGGACAAATCGGTCTTCATGTCCGCCAGCTGCCGCACGCTTTCCTGTGCCTGGCCGCGGTGTTCCTTGCGGTGGGTCTCGATCGACTCGAGCAGCCGGGCCAAGCGCTTTTCGCGATTTTGGTCGTTCGCCTCGCATCGCTCTTCGAGCTTGTCCAGCGCTTCGGTCCACACCTGGGCCTGGCGTTGTTCCATTTTTTCGCTTTGTCGTTGCAGCGACTCGAGCGCGCCCGACCAGGCCTCGAGTTGCCGCTGGATCGTGGCGTCCGTGGCGCGCAGGCTCGCCTGGCTGGCCGACTCGAGGGCCGCGAGAAACGGCGCCATGTTGGCATCGGCGACTTCGAACCGGTTTAACAACTCGCGCTGCGTGCGACGATCCACCGCGCTGACGATGCCGCGCTCGGTGCGCTCACAAAGGAACAAGCAAAACATCATGGTGGTCGCCGCGGTGAGCGCCACGGTGGTCGTATTGAAGGCCGTGCCCATCTCGGCCACGACGGTGGGCAGCTTGTCACCGATCTCGCCGGCCGTCTGGCCGCTCAGGGCCGTTCCGAAATGGACGACCGTCCCCAGGAACCCGAACATCGGCGTCACCCAGCAAATGAAGCGAATGAGCCCGTAATTGGTCTGCGTTGCATCGTGGTCTTGGTCCGACAGGCTTTGCAGATGCTCGGCAAAACCGTCGGCCGATCCCTTTTCCTGCAGGTGCGCAAGCGCTTCGAGCAGCCGCCGCCCAAGCCGCGACTCCTGCAGCCAACCGGGCTTTCGCCGCAAGTGCGCATGATAAGTCGCCGCGTTGGCCACTGGCTCTCGCGCCTTGCGCGGCGGAAGCCAGGCTTGTCGCAAGGCGAGCGTTTCGCGCGGGAAACTCAGCACGCGAAACAACGCGTCCGTCAGACCCCAAATGAAAAACCCCACGATGATGTACTCGACCGTGTGTTCGGTCGTGTAGCGATGCAGCAGGGTGCCCTTCATCGACTCTTGGGTGACGAACCAATAAAAGGCGCCGCACAGCACCGCGCCAATCGCCAGCGGCAAGTCCAGCACTTTCGGCAGCGCCGATTTTCGCACACGATCCATACATCACCCAGGTCGTTAAGGAACGAAAGCGTCAAACACCGGCGCGCTACGGTTCAATTGCGGCGCTGCGGCCCGTCCGCCCGCTGCTTGCCGAAAAACGCGGCGATCGCTTGCACGACGGCGCGCTGCTCGGGAGCGGTCAGTTCCGGGAAGATCGGCAAAGCCAGCGTCTCGCGCGCCGCGCGCTCGCTTTGTGGCAGGCTGCCCGCTCGATAGCCGAGCGAGGCAAAACATTCCTGCAAGTGCAACGGCACCGGATAATAGATTTCCGTCCCGATGTTGCGTTCGGCCAGGTGCGAGCGCAGCGCGTCTCGCTGGGCGTCATAAACGCGAATCACATACTGGTTCCAGACGTGCCGGCCATTGGCGGTCGCCACGGGCAAGCCGAGCTTGCGATCCAGCTCGAATTCGGCAAACAGTTCGTCATAGCGTCGGGCATTGGCGGCTCGGCCTTGGGTCCAAGCGTCGAGATAGCGCAGTTTGACGTTCAGCACCGCGGCCTGCAGGGTATCGAGCCGGCTGTTGATGCCGACGACGCGGTGATAGTACCGCGGTTGCATGCCGTGGCCGCGCAACAACCGCAGTCGCTCGGCCAACGCGGCGTCGTGGGTGGTCAGCAGGCCGCCGTCTCCAAAACCGCCCAGGTTTTTCGTCGGGTAAAAGCTCAAGCAGCCGACCGCGCCCCACGAACCGGCGCGGCGACCGGACAGCTCGGCGCCGATCGCTTGCGCGGCGTCCTCGATGACCGGAAGGTTGCGTCGCGCGGCAATCGCGTTGATCCCGGGCATCGCGGCGCACTGCCCGTACAAGTGCACCGGCAAAATGGCCTTGGTCGCCGGCGTGATCAACGGCTCCAGCAAACCGGGATCGAGATTGAAGGTCGCCGGGTCGATGTCGACGAACACCGGCTTGGCGCCCAATCGCCAGGCCGCGCTGGCCGTGGCGAAAAATGTGTAGCTGGGCATCAGCACCTCGTCGCCCGGGCCGATGCCAAAGGCCATCAAGGCCAACAACAACGCGTCGCTTCCCGAGGCACACCCGACCGCGTGCGTAACCTGGCAATAGGCCGCCAGGTCCTTTTCGAGTTGTTCGCAGTCGGGTCCCAGCACGAATCGACCGGACTCGCATACGCGCGCGATGGCTTCGCCGATTTCTCGCTTGATCTGCTGATATTGTCGTCCGACGTCGAGCAACGGGACGCCAGCGCGGAACGCGGGACCGGCGGGGGAAACAGCCGCCGTCGAAGGCCGAGAGGGGGCTACGCTCATGATATCACCCACTGTGTCAGGCGGTTCGGATGTGAAAAAAGTACCGGCCAACTCGAACCAAGAGATTTGAGATGACGAGGCGCGGAACAGTACTGCAACCCAGCCGCGCGCGTCAAGTCCGATGCTGGCACGTACACGGCGCGCGACAAACATACGCTTGTGAGTGGTCGGGCAGGGAAGCTGGCAGCGACAGCCAGCACGGCCAGGCCGCGGGCAAATTGCGCATTTCACGCCCCAGATCGGCGCCGGCGAATCGTACGTATGCCGCGACAATTGCGCGGACCGCCGGCAACCATTCCGGCAGCGACACCCAACCCGCACCAGGCGGCGAGTCCTCGAAGCAACTGTCCGGTCGCGGATGCGAGAGTCGGTCGCGCTGGAATTAACGACAGGGCGGGGGACTTAGGCGGAAGCCGGAATGTCGCAAGATCAAAAAGGGGTCGTTTGTTCGGACGTCTCACGGATCGTATGGGAGTCCGGGACAACTGTGCGGCCACTGGGCTTCGCGTCGTGGACCATTTCGATCGCATGTCAAATAGACTTGACAATTTTGATGTCAAGTTTATCATGCATTCGTTCGCTGCTGCAAAGACATTTCCTCACCGAGCGGAGGGCAATATGAACGCAATGGAGAAGGTTGCCTGGACTGAACTGGTAGTTTCCGCGGTCGCTGTTGCCGTAGCCACGTTGCTGTCGCCATGGCTCGGGTCGGCGGCGACCAGTGCCTTTGCGCTGTTGGCGTTGATCATGCTGGGTGCCGTTTTCGTACGCCGACGCGGCGATCGGACCGTGATTGACGAACGAGACCGGCAGATCGAGAAAAGAGCGACGAGTATCGGTGTAGGGACCGCATGGATGACACTCTTCACAGCGTTGGCCTTGGCCACTGTTTGGTCGAGCTACTCAAACGCCCATGCGGTTTCGACAGAATTCCTGAACTGGCTTATCTGGGTCCAGTTTGCAATCTGCTACGGCATGAAGGGCCTGGCCTCTGTCGTCATGTACCGGAGGCAGCAGCATGCCGCGTAAGAAGGAACCCACACTGAGCAACTGTATTCGCGACCTGCGCACTTCGAAGTCCGGCATGACCCAGCAAGAATTGGCAGATCGCGTCGGTGTAACGCGCCAGACCATCGTTGCATTGGAAGGAGGAGCCTACACACCATCGCTTACCCTAGCCCTACGGATTGCGCGGACCTTCAAAAAGACCACTGAGGAGGTGTTCCGCCTCGACGAATAGTCCGGCGAGATATGTGATTGCTTGATCGGTTTTCCGCCTTCGCAACCGCTTGAAAGTCGCACGAACAGAGAAAAGTCTCTCCCACGAGCAACTCGGCTTGCTGGCGGGAGTGGCTCGCCAAACCATCAGTTCGATTGAAACTGGCCAGTACAAGCCCTCTGCCTTGCTAGCGCTGCTCCTGGCCCGACGACTGAACAAGCGGATCGAAGGCCTTTTTTCTGGAGGAAGAGAAGCTATGAACACCCACCAAAGCGTGGAACGGGACGAGCGGACTGTGGCCGTCGAGAATGCCAGCTACAAATGGGCCTACGCCTTTATCACCTTCGCACTGCTCATTGACGTTGCGTGCCGGGCTGCCATTCGTCACGAGGCTGCTTGGGACCTGATGGTCTTGGTCATTGTGGGTGGAGCGGTCTGCACGATGTACCAATACCGCCAGAAGACACTGGGTTGGCCATCAAGGAAGACCATGCTTTTCCGCCTTGTTATGGCCATCGTTGCGGCCATCATCGCAGCCATTTTTGTCATGACTAAAGTCATGTGAATCTCGGGGGACGGAAAAGTGAATGGCGGGGCGTTTGCAAATGAACTCTTCCCGAAAATGGTTGGTTTGACGACACTGGCCGCCGTAAGCTTTTGCGGCCATCAGATGTTCGGACCACGGCATCTGTAAACGCATGTCGTGTTTCAAAACTGCGAGAACTCACAGCCAATTAGCTTCTCGGCAGCGCAGCGCCTGGTCGTCCGGCTACGTTGACCAGTGGCGGCGCGCCTCCGGATGTACCGCCCAGAACGCCCGACTCATTTGTCGGCTCCGGACCATTGCGCGAACGCGGCGTCAGGTTAACAACTGCCGGATCGGCTGGCCCTCAGCCAGCTTGAGCGGCCTGCCCGCGGGCGACGTGAGCTCTTTGGCCGGATCGAGCCCCAAGGCCGCCAGCAACGTGGCGTGCACGTCGGCGACTTGTTTCGGTTCGCCGACCTGGCGGCCGCCTTCAGGATCCGTCCGGCCGATGGCCTGGCCGCCCCGAATGCGGCCTCCGGCCAGGGCCATGCTGAAACCGTGCGTCCAATGATCGCGCCCGGCCAGGCGGTTGATCGTGGGCGTGCGCCCGAATTCTCCGGCGCACAGCACGATCGTATCGTGCCACAAGCCGTGCTGTTTCAAGTCGGTCACCAGCGCCGACATGGCTGGATCCAAAATGCCCTTGAGGCGCCCGTGGACCTCGTGGTTGTTGGCGTGGCTGTCCCATCCCGATAGCGTAACTTCGACGCATCGCACGCCGACCGCAACCAGCCGCCGCGCGGCCAGGCACCCGCGGCCGAACGGCGTGTCGCCATACGCCGCGCGGACCGCGGCCGATTCTCGCGAGACGTCAAACGCCTGCAATTGCTGGGAGGTCATCATGCGCCGCGCTTCGCGCACCTGGTCTTGATGCTGCGTTGACCTGGCGGCGGGGCGCCCGCGGGCAAACCGTTGTTCCACGACTTCCAGATCGGCCAATCGTTGGCGCATGCGCGGGTCGCTGACGCGCGGGGTGACGTCGGCGATTCTTTCCGCCGGGTCGCCCGCCTTGAAGGCGTCGTACTGATCGCCCAAAAAACCGCCCCGAGCGGGCCACTGGTTGGGCAATATCGAAATGTGCCGCGGGATCTCGGTCCCGCCGACCGGCAGCTCGTGGCAGCAAATCGCGCCGATCGAAGGATGCACCGCCGTGGGATCGGGGCGATAGCCGGTTTTGACAAGATAGGTTCCGCGCTCGTGATCTCCCTCCTTGCTGACCAACGAACGCACGATCGCGATCGATTCCATCTGCTCGGCCACTCGCGGCAGCCCGTCGGCCAGTTGAATTCCCTTTACGGCCGTCGCAATGGCCCGTGTGTCGCCGGAGATTCTTTGGCCGGGGTGCGGGTCGAACGTTTCCAACTGGCTCGGCCCGCCGGCCATCCACAGCACGATGAGCGATCCGGCGGGCGCGCGCGACCCAAGCGGGCCCGAACTTTGCGACGGTTCGGCGAGCAGTCGGGCCACCAGCGAGAGCCAACTCGCGCTGCCGCATCCCGCCAGTTTTAAAACCGTGCGGCGGTCAAGCGATGCGTTTGTCCCAGGGGGATACGCGGCTGCGAGCGGCATGATTAATGGTTCCAGGAAAATTCGGAGCTGTTGACGAGGGTCCAATAAAGATCGCCCAGGCGCCTTGCGCGTTCGCCGCGGTTCGTTCGCGCCAGACGTTCGGTGAAATACTCTTTTTCCTCGGCATCGCAGGGCCGAGTCAAGACAGCCAACATTGCCGTTTCAACCGCCGTATCATCGTCGGGCGCCAGGGCGGCGATTTGCGTGGCGGCATTGGCAAGCAGGCTGTCTTTCGTCTTGTTGTCGACGATCTGGCCGTTCATCATCAACAGTCGCTGCGGGATCGTGCCGCCGCGGGCTTCAAACTCGTCGGCCCCGGCGTCGCCATAGCGATTGATGAACTCGCGCTGACCGATCTCGCGCGCCAGCCGCACGACGATGTGAGATTGGTGGTCAATCGTGGCCAGCGACGCCGACTGCTGCAGCGCTCCGACGACTTGCTCCGGGCGCAAGCGGGTCAATGGAAACACGGCCCAAGTCGCTTCGTGCGTGGCGGTGCCGGCCTCGTCGGATAGAGCGAGCTTGCTGTCCAAACGAAAGACCCGCGTCGCAGCCATGACCGCAAAAAGCCGCTGCAGGTTGTAGCCTCGTTCGACGAAATCGTCGGCCAGAATGTCGAGTGCGGGGGGAACGGGCCCGGCGGCGGACAGATTGTCGATCGGCTCGACAAGCGGACGACCGAACAAGAGCGCCCAAGCGCGGTTGACCGTTGCGCGGGCGAAGTGGCCGTTTTCGCGGTGCGTGACCCACTCGGCCAACCGGCGCCGCTGGGGACCGTCGTCGCTCAACAACTCTTTGGCGAAAGGCACGTCACTGGCAATCGTTTCCATCTCGCCCGTCCGGACGTTTTCGATGCGGTAGTCGGCCGTGGCGTCGCGAATGCCGCGCAGGCCTGGCCGCGTCCCGCCGAAGAATGCGGCCAGACCCTGAAAGTCTCGCTGCTTCCACGACTCGAACGGATGGTCGTGGCATTGGGCGCAATCGATGCGCACGCCCAAGAAGGCCCGCGAAACGCGCGCCGCCAGCCGATCGGCGTCGAGTTTTTTATCATCGCCCGAATCGATGGCCACCGTAATGAAATTCGTGGCCGGGCTGTCGGTCCACAACCCCGAGTCAGCGATCAGATGGCGCACGATCCGGTCATACGGTTCGCCGGCAGTCCACCCGTCGGCCATCCACGAGACAAACCGGCGGCGGCGAAACAGCAGAAAGGGGCCGTCGTCCACGCCAACCAGCGCGCGCGCCAGCCGCTCGGCCATGTAATCGGCCGTTCTCGGGTCAGCCAAACGCTCGGCCATCCAACGCTCCAGCCGCTCGGCCTGCGGCCAGCTTTCGAAACGGCGGATCTCTTCCAGCGAGGGAATTGTGCCGGCTAGCGCCAGTGATATGCGCCGGGCGATCGTCAAATCGGCCGCCGCACTAGCCGGTTGCAGCTTCTCGTCGTCCCAGGTTTTGGCGAAGGCCCCGTCGACGCGCTCGACAACCGCTCGGATGGAATTATCGTGTCGTCGCGGCGCGGATTGTGAATTGGTTTCTGCCGCGGGAAAAACGCTGGCCTTGAACGCGAGCAAGGCGCTAATACAAACGGCCAAAAAGAAGAGATTCTTCGCCCACATCGCCGCGAGCCCAAAGGATCGTTGACGTTATTGTATTCGCCGGAAATCGCTGCCGCTTGGTCGAGCAACCGAGGCGGCCTCCAACCGTCGGGGATGGTCCCAATTTTGCGCAGTCCGCGAAGCAAAATGGGACTTTCCCCCTCAACAAGACCCGCCCGTACCCAGGCAATGCCACCGCGCGCTCAGGCGCTGCCGTGGTCATAGGTCTCGACGTTGTCAGCGTCAAGTTGGGCGTTCTGCCGGGCGCCCGGCAGCAACCACAACTCGCCGAAGAGGACGTTTTGCTCGGCCCGCACGTGATGATGCCGAACGAGCTCCAATATGGCCAGAAACAGGCCGATCAAAGCCGATTTGTGAATGCCCGCGGGAAACAGCTCGCGGAACGCCAGCCGGGGCCGCTCGAGCAGTCGAGCTTTGATTTGGGCCATGTACACGTGGATGGGGGTCTCGTCGTAGACGATGCTCGAAGGCCGGGTCGCTGCGATTTCCCGCATGATGCGGCCGAACGCGCTGACCAGATCCCACAGCTCGACCTCCTGGATTGCTTCGTCGTCCAGTTTGCGCTCCCGCGGAGCCAGATCGTTCGCCAGCCGGGGAAAGCGCTCCTGCCAGGCGCGTCCCCGCTCGTCGAGCATGCTGGCGGCATCCTTGAATTTCTTGTACTCCAATAATCGCCGCACCAACTCCTGCCGCGGGTCGGACAATTCGTCGTCCACCTCGCCGCCGCGCGGCAACACCATGCGGCTCTTGATCTCGATCAGCGTGCTGGCCATCTCCAAAAAGTCGCCGACGGCATTGACGTCGATCTTTTCCAAAACGGCCAAATACTCGAGGAATTGCTCGGTGATGGGGGCGATCGGCAAGTCGACGATCTCCACCTCGTGCTTGCGCACCAGGTACAAAAGCAGGTCCAGGGGACCACGAAAGATGTTCAGATCGACGCGAAAATCCATACCCGGTCCGCCATTTCCGGCAATAAGCCGAGGGCGACCGCGCGATTCAGTTTCCGAAAGAACATGCCGCGGAGCATCTCGGCCAACCCCCAGGATAAGCCGGCCGATTGCCGCTGGTCCACGCCAGTTTCGACCGTGTGGACGCGGCCCGCGAACGTTGGCCGGTGAATTCTATGGAGGGGTTCCAGGCGCCTGGCGGCCTGTTTCGCGGGAATTGCCAGTAGCTAAGCGGCATTTCTGGGCTATAATCAGCTTTGATTGGTTCCCTTGAAGTGTGTGCCTCTCGCGGTTCGTAAGCGGTTCATTTCTACCCAGCACCAGCAATCCACCGGTGCCATTCGGCCGGTTCAGGTTTGTCGGACAGAGCAGAGCTTTCGGGCGGCAGCGCCAGCGTGCGTGGCCGTCGCGGAGAGTGATTTTGCCCTAAGCATGCGGAGCGCTCACGCAGCGGCGTGAATTGCTCGCATCGCCGATCTGCCGGCAGCAGTTCGCCGACCCAGAGCGGTTCCCCCAAGGGCGGACGTGCGAACGAGGTGGAAGCATGCTCGAGATCAGGCACAAGAAAACCCGCGCCTTGTTGGCGCAGATTGATGCCGATTCGCTGGAAGGAAGAAAAATGTCCGGCGCGCGACTGCGAGGCGCCGATCTGGCCGGCGCGAACCTCACCGGCGCGGACCTGATCAATTCCGACTTGCGCGAAGCCGATCTGCAAAACGCGAATCTTTGCGGCGCGATGCTCAACGGCGCCTACTTGGAAGGCGCCAACCTGGTGCATGCCGACCTGACCGGCGCCAATCTGACCGATGCCCATCTGCACCACGCCGAAATGCAGGAAGCGACCTTGCACCATGCCAACCTCCGCTACGCACAACTGCAAGAAGCCATCCTGTGCAACGCGGATCTGACCGAGGCTGATTTGAGCATGGCTGACTTGCGGGCCGATTTGCACGAAGCCAAGCTGATGCGCGCCGACTTGCGGGCGGCCGATCTCACGGGAGCCAACCTTCGCGGCGCAAACCTGCAAGAGGCCAATCTCACCGGCGCCAAAATGGGCGCCGCGCAAATGGTGGGCGCCAACACGTTCGGCATGATCGACGTGCAAGGCCACCGCATCACAGCCGCCGCGCCCCAAAAACAGCGGTCGCGACAAAAGCTGGCTCACCCTTGGTGGAAGTTCTGGGCCCGGGCGTAAACTACCACCCGCGCCGCCGAGCGCATGCGCACCGCCTCTCGAGCGCACGGGAGGCCGAACGGCCATTGCGTCGCCTCCGAGGGCTCAGTCGGATTGACCGTTGGCGTCTTTTTTCAGCGCCGGCCGGCCGCTAAAATACTGCTGCGGGTTAACCCCCCCGTCGTGCCCATGCCGCAACAGCGGCCGCACGGGCGGTTTCCGTGAACCAGGCGAAGTCGAACCCCATTGAGACCAACGCACGTGAAAATCCGCAGTTTGGACTCTGCCCGTCATTGCTTGCTGGCCGGCGT
>JBGQHN010000013.1:0-31777 GCA_041497975.1 Planctomycetia bacterium | reverse complement strand
TATTTTCCCCTGCCCACGGACCGCGGATCGAATTACGACGCGGCGGGATCAGCCGGCGCCGCGCCGGCGCCCACGGCCGATTCCTCGGGCTCGCCCACGGCGCCAACGAAGACCAGGTGCTTCTTGCCGCCGACTTCCTTGACGTCCACGACGATCGTGTCCTTGCCTTGGAATTCGCCCTTGAGCAGTTCCTCGGAGAGCGGATCCTCGACGAAGTTCTCGATCGATCGTCGCAGCGGGCGTGCGCCAAAATCGGTATTCGATCCCTTGCGGATCAGGTACTTCTTGGCTTCGTCGCTGAGCTTCAGTTTCAACCCGCGCTCGCTGAGCCGCTCGCGAACCTTGCCCAGCTCCAGGTCGACGACTTGCTTGAGATCGTCGAGCGTGAGGTGGCGGAAGACGATCACGTCGTCGACGCGGTTCAAGAACTCGGGACGGAACACTTTTTCGATCCGTTCGGTGACGCGCAGCTTCATATTTTCGTACGAGGCGTCGTCGTCCGGTTTCTGGAATCCGAAGGCCGTTTCGTTTTTGATCGCTTCGGCGCCGGCGTTGGTGGTCATGATCAGGATCGAATTGCGGAAGTCCACGTTGCGGCCAAAGCTGTCCGTCAGCCGGCCCTCTTCCATGACCTGCAACAGCATGTTGAAGACGTCGGGATGGGCCTTTTCGATTTCATCCAACAGCACGACGGCGTAAGGACGGCGGCGAATCTTTTCGGTCAACTGGCCCCCCTCTTCGAAGCCGACATAGCCGGGCGGAGCGCCAATCAAGCGGCTGACGTTGTGCTTTTCCATGTACTCGCTCATGTCGATCTGGATCAGCGCTTCGTCGTCGCCGAACATGAATTCGGCCAGGGCCTTGGCCAACAGGGTTTTGCCGACGCCCGTCGGACCGGCGAAGATGAAACAGCCGGTGGGCCGCTTGGGGTCTTTCAGTCCGCTGCGGCTGCGGCGCACGGCTTTCGAAATCGACTTGATCGCCTCTTCCTGACTGATGACCCGCTTGTGCAGCTCGGCTTCCATCTGCATCAGACGCATGCTGTCCTCGGTCGTCATCCGCGTCAACGGAATGCCGGTCATCTTCGAGACCACCTCGGCGATCACTTCTTCGTCGACCACGCCATCGGCCTCGCGTGATTTCTCCCGCCAATCGCGGGTGATCGATTGTTTCTTTTTCTTCAGCTTGTCGGCCCGGTCGCGCAAAGCCGCCGCTTTTTCGAAATCCTGGTTCGCGACCGCTTCTTCCTTGTCCTTATTGAGGGTCTCGACCTCGGCGTCGATTTCTTTCAAGTCAGGCGGCCGGGTCATGGCCTTCAACCGCACGCGCGCGCCGGCCTCGTCGATCACGTCGATCGCCTTATCGGGCAGGCAGCGTCCGGTGATGTAGCGGCTCGACAACTCGACCGAAGAGACCAACGCGTCGTCGGTAATCTGCACGCGGTGGTGTTGCTCATAGCGATCGCGGAGTCCCTTGAGGATTTCGACCGTTTCGGCCTTGGTCGAGGGCTCGACCATGACGACCTGAAAGCGGCGGTCGAGGGCGCTGTCTTTTTCGATGTATTTGCGGTACTCGTCGAGCGTCGTGGCGCCGATGCACTGGATTTCTCCACGAGCCAAGGCCGGCTTGAGCACGTTCGAGGCGTCGATCGCTCCCTCGGCGCCGCCCGCCCCCACCAGCGTGTGCAGCTCGTCGATGAACAGAATCGTGTTCTTGGCACGGCGCACCTCGTTCATGACCGCCTTGATGCGTTCTTCGAACTGGCCGCGATATTTCGTGCCGGCCACCATCATGGCCAGGTCCAAGACGACGATCCGCCGGTCGGCCAGCAGTTCCGGCACGTTGCCCTCGACGACGCGTTGGGCAAAGCCTTCGACGATGGCCGTCTTGCCGACGCCCGCCTCGCCCAACAGCACCGGATTGTTCTTGGTCCGGCGGCTGAGAATCTGAATCGCGCGTTCGATTTCCTTTTCTCTTCCGATCACGGGGTCGAGCTTCCCCTGCCGAGCCAGCTCCGTGAGGTCGCGCCCAAAACTATCCAAAGCAGGCGTTTTGGATTTGCTGCTCTTGGGGCTCTCGCTGCCACCTCCGGCTCCGCCGCGTTCGCCGCCGCCGCGTTCGCTGCCCTCGCTTCCCTCCAGGCCGTGGCCCAACAGGTTCAGGACTTCCTCGCGCACTTCCTCCAATTTGAGGCCCAAGTTCATCAGCACTTGCGCGGCGACGCCTTCCTGCTCGCGCAACAGCCCCAACAAGATGTGCTCGGTGCCCACGTAATTGTGGTTCAGGTTGCGAGCTTCCTCCATCGAGTATTCGATGACCTTCTTGGCCCGCGGGGTTTGCGGCAGCTTGCCCATGGTCACCATGTCCGGACCGCTCTGCACGAGCTTCTCGACCTCGAGGCGGATTTTGCGCAGGTCGACGTCCAGGTTCTTCAGTACGTTGGCCGCCACGCCGCTGCCCTCTTTGATCAACCCCAACAGCACATGCTCCGTGCCGATATACTCGTGGTTGAAGCGCTGGGCTTCCTGGTTGGCCAATTGCATGACTTTTCGGGCGCGGTCCGTAAATCGCTCGTACATTGTGATCTCCGTTGAAGACGGAACCTATCGGGGGCAAGTCCAAGGGGGAGCGCCCCCAGTCCGCCATGATCTAAAAAGTTCGCTGCTGTTCGTTATTGTGCTCGCGATGCGTCAACATCATCTAAGTAAGAATGCATCTCGGTTAGAAATCGAGTCCGCCGCGGGGTAATTGCCGATGTGTCAGGCCGCCTGTTGGGAGACCGGCTGGGAAGGGTCGTCGTCGGTCGGGCGCGGAACGATTGCCAACGTGCCGGCTTGCGCTTGGGCAAGCAATCGTCGTTCGGACGCAATTTCCACAGCCCAGTGATCCGCATCTCGCAGCAGTTCCAAGCGGCCAAGCTCGTCGAGCGCTTCGCAGTGCCGCCCGGTGTGCCGCAGCAAGGTGGCCAGCAAAAGCCGTGCTTCCACATCGCGCGGGTAACTGTGCAGCAAGCGCTCTAGAATCCGCTCCGCTTCGAACCAACTCCTCTGTAAGTATTCGCTCAAGGCCTCACGAAACAAGTCCCCCACCGCCGCTTCCTGCGGCGCCGCCTCGCGCCGGCCAAACCAGGCCGACATGATTGCCGACGCGGTCCACAATAAACCGATCGCCGACCATCCCAGCCATAAGTGCCATGCGTCGAGCAGTTCGATCCAGACGAAACTTGCCAAGAGCAACAAGTTAAGCAGGATCGCACACCCCGTGGCCAGCACTAAACCCGCGCTTAGACCCCCAAACCACAATTGTGGCAAGCCAGGCCAAAGATATATTGCCCACGGCATCCTGCGCATGGATAGTCGGCTCCAGCCAGCTTGTGCGTGCCCAAGCCGCCTCGTCGACGGCATCGAAACGCCACGGAATTCTAACTCTTAAAACGTGGCAGATCAAGGCAACTGAAAGTGCCGCTTGAGGTTAGGGATCAAACTCCGCCCTCCGCTTGCTGGCAATTGAACAATTTATGCGAATACCTCCTACGAACATCCGCGATTTGGCCCCGTCGATGTCGTTTGTGATGATTCGAGTTTCGGGCAATTGCCAGGGGGCTTAGATTACACGTATGCGATACGAGTTTACGCCGGCCACGGAGCGTGCCCTGGCAGCCGCGGCCGCTTGGACCAGTTCTGACGATGTTGACGAACTGCACGTGCCGGAGGCGCTCCTGGGCCTGATGGCCGAACCGGAGTGCCGCGCCGCGTTGCTGCTGGCGAAGTGTGACGTTTATCCCGGCGTGGTGCACCGCAAATTCCCGGCACTGGCGCTGTTGGATCCACCGCGACCCCAGCGGGCACATCGTTTTTCCCGCCAGCTTCAGGTTTGTTTCGACAAGGCAGAGAGCCTGCTGGCGGACTACCCCCGTCCGCTGTTTCTGGCCACGGAACACTTGCTCTTAGGCATTGTGGCCACCCCGAGCGAAGTTTCCCAGTGGCTCGAAGAGTGCGGAATGACGGCCGAGGCGCTGGAAATCGAAGTGCATCGTCTGGCCGGCCACGAGTCGGGCCCGCTGCCGTTGGAAGATTCCTCGTCGCTCGACGACGACTCGCCTCCGCCCCTCGAGATCGACGACTTGCCGGGCGCTCGACCGCTTGGGGCCGAACGTTCGCAGCAAGAAAAGACCGTGACGCTGCGAATTATCGACGCGGCGGCCAACCGCGCCGGCGAAGGCTTGCGGGTGATTGAGGACTACTTGCGATTTGCCCTGGACGATGCTCACTTGACATTGCTCGCCAAGGCCATTCGTCATGACCTCACCTCGGCCCTGGATTTCATTGCCCCCGCCAACCGCCACGCCGCCCGCGAGACGCAGGCCGACGTCGGCACGGTATTGAGCCTGCCCGCCGAACAAGTCCGCCGCGGCCCGGGGGATGTGGTCGCGGCCAGTTTCAAGCGCGTCGAGCAGTCGCTGCGCAGCCTGGAAGAATTCGTCAAGACGCTTGCGCCCAAGCCGGCCGCCGTGCTGAAAGAGCTTCGCTATCGGGTGTATACGCTGGAACGTGCCGTCCAAATTACGCGCACGAGCCTCGAGCGGTTGGCGGAAGCGCGACTGTGCGTGCTGATCGACGCGGGTCCGTCGGCCGAGGCCTTGCGTCGCTTGGTAGAGTCGCTCCTCTCGGTCGGCGTCCCCATGATTCAGCTGCGCGACAAACAATTGAACGACCGCCAACTATTGGCCCGCGCACGACTGACACGGGAAATGACGCGTGCCGGAGCGGCGCTGTTTATCATGAACGACCGTCCGGATCTGGCCGTGCTTTCCGGCGCCGATGGCGTTCACCTCGGGCAAGGTGACGTGTCGGTGAAAGACGCGCGGAGAATTCTGGGGCCCGACGGCCTGGTGGGCGTCTCCACGCACTCGCTCGACCAAGCGCGCCAGGCGGTCTTGGACGGCGCCAACTACATCGGCGTCGGACCGACGTTTCCCTCGGGCACAAAATCGTTCTCCGAGTTCACGGGGCCGGAACTGTTGCGCGCCGTGAGCGCCGAGATACGACTGCCGGCGATTGCCATCGGCGGCATTACCGCCGAAAATCTGTCGCAGGTGCTGGCCGCCGGATTTACTCGCGCCGCCGTGCAAGGGGCAGTCGCGGGCGCGAGCAACCCCGCGGCCGCGGCGGCGGCTTTGCTCAAGGCGCTCGTGCGTTGAGAAGACGGCGACGCGGCGGTCGGCTTTTGCAGCAGTGCTTCGATCAAGTCGGCCATTTCCCGCGCGGCCCGTGGGTCGTAGCCTTGCCAGAATCCCCGGATGGTTGCCTGCTGGTCGAAGATGATCGTCGTGGGGTATGCGAATCCGCCTTGTTCCATTCCCAGTGCCAGCAACATGGCCCGCCGACTTTCGGCGTTCTGGTCGCCATAGGTTGGCAGCTTGACCATTCTCGAATCGAGAAACTCTTGCGTCAGGGCGCGCAACTCGGTTAGATCCGAGTCGCTTCCCTCGCCGCCACAGGAGACGGCATACAGGCTGAAGTCGCTGTGCGATGCGAACTTCGCAGCCAACTCAACGATGTCCGGAAACTCGCGGCGACAGGGCGGACACCACGTCCCCCAATAGTTCACCAGCGTGACGCGGCCCAACAAATCCTCGTGCAACACTTTCTTCGAGTCGCCGGTTAACGGCTCCAATTGGAAATACGGCACGCGACGTCCAATCGCCGGTCCCTCGGTGCCCCCGGGTCGACGTCCCGGTCCGCCAACGATCGCCACGTAGCTAAGTATCAAGCCGGCCAACAACAAAAATGACAGCCATGGCCAGCGCCGGCCCCGTCCGCCGGTCGCCGATTGCCGCTCGGTTGCATCCATCGCCAGACTTTCTGAGAATTGAGATCCATTGAGCCGTCGAACAATCCTACCCGTTCATTTAGCGCAGACATGGCGATCGAAGTCGAGCAGAAGTTTCACGTTTCTCTTGTGGCCTCGCTGGAGCGGAAGTTGGCCGCCTTGGGCGCAGTCCATCAGGAGACAATGACTCAAGTCGATCGCTACTTGGCCCATCCGGCCCGCGACTTTTCACGTACCGACGAGGCCTTGCGGCTGCGGCAGGTTGGCCAACTCAACTTCATGACGTACAAGGGTCCGAAACTCGACAACACGACAAAGACTCGGCGGGAGATCGAGATAGCCCTGGCCGACGGGCAGAAATCGGCCTCTGACGCAATCGAAATGCTCGAGGCGCTGGGCTTTCGTCGAGTCGCCGACGTTCGCAAACGCCGAAAGCATTTTTCACTTCAAAGGCCAGATTGGCAAATTGGCGTATCGCTCGATGACGTTGAGGGTTTGGGTAATTTCTTGGAGCTGGAAATCTTAGTTGGCGAAGCCGATGTAGCTCAGGCGCGCGAAGCGCTGGCCTCTTTGGCCGCTGAACTAGAATTGGGCCCTGGTGAACGGCAAAGCTATTTGGAGCTGCTACTGGCGCGGCGTCCGCCATGAGCCCCCGAACGGCCGCCGGTACTGAATTTTTGAAAATCCGTACCGATTGGGCGAAGGTGCTTGACTTTGCCGTGGCGGGTGGCCGAAAATACTGCCGTTTCCGCTACCGTCCAGCAACGCCCTCCGTAGCACAAAGCTCTGGGCGGCTTGCGGGTGCAGCACTGCTGTTTGGCTATTGTAGGCGTTCTGGCAAGAAAAACTCGGCCACCGTCTACCAACGCTCGCATCGTGGGTAATTACACGGTAGACTGTGGACCACGGTTCAGAACATCTTTTCGAAAGGATCCATACTATGAGAACTCGTCTTTGTGTTGCGGCGCTTGCCGTGGTTGCTTTGATTGTCGCAAATTCGTTGCGCGCGGCGGACGAAAAGCCGGCCTTGAAGTGTCCTGTCTCCGGCAAGGCCGTCGACGCAACAAAGACCGTTGACTTCAATGGTGGCAAGGTGGCATTCTGCTGCGAGAATTGCCCGAAGGCATTTAACGCCAATTCAGCCAAGTTTGCCGGCAAGGCCAATCTACAATTGGTTCAGAGCGGTCAACTTACGCAAGTCAAGTGCCCGTTGACCGGCCGACCGATGGCAGCCGACAAGACCGTTGAGGTCGGTGGCGTGAAAGTCGCGGTATGCTGCGGCAACTGCCTGGCCAAAGCGTCGAAGGTGAGCGGCGACGAACAGATCAACCTGCTTTTCAGCGACACCTCGAAAGGTTTCAAGGCCGCCAGCAAGTAAACAGCTTGCTCGAAGTTTTCTAAAATCGCGGGGACGTCCCATCACGTGGGACGTCTCCGTTTTTTTTGCCCGTGCCGACTGGCTTTTGTGCGCATTTCCCGTCGAATTTTCCTTTCTCACGCCGCGCACTATTTCGGTTGAAATGCCGAAAAGTGCACTTTACGCAATCTTAGAGGTTTTGCGATACTTCGCGCGGCTTGCGAGATTGCCAAAGGATTTGGCTTACGGTCGTGGCAGGGCTGCTCGGATGATTCATTACTCCGTGTTGATCCCCCAGCAAAATGCAATCGATTCGTTTGCTTATTTGCTGCCGCAATTATGCCGCGCGCTACGCGATCTGGTCCTGCCCTACGAGATTATCGCGATCGACGATGCGTCGGTCGCGCCGGCTGCCGCGGCGCTGGACAAATTGCTCCATGAATACGCGGCGCTGCGGGTGCTAAGATTCGATCGGCCGCGAGGCACGAGCGCCTCGCTTTCGGCGGGCATCGCCGCCGCGCGTGGCGATCTCATCATCGCGCTCGATCCGGGCAACCGTCAGGCGCCGTCCACGATCGGGCAATTGATCTCGCGGCTTTCGCAGCACGATCTCGTCTTTGCCGAGCGCGAGCCAGCGAACGGCGCTGCTCTACGCGCGCCATGGAGCAGGCTGCCGCGATTGCTGGCTGCGCACTCTCGACTGCACCCGAGCGAAGAATTGTTCTGGGCCGCCCGCCACGAGGCCCTCAAAGGCCTGGCGTTGGCGCGGGGCGCGTTTCGCGTGTTGCCTGGATTGCTCGCCGGCCGCGGATTTCGCGTATGCCGATTGAAACTGGCCCAGGGGTTGCCGCCGCGAGGCGCAAAATACACTCCGGGGATCGTCGAACGAATGGCCATTCGTTGGCTCGATCGGAGTTTCGAGCCACACCTGGCTCGCGAGTTGACCCGCGGCGAGGCCGAGTTGTCGGCGCACGTCTCCGCGCGGGTGCCGCTGGCGCGAGACGTCGCACGGCCTCGTTACGTGCCGCAGCCGGCCGCAGCGCCGCTCGACAAGGACCGCCGCGAGTCGGCCTGAAATGCCGCTTTGAGAAACCCCCGGGACGTGAAGGCCGCATGAAGATCTTTTTCTCCGCTGGCGAGCCGAGCGGCGACCTGCACGGCGCGAACTTGATTCGCGAGCTCGAGGCGCGCGATGCAAGCTTTGAAGCCGTCGGCTATGGCGGTCCCGAGATGGCCAAAGCCGGCTGCCAATTGCATGCGGACCTGACCGAGCTTGCCGTCATGTGGTTTCTGCGGGTTCTGGTCAACCTCCACAAGTTTCTGGCGCTGGCCGGCCGCGCCGACCGCTACTTTCGCCACCATCGCCCCGACGCCGTCGTGCTCGTCGACTATCCAGGCTTCAACTGGTGGATTGCGCGGCGGGCCAAGGCCCACGGCATTCCCGTGTTCTACTACGCTCCGCCGCAGATTTGGGCTTGGGCCACCTGGCGTATCAAGAAGATGCGTCGCTTTGTCGACCACGTGCTGTGCGCCCTGCCCTTCGAGGCCAAGTGGTTCGCCGAACGCGGCTGCCGATCGACGTTCGTGGGCCACCCCTACTTTGACGAGGTGCGGCGGCAAAAGTTGGACGAACAATTCGTCCAGCGGCATCGCGATCCGCTCCGCCGTCTGGTGACGATTTTGCCCGGCTCGCGCACGCAGGAAGTGACCAACAACCTCAAGCACTTTATCGAGGCCGCGCGCCTGATCCGCGCGCAGCACCCCGATGTGCGTTTCGCCGTGGCCAGTTTCAAACCCCACCAGGCCCAGCTCGCGCGCCAGGCCATCGCCCAGAGCGGACTCCCCATCGAAGTCTTCGTTCGCCGAACGCCGGAATTAATCCACCTGGCCGAGTGCTGCCTGGCCGTTTCCGGTTCGGTCTCGTTGGAACTGCTCTACCAGACCAAGCCGACCGCGATCTTGTATTGGATCTCGCCGCTGGCTTTTGCCGTGCAGAAGCGGTTCCGCCGAGTGAAGTACATTACGCTGGTGAACCTGCTGGCGACCGACGAGTTGTTTCCGACCGACACGACTCCCTACAATCCCGATTCGAGCGAAGCCGAGCGGGTTTTGTTTCCCGAATACCTGACTTGCCAGAACAAATCGGCCGAGCTTGCCCGCCACGTGATCCACTGGCTCGGCGACGCGGAAGCTCGCCAGCGATTGGTCGATCGATTGGCGGCGCTGAAGTCCGAGGTGGCGCATGGCGGAGCGTCGAGCAAGGCCGCCGCGTACATTCTGCACCAGCTCGATCGCCGGCCCAAGCAGCCATTGCGGCCGCATTTCATCCCGCGGCCGGACCGGCCAGAGATCCCAAATGGTCGAGAACGCAGTGCCGCGGCATAGCGGCTCGCACGTTGATCGCATGTGCTAAAATAATTTCGACGGCGGGTTGTCCCGCGACCGCACTATCCTTATGAGCCGCTTGCCTTTCCCGGCCGGGGTTGAGCACGACCACGCATGCTATTGTCCGAGCCACCACGCAGCCCCTACGACTTGCACTTCCGCGTGTTGGGCATTCCGGTGCGCGTGCATCCCTTATTCTGGTTCGTGGCTCTGCTTTTGGGCTTGGGCGGAAACCAAAAGCCGTTGGCGATGATGATGTGGATCGGGACGGTTTTCGTTTCGATCATCGTCCACGAGCTGGGTCATGCCCTGGCGGCGCGCGCCCACGGTTGGCCGCCCTCCATCACGCTGCACGGCTTTGGCGGGCTGGCATCTTATCATCCAACCTATCACAGCACGCAAAGCCAGCTTGTGATCACGGCCGCCGGTCCGTGCGCCGGCTTTTTGTTCGCGGCCTTGATCGTGGCGTTCATCGCCGCGTCAGGCCATCGAGTGGCATTCGGTTGGCATTGGGGATCGTTGATGCCCATTCGGTACGAGGCTTTCGATTCCGAAATAACGAACATGCTGATTTCGGACCTGTTGTTCGTCAATATTTTCTGGGGTCTGGTGAACCTGTTGCCGATCTACCCGCTCGACGGCGGGCAAATTTCGCGGGAACTGCTGGGGCTTGTCAGCCACCAGGACGCCGTACGCCAGTCGCTGTGGCTATCGATCATCACCGCCGCCGTGGTTGCGGTCTTGGCGTTCACCCGGCTGCACGACCAGTTTCTCGCGCTCTTTTTCGCTTACCTGGCGTACACCAACTACTCGACGGTCCGGGCCTATTTCGGGCCTGGCGGCGGAATCGGGAGATTTCGGTGACCAGCTCCCTCACGTCGGATACGCGCGAGCGGACCGAAGCCACGTTAGCGCGCCGCGTCGTCGTGTTGGGCGCCAGCAATTTGACCAAGGGCATCGGCACGGTGGTCGCAACGGCGCATGGCACCTGGGGCCGACCGCTGGAAATGCTCGCTGCCCTGGGCCACGGCCGATCTTATGGCCGCGCAAGTAGCGTGCTGGGCCGGCAATTGCCGGCGATCCTGGACTGTGGGATGTGGCAGGACCTGGCAGCCATGCCGCCGGCGACCACGGCCGCTCTGGTGACCGACGTCGGCAACGATTTGCTGTACGAGGAGCCCGTCGCTCGCATCGCAGCCTGGGTCGAAGAATGCCTCGACCGACTGGCAGCCTGCCAGGCCCGCACGGTGGTTACGGCGTTGCCGCTCGACAATCTGCAAACTCTCTCCGCTGCCCGCTTTTATTTCCTGCGGTCGATTTTTTTTCCACACAGCCGGCTCCGTTTGGCCCAAGTCGCGACGCGAGCCGAGGCGCTTGATTTCCAGGTGCGACGATTGGCCGGTGAGCGTGGGTTTGAGGTCGTTGGGCACCGGCCGGAGTGGTACGGATTGGACCCGATTCACATTCAATTCCGGAAGCGGCCCACGGCCTGGCGCGAAATTTTGGCCGGCTGGTCGCCGTCGCCCGGTCCGGTCCTGCCCGCGCGAAGCTCGCTGGCTCAAACGCTGTACTTGCGTTCCCGCACACCGCACCAGCGACGCGTATTGGGCTTCGTTCAGCGCGGGCGCCAACCCGCGGCGCGCTTGAGCGGCGGCACGACGGTCGCGATCTATTAAGCGCGCTGCTCCGTGCTTCATGTCACGTTGACTGACCGCGATCGCGCCTGCGCAGTCGCGCGCGGCGGACATCGTCGTCGAGCTCCGCGCACGACGCGGCAGTCGAAGTCGGCGCGCGTGAAGATCGCATGGCGCGAATATTTTTTGCACGCCCGCGCGTCGCAACGAACGACGAGCAACCGATGGACGGATGAAAATCGCACGGTGAGCTTCGAAAAAAACTTTCTCACAAAACTAACTTTTGCGAGAAATCAGGTTGCACAATCTCGAATTATTTGTACAACTATTAATCAGATCTTTCCTGAACTCGCGTGTGTTTAGTCTGCTCGTAGCAGGAGCGCTTCGAGAGACTTTGTTTTGTTCAGGGTAGGACTCGCTCGGAGCACACGTGACTTGGAAGTCACCGAGACGGATCTTGCCAAAACTTTTTTAGGAGGACGGACTGTGGCCAAGAAGAAGAAGAAAGCCGCTGGTAAGAAGGCTGCACCCAAGAAGAAGGCGACCAAGAAGAAGAAGAAGAAGTAGTTTCTCTTCGCGAGCGCAGTTACGCCGCGCGCCGCTGACTAGACCAGCGGTCTAGGATACAACGAGAAAGAGCCGTTCGGATCGGCCGTCCGAACGGCTCTACTTATGCGCTGTAGGCTCTCCCGGTCAATTCACAAGTCTAAGCACGGCAGGGTCTTACGAGCCGCCTGCCAGCGTCGGCAAGGGAACCGCCCGGGCCTTGATTTGCGCCAGATTCCGCACCAGGTTTTCGCAGATCGCGCTGAGGTATTTGGCGCTTGCGGAGTCGTCGAAACTCGCCGCAGTGCGACCCTCGTCGCCGGCCACGCGAATGCCGATCTGGATAGGAACTTCACCCAAGAATGGAATGTCCAAATCGGCCGCGCGTTTTTTGGCGCCGCCGCTGCCGAAGATGTCGTACCGTTTGCCGCAATCGGGACACACGAACCCGCTCATGTTCTCGACCATGCCCAGGATCGGAATGTTGACTTTTCGGAACATGGCAATTGCCTTGACCGCGTCCAACAGCGCGACGTCCTGCGGCGTGCAAACCACCACGGCTCCGGAAAGGGGTAAAAGCTGCGAAAGGGTCAAAGCAATGTCGCCGGTCCCCGGCGGCATGTCGATGATCAAATAATCGAGCTCTCCCCAGGCAGTATCGCGCAAGAACTGAGTGATTGCGCCATGCAGCATCGGCCCCCGCCACACGACCGCCTCGCCCGGCGGAACCAAAAATCCCATCGAAATGACTTTCAACCCCGAGACTTCAATCGGAGCGATCCGATTTTCGACGATTTCCGGGCGGCGATTGACGCCCAACAAGTGCGGAATGCTGGGGCCATACACGTCGGCGTCCATCAATCCGACCGTGCTGCCCGCGCGTGACAAGCCAAGCGCCAAACTGGCCGCGATAGTGCTTTTTCCGACGCCACCCTTGCCCGATCCAACCGCGACCACGCTCTTGGCCGCTAAACCGATCTGGCCGATCTTTTCCGGTGGCCTGTGGTGAACGGCGAAATCCACCGTTACCTTGCTCAAGTGGCTAAATCGCGAGCGCAGCAATTGCTCAACGCGATCGCGCGTTTCGTTGCGCAAAATGGCCGAATGCGTGGTGAGAGCCAGCGTCAGCCGAACCGAATCAGCCTCGACCCGCACATCGGTGAGCTGGCCGGTCTCGGTGATGCTCCGGCCGGTTTCGGGATCGGGAAAATCGGTCAACGCCGCGGTCACGGCGCGGCTGTCAACTTGAGGGTCGTCCATCAGATTGGATCCTTCAGTGCGAAACCTCGGTGGAAAAGATAGTTTTCGTGAGTTTCGCCGTGTGGCGGGCGGCGCCGCTCAGGCGACCTCGTTCCAGGGAAGCTCATCCCAGATTTCCGTGGCCAAGTCGGTCATCGGCACGGCAGTGCGATCGACGTGGCGGCTGGCCATGCCTGCCAGGCACCGCGACTCGCGGGGCGAGGTCGTGAAGTGCACGGCGCCCGCCTCGCGCAACAGCCACTCGTACGCCGCGAGACGTCGTTCGGCCACGACGATCGCGCGGGCGAGCGGAAACTTTTGATCCAAATCGCCCAGAAGCGCAAGCACGCCGGCCAGGTTTTCGAGCGTCAACTCCAACGCCAACAAGCTGCAGGGCGCCAAGGCAAGCTCGTCGGCGCACTCTCTCAGTCCCCGGGTTTGTCGCAAACGAATGGCCGACGGCAGATGACGTGCAATGGCTGCGGCCCATTTTCCGGTCTGCTCGCACACAATCACTCTCGGCCTCTTCATCGAACTCTCACGCGCAAATGCTGATGGTATGTAGCTCGCCGTAGAAATTGCATCGTAGAGAGCGACTCCAACGTTGACAAGCCGCTCGTCCGCGCCGGGTCACTCACGCGGCGCTGGCCGGGCATCGGAATCTGGGCCCTTCCCTTCGTCTTGCTCCAACCCGAGTTGAATGAGTCTGCGGTACAGCCTCGGTCGCGTCAGCCCCAGCAGTTTGGCGGCTTTGCTCTTGTTGCCTTTGGCGCGGCGCAGGGCGCGCGTGATCAACTCCTTTTCCAAGCGAGCAAGAAACTCCTCCAGGTCGATTGACTCGTCGACACGGGGCGGATAACTCGCGGCGTCGGACGCCCAGCGGACACGGTCGGGCAAATCCCCGGCCGCGATCTCGCCCCATCGCGCCCGTTCGTGCGCCTCGCGGACGATTTGTGCCAATTCGTCCAAGTTGCCCTGCCAAGGAAACGCCAGCAACTGGTCCAGGGCCTCGCTCGTGAATCCGCCAAGCTGCTTCACCTGACCGGCGTTGGCCGCCTCCAGAAATGCTTGCGCCAACAGCGGCAGGTCTTCCAGCCGCTCGCCCAAGGGCGGTAACTCGATCGTGATCGTGCTCAGCGCGCACACCAATTCTGCCGACAGCAGGACGACCAGTTCGTCGCGCGGCTTGCAGCTGGTGGCAATGATTCGCACGTGCAGCGGATCGGCCCGCAGCAAGCTCACAAGGTCGGACTGGGCCTCGGGCGACAACAAGTCCACGTCTTCCAAGATCAGCGTGGGCGATGATTCGTTCACGGTCGAATACTTGAACCACAAGGCGCGCAGCGTCGAGCGCAGCACGTTGGTCTCGACCACCGCGCACGACACAGGCACCAGCGGGCCGGGATCTCGCTGAGCGTAGTGGACGGCTTTGGCTGCGTGAGCCTTGCCCACGCCCGGCGGCCCGACGCACAGCACGCTGGCCCGCGCGCGTGCAGCCAATTCGATTTGGGTCCGCGCCTTGACGATGAGCGGGCTGGTGCCGACCAGGCTCTCAGAGGAAAATCGCCCGGCCATCTGGTGCCGAAAGCGCCGCAGTTGTTCGTGCAAGGCGCCGTCTGACGAAGCGTCGGACTTCGCGACGTCCATATCCGCGAGATCGGGACCAGGACGGTCTTCATGATCCAGAACGACAAGCACCGGCGTGCTCTCATCCTGGCCGTCATCCAAAGGGAAAAAATGGGCTCGTCGATAGATCCATCGGCCGTCGGGCTCTCGGCGGCTGATCAGGCCGGTTTCCGCCTGGCCGCAAAATACCTTGGGCGGCGGGCAAAGCCCGGCCGCAATGGCCGCAGGGCCGAGCGTCTCGGGCGGCGTGTGAAAGGCACACTCTTGACCGAGAAGCTCCGCGGTCGTGGTGCCGGCCCACCGCGCGCAAGCCGTGTTGCAAAAGACGATTCGCCGGCGGTCGTCCAGCACATAAATCGGCGCGATACCATCGTCGAATAGCTCGACCAGGTCAGCCGCAATGGCTTGTACAGGCGACATGAAATCTCTCGAGTACGCAACAGCCCGCTTCCGTATAGCATAGTCGGCCGCGGCGCTGGCCTCCACGGGGGGCTTTGCGCCCTTGAAATCGTCCGCGATCGTGAGCGGGCGTCGATTTATCGAGCGTCACGCGGCACGGCCGAAAGATTCTCCGTGCTATGCCTCGGGCCCGACTTGTGGACTGCGGCGGTCGACTGAGGAGGCGTCGGGCGCGCCGCCTGGCTGGCCCGGTTGGCTCGTTCAACCCAGGGGCCGGGATAACTGCCGATGGCAAGCACCGCCAGGGCACAAACCGACATTGCCAAAGCCGCGCCGCTGCCGCCTCGACCCTCGGGTCGGGCCAGCGACGGCCGGAAGTACATGACGCCCACGATCCGCAGATAGTAGCCCGCCGAGATGGCGGCATTGACGGCGCCAACGATGGCCAGCGCCAAAAACCAGGGCCACAGGCTGCTTGCTTCGGGATTCTTGGCGTCGACCCCCAACGCTCCGGTGAACAAGGTGAACTTGCCCCAGAAACCGGCCAACGGCGGCAGCCCGGTGAGCGAGAACATGAATACGGCCAGCGCGGCGGCGGTTTTCGGATGGCTGCCCGCCAGGCCGGCCAGTTCATCGACCGTGTCGATCGAGCGGCGAGCGCCGCCCAAATACGTAAGCGCGGCAAATGTGCCGGCTGTGGCGGCGGCGTATACCAAAAGATAGAAAAACGTCGCGCCCACGCCATCGAAATGCTCGGCCCCGCTCGCGCCGGCCGCCACGGCAAAACCGACGGCCAATCCGATCAACATGTAACCGGCATGAGCGATCGAGGAATAAGCCAGGAGCCGCCGCACGTTGTTCTGCCACAAAGCCAGCAGGTTGCCGAGAGTCATCGTGACCACGGCCACCGAGAGCGTTAGCTGCCAACCGACCCGCTCGAAACCCGGCATTGCCACGTAGACGACGCGCACGAAAGCCACGAGCCCGGCAATCTTGGGCACGACCGCCAGCAAGCCCGCGTTCGGGTTGGTCGTTCCTTGGTAGACGTCGGGAGCATAGAAATGAAACGGCACGGCGGTGAGTCGAAACGCGAGCCCGGCAAAAACCAGGACCAGCGCCAGGGACGCAAACGCGGTCGTGCCCGAACGGTCCGGTGCAGCGGACGCAAGCACTTGCCGGATGTCGGCCAGGCTCGTCGAACCGGCGGCTCCGTACAGAAAGCTAAAGCCGTACAACAGCAAGGCCGATGAAAGCACGCTCAAAAAGAAATACTTCGTGCCCGACTCCAGCAGGTTGCTGCCACGGCCCAGATACAAAATCACGTAGGTGGGAATCGATATCAGTTCCAATCCCACGAAGAGCAGCACCAGATCGTTGGCCAAGGCCACGAGCATCAGCCCGGCGACGATCAACAGCAGCGAGCCCATGAACTCGGAAGATTCTTCGTCGTATGCGCGGCGCGAGGCGAGCATGACAAATAGCAGGCCCGTGGCCAAGATCCCCCAGCGCAGCGTGGTCGAGAATATATCGACCACAATCGGTCCGCTCGCAGTGCCGCCATCGACGGCCGCGGGCGCGGCTCCCGCCTGTTCGTACAGCGCCACGCAAGCCAGCAGAATCGACGCGGCAGCCAGCCAATTCCAGCCCGAGCGCGCGGGTAGAAACGCGCCCCCCAGGTAAACCACCGTGGCCGCAAGCACCAGGACCACTTCCGGCAACAACAGGTAGACAGTCTCATTCGTCACGTGCCGGCTCCCCTACATGTCGCGGCGACTTGCCGGCCAACACGCTTTGGCTTTGCGAATCGTGGCGGCCGCGCTCTTCGATCGCCACCGCTGCGCCGCGGACCAACGGCTCGAGCGTAGGCCGCATACGTTCCAGGAAGAACCGCGGATACACGCCAATCCAGAACACGAACACGACCAGCGGCGCCAGAGCCGCGATCTCACGCACGGAAAGATCGCGCACCGCGACCGCCGCATGCGCACGGTCGCCCTCTTTTAACGGGCCGAAGAAAACGCGCTGGACCAGGTACAGCATATACCAGGCCCCCAAGACGACGCCGAAAACGGCCACCACGGACATGATCCGGTAGGCCAGCACCAGCGACTCGGGCGCATCGGTCCACCCGCGGGTGAACATGCCAATCAGCACCAGGAACTCGCCAACGAACCCGTTCAAGCCCGGCAGTCCAATGCTCGACAGCGTAAACAGCACGAAAAAGAAAGCCAGAATCGGCGTGCGGCGCGACAGCCCGCCGAGTGCGTAGATTTCGCGAGTATGGTAGCGCTCGTAGATCATGCCCACCACGGCAAACAAGCCCCCGGTCGAAAGCCCATGGTTGATCATCTGCAAAACACCGCCGTCGACGCCCAGTCCGTTGAGCGCGAACAGGCCCAGCATGCAGAAGCCCAAATGGCTGACGCTGGAGTAGGCGATTAGCCGCTTCATATCGCTTTGGGCCAGGGCCACCAGAGCCCCGTAGATGATACCGGCCACCGACAGACCCAAGAGCCACGGCACGCACTGGGCCGTTGCCTCGGGCAACATCGGGATGTTGAAGCGTGCGAATCCATAGGTTCCGATCTTCAGCAGAATGCCCGCCAGAATTACGCTGCCCGCCGTGGGGGCTTGGGTGTGCGCCAGCGGCAGCCAGGTGTGCAGGGGAAAGAGCGGCACCTTGATGGCGAACCCGGCGAAAAGCGCCAGAAAGATCCACAACTGATACGGCGCCGGGATCGGATTTTGGACCAGCGCGTCGGTGAGCGCGGCGATGGAAAACGTCATCACCCCGGTCGACGTGTGGTTGTAGTCCCACAACACGATCGCCAGCAGACCCAAGAAGGTGAGCAGGCTGCCGGCCAGCGTGTAGAGAAAGAACTTCGCGGCGGCGTAGCGGCGTTCCTCAGAGCCCCACACGCCGATCAAGAAAAACAAGGGAATCAGCGTGAACTCGAAGAAGATGTAAAACAGGATGATGTCGCGGGCGGCAAAGACTCCCAACATCCCGCTGCCCAAGAGCAACAGCAGGCAATAGAAGGTCGCCGGGCGGTCGATAATCGCCTCCCAACTCACCAAGACGCAGGTGACAAGCAACAGCGACGACAGCCCAAACAGCCACAGGCTGAGGCCGTCCAGCGCGACGGCGAATTGAATGTCAATGCCCGAGGACGCGCCGAGCCACGAAAAGCTCGTTTGGGCATACGGCTCGACGCCGGGATCGTAGTTGGCCAAGAGCACGGCGGTCATGACGAGCGTTACCAACGACGTGACCAAGGCGCTTTGGCGGACGGCTGACTGGCCTTGGTTGGCGCCCACCAACACCAGCAGCGCGCCGGCCAGGGGCATGAAAATCGTCGCCAGCAACAGTGACGGCATCCAGTCCAAAACGGCCTCCCGTTTATTTCCAATTGGCGGCCACGGCCGGCCAAATCAACAGCGTGATCACCAACACGATGACCCCCCAAATCATGGCCAGCGCGTAAAACTGCACCAGCCCGGTTTGCAACGAACGCAACCCCCCCGCGATACCAAGCGGCAGACGGCCGACCCAATTGACCAGTCCGTCGATCACGACCCGATCGAACCAGTAGCTCAGCCGGGCCAGCATCCACAGGGGCCAGACGACCAGCACGTTGTAAATCGGATCGAAGAACAACTTTCCGTACGACAACCAGTACAAGGGCATCAACATCCGCCTGATGGCCAACACCTGCGACGGATCGCCGAGGTACAGGAACGCGGCCAATCCCACTCCGGCCAACGCCACGGCCGTCGAAACCGCGGCCACTAGAGTGTGCGATCCCGCGACGTGCTCCGCGGGCACAAGTGCGACTGTCTTATACGCCAATGACGGAGTCCGCTGGAGGAGATCGGCAAAGCTGCCCGTCCATTCGAACCAGGCCCCCACGCCCAGCGCACAGACGGCCAAAATCACCAGCGGCACGGTCATCGAGGGCGGCGACTCGTGGGCGTGATCGCCGGCCTCGTGCGGCACCCGCGCGACGCCGTAGAACGTGAGAAAAAATGCGCGGAAGGTATAGACGGCGGTCAAGAACGCCGCCGCCAGCGCCGCCCAATATAGCCAATAGAACAGCCCATCGTGCGCGGCTTTCTCGTACACCGCGGCCAGAATCGCGTCCTTGCTCCAGAATCCGGCAAAGGGAACGACGCCGGCCAGCGCCAGGCAGCCGAACAAAAACGTCCAGTGCGTGGTGGGCATCAACCGTCGCAAGCCGCCGAAGCGGCGCATGTCGACGACGCCACCCATCGCGTGCATTACGCTGCCTGCGCCCAGGAACAACAGGGCCTTGAAGAAGGCATGGGTGAACAGATGGAACATCCCCGCGGTAATGCCACCCAGCGTGGCCACGCCGAGCCCCAAAAACATGTAGCCCAATTGACTGATCGTCGAATAGGCCAACACCCGCTTCAAATCGGTTTGCGTCATGGCGATAACCGCGCCGATGCCGACGGTGACACAGCCAATCACCGCTACGACCATCTGGGCGTCGTGCGACAGCATGAACAGCGGGGTGCACCGCGTTACCATGTACACGCCGGCCGTGACCATCGTCGCCGCATGAATCAGCGCGCTGACGGGCGTGGGGCCTTCCATCGCATCGGGAAGCCACACGTGCAGCGGAAACTGGGCGCTTTTGCCGCAGGCCCCCAGCATCAATAGCAGGCAGATCGCCGTGGCCACGCCGCCGCCGACATATAGCTCGGGGCTTGCCAACCGCGTCTGGCCCAGGACTCCGGCGATGCCGCCCGCGTCATGAAAATTGAGCGTGCCATACGTGGTCCAGATCAAAAACAATCCCAGGGCAAAGCCAAAATCGCCCACGCGATTCACCAGGAACGCCTTTTTGGCGGCGGCCGCGGCCTCGGGCCGCTCGTACCAAAAGCCAATCAGCAGGTAACTGCACAAGCCGACCGCTTCCCAGAAGACATACAGCAAAACAAAGTTGCTTACTGAAACGAGCATTACCATCGAAAACACGAACAGTCCGATGTAGCTGAAGAACCGCCAGTAGCCCCGATCGCCGTGCATGTAGCCGCTGGCGTAAATGGCCACGAGCGACGAAACGAACGTGACCATCGAGAGCATGATGGCCGTCAGGCCATCGGCTCGCAGCGTGACATCAATGCGAAACGGCAACGTGGCAGGCAACAGGCCGTCGACGCCCGCTGGGACGGCCGCGTGGGCCGCCGCGGGAGTGTCAATCGCGTTGTCAATCGTCACCCAATTCCACAGATCGACGGTGGTCTCCCAGCCTACCATCGAGCTTTCGGATTCCGATTGCGAGCGCACTTGCGCCAGCAGCACAAGGCTGGCGACGAACGCGGCCACGAGCGCCGCCACCGTGGGCACGTGGCTATTGTGCTTAAGGGCGCCGCGGCCGAACACGGCCGTGACAATCGACGCGGCCAGCGGCAGGGCCGGAATCAGGATCAAGAGAGTTGGAATGGCGCCGGTCATAGGCACTGATTGATTCCTGACAAGCTAATTCAACCGCGAATCGTCTTTCCGCGCAGCCGTTTACAAGTGCGTGCGGTGCGTGACTTCTTCCAGGTCCGGCTCGGGCTCGACGCCGGCAGGCGTGAGCCTGGGCCAATGAGCTTCCGGTTCGGCCGGGAGCTGCAACATTTGCGATTCGACATAAAGCGGCTGGTTCTCTTCGCGCAGTTGCTGCCAGATGGCGATATCGAGCGAGCCTTTCTTGTGAAATAAAGTCAGCACCACGGCCAAGGCGATTGCCGCCTCGCACGCGGCCACGGTGAGAATGAAAATCACGAGCATCTGGCCGCCCCAGTCGTTGTGGTAGCGGCCCCAAGCGACCAGGCTGACCGAAACGCCCTGCAACATCATCTCGGCCGACAAGAACATCACGATCATGTTGCGGCGGCTGAAAAATCCCACCAGGCCGATGCCAAACAAAAGCGCGCCCACGATCAAGTAGTTTTCGAGCAGCGTCAATTCATCCATGCGACTGCCCTCGCCACTCATCGGGTCGACGAATCTGGCTGACAATGGCCACGGTGCCGACGAGCGCCACCAAGAGCAGCGTGCCCGCGACTTCCACCGCCACGAGGTGCTTGCTGAACAACTGGGCGCCCAAGTGGGCCACGTGCTGCTCGGCCAGAATCTCGTTCTCCAGAACCGTCAATTCGAGTGCCGCGCGTGGCCGGTTCTCCATCGTGGGGTTTTGGAACACGCTGACAACGGTCAGCGTAAGAATGCCGACCACAAGTGCGCCGGTCAGCGCCGAAAGCGGCGCGGCCCAACTGGTTTGATCGCAAGGCGCCTGGCCCTTGGGCTGAGCCAGCATCAGCACGAACAGGAACGTGACCAGGATCGCGCCGGCATACACCACGACGGTCGCCACGCCGAGAAATTGAGCGCCCTGGAACAAGAACAGTCCGGCGGTTCCCAATAGCGACAAGCCAAACCAGATGGCCGCATACACCGGACTGCGAAACGTTACCGTGGCCACCGCCGCCAACACGGTGACGGCGGCGAGAACGAAAAATACGCTGGCACTTGCCCAGTCGCCCACCAGGGGCACCTGCGAGGCCAACAGCCCCACGCTGGCGGCGACCAGCACCCAGCCCAGCGAGCGGCCCCAAGCACGCCCCCGCGGCAGCGAGAGCCACATGCCGACCGCCAACAGCACCGTAGCGCAACCGATTACCGCCAGAACCTGGTTCATAAGGTGCCTCCGACCGAGCGCGACTTCATCGGTTCGGCGTCTTTGGTCTGGTCGTACACGCTCAAGAGCTTTTCCTTGTCGAAGATCATTTCTTCCCGGCTGCGGCCGGTCAAATCGAACAAGCTGGTCAACTCGATCGCGTCGACGGGGCAGGCCTCTTCGCACATCCCACAGAAAATGCAGCGCAGCTCGTCAATTGTAAAGCTCTCAGGGTACTTTTCGCGATCGGGCCAAGGGCTTTCCACGCCCACGATGTCGATGCAATGCGCCGGGCAGGCCGTGGCACAGAGAAAACACGCCACGCACTTCACGCGACCCTGCTCGTCCTTGTTCAAACGATGCACGCCCCGATAGATCAACGGGTTTTCGATCCGCGGCCGCACTTCGGGAAAATTGACGGTGACCTTGGGACTGAACAAGTGCCGCGCCGTGGTCGTCAGGCCCTGCACGAACAACGGCAAGTACATCTTGCCTGCCAGGCCAAGCTGCGGCTCTTCGATCCACTTGATGCTGGGGTCGTCGGCTTTCATACAACCCCCTCTTGCACGCGCCTGGCCGGCGCGGCTCCCAGGCCGAGAGTCGTCATTTCCTCAGGCTCGAATTCGGGAGGCCCGAGCGCATCGAGCCGCGGGCGGTTGTCGCTGTGCGACGGGGCCAGAAGCGCCGCCACGATCCAGGCCACCAGCGCGACCGCCCAGCCGATGCCGACCACCAGCACAACACTCGTCGCCAGTCCATCGAGTTCGCGGACGTGCGCGTATTCGACCACGGAGGCCACCGCCACCAGGTTCACCACCCCCAGCGGCAGCATCACCTTCCACGCCAGGTTCATCAATTGATCGAAGCGAAATCGCGGCCAGCTCCAGCGAACGAGCATGAAAAACAAGATCACAACCATGGTCTTGGACACGAGCACGAAGACCCGCAGCAATGCCGCCGGCCACGAGACCGCGTCCACGCCCACGCTCATGCCCCAGAAATGCCAACCACCGAAAAACAAAATCACGACCAACAGGGCCGCCACGACCATGTGCAGAAACTCGGCGATCAAGAACAGCAGCAGCTTCATGCCGGCATATTCGGTGTGATAGCCGCCGATCAGTTCCTGTTCGCACTCGGGCAGGTCGAACGGCAAGCGAGCCGCCTCGGCAAAGGCGGCGACCAAAAAAACAACCAGGCCCAGCGGCTGCGCAAAACAGTTCCACAGTCCGCTGTGAGCCTGCTGGTCGATGATTGTTTCCAACCGCAGTGAGCCGCTCGCGACCACGACGCCCAGAATACCCAGTCCGAGCGGAATCTCGTAGGCGATCAATTGCGCGCTCGAGCGCAACCCGCCCAGGAAGCTGTATTTGTTGTTGCTGGCCCAGCCGCCCAAGATCACGCCGTAAACGGCAATGCTGCCGAGCGCGAAAATGTAGATCATGCCCACGTCGACGCCGGGAGCGACCACGAGCTGGATCGGGCCCTCGATGCCCGGCACCTCGAGCGGCAACACGCTGCCCAAGGGAATGACGGCGAAAATGGCCAGGGCCGCCGCCAGGATCGAGATGGGCGCCAGGATGTAGAGCACCTTGTCGACGTGCGCCGGCGTGTATTCTTCCTTGAAAATGAACTTCAACCCGTCGGCCAACGGCTGCCCCAGACCAAACAGCTTGATCTTCGTCAGTGGAATGCCGACGCGGTTGGGTCCCCTGCGGTCCTGGACCCAGGCAGCGATCCAGCGCTCCAGCAGCACCAGGTAGGCGGCCGCGGTCAACAGCGCGAAGATCAAGAAAGCGATCTTCACCAGCGGCACGATCAGCGGCGCCATGAGCGGTTTCCAATCCATCTGCGGCAATTCCTCTGTCACGGCACGAGCGCCGTTTCGGCCGGCGAGCCAGCCTTCAAATCCATTCCCAACGTACTGACCGGGTTGGCCGTCGGCGCGAAGTACGGGATCTCAACGGCCATTTCATCCAACACGCGTCGGGCTTTCACCAATCCCGGCATGGAAAGCAATTCCCAAAACACCCCCGCCTCGACGCGCACGCCGGCCGGAGGACGGATCGCCCACGCGACGCTTTGCAAACGGTCGGCATGATTCACGTACGAACCCTCGCGCTCGGCAAACGCCGCGCCGGGCAGCCGATACAGGGCCCGCTCCCACAACGGCGAAGCAAACAGATCTTGCACGACCAGGCAATCGACCGCGGCCAAGCGCTCGGCGGTCGCCTCATCGATCCAATCGTGCTTGTAGCCGCCGCTGACCCACACGGCGGCCACTTCCTTGGCGTCGATGCTCGACAACATATCCTCGAGCGTGGCGACGCGGCCCATAAAGTGGCTTACGACTTCCTCGACGCCCCGGCGATTGGGACACTTTTCGGCGCGGATCGTAAATCCGTTTTTGAACGTCTCATCCTGGCCGATCACCGGCACCGGCCCGAGCACCACGGGAGCGTTGGGATCGACCTGACGCGCATATTTGGCCAGCAGGTAGGCTTCCTCGACCGTCAAATGCGGCGAGAGCACGGCCCCCAGGGCGCCGATGGCGCGAAAACGCTCGTCGATTTCCCGCACGACCTGCGACCATTCCAGCACGACCAGCGTTCGGCCGTCGAGTCTTTGCACGTTCGTCAACCGTTGATCGCTGTGGACGTGGTGATATCCGTAGCGTCCCTCGTCGCACATCCACCACTGATTGACGCGGGGATTGCTGCGCGGCTTGAGCCGATAGACGGTGTCGAGATTCTCCTCGACCTCGATCGAGCAGCCCGTCGAGCAGCCGGTGCACACGCCCGAGTGCCGGTTCATGAACCACACCCGCTGCTGATACAAGAAGTCCTTGTCGCACAGCGCCCCGACGGGACACAGGTCGACGACGTTTCCCGCCATCTTGTTGTCCAGCGGGAAGCCGGGAAACACGTCGATTTCCTCGTGGTTTCCACGGTTGATGACGTACAGCTCGCTGGTGCCGCTGATTTCGCGCGTGAAGCGAACGCAGCGGGTGCACATCACGCAGCGGTCGACGAACAGCGTGACCGTGTCGCCCATTTCGCGGCGCCGGCTGGTGAAGGGACGGACATCCGCGCGGCGAGATTCTTGCCCGTACTTGAAGTGGTAGTCCTGCAAATAGCACTCCCCGGCTTTGTCGCAAATCGGGCAGTCGATCGGATGATCGAGGAGCAGATCTTCCTCGACCATGGCGCGGCTTTTCTGCACCTTCTCGCTGTTGGTGACGAAGACCGTGTTGTCGTGGGCCGGAGTTTGGCAGGCCGGTACAAGCTTGGGCAGCATCGTGATCGCGCCGGTTTCGGCATTGCGCGTGCCGGTTTCGACCAGGCACATCCGGCAACTGGCCACGACGGACAAGCCCGGATGCCAACAATAGCGCGGAATATCGATGCCGGCCCGTTCGGCGGCCTGAATTCCGTTGAGCCGTTCGCCGGGGGCGATTTCGACTTCCATTCCATCGACAATGACGACTGGCATAGCGGGCTCTTTTGAACTTTGTTCGCCGTCCACTCCCTTATTCGAAGGCGGGGACGGCTAGTAATGCGCTTCGCTCACCCTGGCCCTCTCCCGCTCGGAGACAAGAGAATTTCTTTAATGCGCCGTCAGGATCGGCAGCGCCTCGACAGCTTCGGTCACCATGTATCCCCTTGGGTTTGTACGCTTGATATAGTCCTCGAATTCGCCGCGAAACTTGCGGATCGCGTTCTTGATCGGCCAGGCAGCGCCGTCAGCCAGGCCGCAGATCGTGGTGCCCGGCATAATGCCGATCGAATCGCCGATCTCCAAAAGCAGTTCCAAATCTCGCAGCCGCCCGCGGCCCGCCTTGATCCGCTCCATCATCCTCAGCGCCCAGGCGGTCCCTTCGCGGCACGGCGTGCACTGGCCGCAACTTTCGTGGGCAAAGAACTGGCAACTGTTGTGCAGGAAGTCGACGATTGGCGTCGTTTCGTCGATCACCACCACCGCGGCGGTGCCCAATCCCAGGCAGCCGACGCGGCCCGGTCCGTTGAAGTCGAGGGGCGTGTCGAATTCGGCCTCGGTCAACAGGCCCATGCTGATGCCGCCGGGAATCGCGGCTTTGGCCTTGCGCCCCTTCCAGACTCCGCCGCCATATTCGTCGATCAACTGCCGGCAGGTGATGCCCAGCGGCGCCTCGTAGCAGCCGGGTCGGTTTACGTGGCCGCTCAAGCAATAAAGCTTCGGCCCATAGCTGCCGGGGTCGCGCGGGTTTTTGGGATCGGCCGGCACGCCAATGCTTTTGAACCAGTCGACGCCGCGGGCGACAATTTGCGTAACGCAGCAGACCGTTTCAATGTTGTTGACCACCGTCGGCTTGCGGAACACCCCCTCGACGGCCGGAAACGGCGGCTTGATGCGCGGCCAGGCCCGCTTGCCCTCCAGGCTTTCGATCAACCCGGTCTCTTCGCCGCAAATGTAGGCCGCGGCGCCCCGGTGCATGTAGATCTCGAGCGAAAAATCGCTGCCCAGGATTTTCTTTCCCAGGTAGCCGGCGGCATAGCATTCATCGATCGCCGCTTGCAGCCGCTCAAGCGCGAGCGGGTACTCATAGCGGATGTAAAGGTACGCCGTGGTCGCGCGCGTGGCGTAGCAGCTGAGGATGATGCCTTCGATCACCTGGTGGGGATCGTCCTCCATCAGAATGCGGTTGTTGAACGTGCCGGGCTCGCTCTCGTCGGCATTGATGCACATGTACACCGGACCGGGATGGTCCTTGGGCAGAAACGACCATTTGAGTCCCGTCGGAAAACCCGCTCCACCGCGTCCACGCAGATTGCTCGATTTGATCATTTCCACGAGCGCCACGCTGGTCATTTCCGCCAACGCCTTGCGCAGCCCGCGATAGCCTCCGGCAGCTTCATACGACTTGAGCGTATGGCTGGCGGGCCGACCGACGTTGGCCAACAGGACGGGCTCGAAATTGGGCATGGCTTGTGGAAACGAAATCAGGGTCGCGGGTTGCCGTTGGCGCGGGTCTTAATCTCACTCAAAAACTGGTCGGCCGATTCCGGCGTCAGGTTCTTATACAGCGTGTCGCCGGCCAGCATGCAGGGAGCGAACTCGCAGGCCCCCAGACACTCGGCGAACTCGAGCGTCAACTGGCCGTCTGGCGTCGTGCCGCCGGGAGCAATTCCGGCCGCTTGACACAAGTGCTTCAATATCTCGTCTCCACCACGCAAGGCGCAGCTTACCGAACGGCAGACCCAGCCGCGTGTGCGGCCGTGCGGTTGGTCTTGCTTGAAGAATCCGTAGAAGGACAGCGTATCTTGCACGTCGGCCGGCGCCAGGCCCAATACCTCGGCAATTTCGACCACGGCCGCGAGCGGCACGCAGCGCAAGCGCTCGTTGACAATATGCAATGCCGGCAAGGTCACCGCTTGCCGCGTCGGATAGCGCGGAAAGTAGGCCTTAATGGCAGCGATCATGTCGTCGGTCAATATCCGCTCGGCAGTCGCCATGGTTCGCGATCCAAATCCGTAAGTGTCCTAGCGGTCGAGTTCGGCGGCGATAATGTTCAGGCTTCCCAGCACGGCCACGACGTCGCTCAGCGTGTGACCGCGAATCAGGTGCGGAAAAATGGCAAAATGGATGTACGATGGCGGGCGGCAACGGGCCCGATAGGCCACGTCGGTGCCGTCGCCCACGACGTAAAACCCCAACTCCCCGTTGGGAGCCTCGATAGCCCCATACACTTCGTCGTTGGGCACGGTAAAGCCGCGGTTGGTCATTACCAGTTCGAAGTGCGAGATCGTGCCTTCGATCGTCGAGTACACCTGCTTCTTGTCCGGCAGCGTGGTGCGCTCGTCGATGCCCACGTTCACCGGACCCGACGGCAGATTTTCGATCGCCTGCGCGACGATCTTCAGACTCTCGCGCATCTCGGCCATCCGCACCAGGTAGCGGGCAAAACAATCGCCCTCCGTGGCGCAGCAAACCTGAAAGTCGAAATCCCGATAGGCCAGGTACGGTTCGTCCTTGCGCAGGTCGCGCGTCACTCCGCTGGCTCGGGCGATGGGTCCGCTGGCGCTGCGGTTGATCGCCTGGGCCTTGGTCAAGATGCCCACGCCCTTCGTGCGGTCGACAAAAATGCGATTGCGATTGAGCAGCCGGTCCATATCGTCGAGCGTCTTGGGAAAGTTGCGCACGAACGCGCGAATCTTGTCGATCACCAGCGGCGTGGCGTCGTACATCACTCCGCCCACGCGCGTGTAGCTGTTGGTGAAACGGGCACCGCACAAGGTCTCGTAAATGTCATACAGGACTTCGCGCTGGTAGAAGGCGTAGAGAAAGTAGGTAAACGCGCCGGTATCGAGCCCCACGGCGCCGTTGCACAACAAGTGATCGCTGATGCGCGACAGCTCGGCCATGATGGTCCGCAGGTACTTGCAACGAGGCGTGATTTCCAGCCCCAGCAGTTTTTCGACGGCGCCGTGCCAGGCCACGTTATTGGCCATCGGCGAAATGTAATTCATGCGGTCGGTGACCGTGACGTACTGGTTGTAATTGAGGTGTTCGCCGAGCTTCTCGAAGCCGGAGTGCAAATAGCCGATATCCGGAATGGCGTCGACGACTCGCTCGCCGTCGAGCATCAACAGCAGCCGCAGCGTGGTGTGGGTCGCCGGATGCTGCGGACCGAAATTCAACGTCCACAGATAGTCGCGGGCCTCGGCCCTGGCGAGATCTTCAAGCGTGTGGGCGGTGGCTGGCGGCATGTCAGGTCTCGGCGTCCACTGGAATTCCTCGGCCTTCCTCTTATCCGTCGGCCCTGTGCAGCACCGGGAAATTATGCCGCTCGCCGCGCCCTTGCAGCGGATAGTCCTTGCGCAGCGGGAAGGCCGTGAATTCCTCGGGCATAAGAATCCGCCGCAGATCCGGATGGCCCTCGAACGGAATGCCGAACATGTCCCACACTTCACGCTCCAACCAATTCGCGCCCTCCCACAACGGCACGGCCGAGGGCACGGTCAAATCCGGTTCGTTGACAAACGCGCGCACCGTAATCCGCTCGTTGCTTTCGGTATTGGCCAACTGGTACACCAGTCCAAAACGGTCCTCCGCGTCGCGATAGCCCAAATAATCGACGCACGTAATATCCACCAACGTGTCGAAACCCTGCTCGTCGCGCAGGAACTTCAGCACCGCGTACAGCTCGTCGCGCGGCACGACGGCGCGTGTGTCGCCGCGAAACTCGCTGCAAGCCGTCCGCGAAAAAGCCGCGCTCAGGGCGTTCATGGTCCGGCGATCTATCATTCCCGCTCCCCCATGCCCTCGCGCTAATAGGCGTACTCACGCGGACTATTCGACTCGAACACCCTGCGGCAAATGGCTCACGCCGCGGGGAAGCGAGATCACGGGCAGTTCGACCAGCGCCCGCTTCGGCTCCTGGCGGGAGCGAACCGCAAACTCCCGTCCGCTGATCGTCCCTTCACGCTGAATCAAGTCCTGCAGATCAATGATCGACTGTATCAGCTGCTCGGGCCGCGGCGGGCAACCCGGCACGTACATGTCCACGGGCAGAAAGCGATCGATCCCCTGCACCACGCTATAGGTGTCGAAGACTCCCCCGGTCGAAGCACAGGCGCCCATCGAGATGCACCACTTGGGTTCATGCATCTGCTGCCAGATGCGCTGCAACACCGGCAGCATCTTCATGACGACTCGCCCGGCCACGATCATCAGGTCGCACTGCCGCGGGCTGAAACGCATGACTTCGGCTCCGAAGCGCGCCAGGTCGTGCCGGCTGGCGCCGGTCGCCATCAACTCGATGCCGCAACAAGCCGTGGCAAACGGCATCGGCCAAAGACTGTTCTTGCGGCACCAACTTGCCAACGCGTCGAGCCGGCTGACGACCACGTTTTCGGGAACGTCTATCGCCATCGGAAGACCCCCTTCCGCCAGGCATACACATATCCGGCCGCTAGCAGCACGATGAACGCCATGACTTCGGCGAAGACCAGGCCGCGGCCGGCAACTAAGCCGTTGGCCACTGCACGGTCGATGCCTGCAGAATTACGGCTGGCAACCGCCCACGGATAGAGAAACAACAGTTCCACGTCGAACACGAGAAACGCGATGGCCACCAGATAAAAACGCACGTCGAAGCGACGCCGCGCATCGTGGATGGGGTCCATGCCACTCTCGTATGGCATCTCCTTGACCGGCCCTGTCTTGTGGGGCCCGATCAAAGCGCTGACACCCAACAAGGCCAAGGCCGCGGCCGTGGCGCAAGCAGCGAAGATGAAGATCGGGAGTACGGCTTGTTCCATGGAATAACGCCGAAAACGCTCCACTTTGTGAATCTTGTCACAAAGTCAGCCCAAGGAAAAGACCCTTTCGGGTCTCAACGCAGCCAAAATGGTATCGCCCCCGCGTGGGCCAGTCAAGCAGAGCAGCACCCCCGGGTGCGACTAGCTTATAGCCTGGAGATGCGCGGAATCCCGGGCGATAACCCTCTCGGGGCCAGCGCGCGTCGCTGGTGGCCGCGACTGCTGGCGTTATGATGGCTACGTCCCGCAGACGTCCACCCGCGCTCGCGCCAGTTCGCGAAACTTTCCGCTCAATCCAATGCCGCTGGACCTGACAAAGACCTTGAGCGATCTTGTGGCGCTACCCAGCGTCAATCCAATGGGGCGCGAGCCAACCGGCCCGGAGTTTTTCGAATATCGCGTCACCGACTATCTCGAATCGCTTTTTAAAGGTCTCGATCTTCCCTACCAGCGGCAAACCGTCGAGCCGAAGCGCGACAACATCATCGCCCGTATCGACGGCCAAAAACCGCCGGCCGAGGGCGGACAGCTTATTCTGTTCGAAGCGCACCAAGACACGGTGCCGGTCGTGGGAATGACCATCGAGCCGTGGACGCCCGTGGTGCGCGATGGCCGGCTCTATGGGCGGGGCGCGTGCGACATCAAGGGCGGACTTACCGCGATGCTGGGCGCCGTCGCTCGGTTGGCCGAGGAGCGGCCCGAGGGCATGCCCACCATCGTCATGGCTTGCACGGTGAATGAAGAGCATGGATATAGCGGCGCCACGGCGCTTACCAAACTGTGGTCGCAAAGCGGCTCGATCATGCCGCGTCGACCCGACGTCGCGGTGGTCGCGGAGCCAACCCAGTTGCAGGTGGTGGTGGCGCACAAGGGCGTAGTTCGCTGGAGGTGTCACGCGCGCGGCCGAGCCACGCACAGCTCGCAGCCGCACCTGGGCGTGAACGCCATTTTTAAAATGAACCCGGTGCTCGCGGCGCTCGAGCGCTATCAGCGCGAAGTGGCGCCGAACTTGGGCCACCATCGACTGTGCGGCAGTCCGACTCTGAGCGTCGGGACGATCACGGGAGGGCTGAGCGTCAATACGGTTCCCGATAGCTGCACGATCGAAATCGATCGCCGCTTGATTCCCGGAGAGAAGCCCGCAGATGCCGTTCGGCATGTCGTGGATTACATCGCGCAGGCGACGGGCCACGACGGGGCCATCGAGCACGAGCAGCCGTTTCTGATCGGCTTCGGTCTGTCCGACGATACGAACGGCCCACTGGCCGAACGCATGGTGGCCGCGGCTGGCGAAGCGCGTATCGACTGCCGTCCGGTCGGTGTTCCCTTCGGCACCAATGCCGCGGCCATCGGCGCCGCCGGCGTGCCTTCCGTCGTTTTCGGACCCGGCTCCATCGATCAGGCGCACACCGCCGACGAATGGCTGGCGCTGGACCAATTAGTCCAGGCCAGCGAAGCGCTGTATCGATTTGGCCGCGCAGGGCTGTAAACAGCTCGTTTGCTGGCGGTATTGTTCGCCGCCACGCGCGATCATTTCCGGGATACTTCCGTCTGGATCAGCCGGACCGGCCCTTAGAATGTATCGAGCATGAAGTGGTGGCCGCTGTGGTACAGCGCGCCTTCGGGATACATGTTGTGCCACTGCTTGTTGTAAACCGGCACGCGCATTTCCGGCGGATAGCGGTAGTACAGGTCGTCGGAGCTCTGGTAATACTCGCTGGACCAGAAGTTTTGCGGATAGTAGACGTACGGGTAGTGGTACAAGCG
>JBGQHN010000012.1:0-32775 GCA_041497975.1 Planctomycetia bacterium | reverse complement strand
TCATACTTCGTCTACCTGCCTGTTGAAGAATTGGGACAGGCACCTCGCGGACATGGTTTCCTAAAGGCTTTCCAGCAATTTGGGTCGGAGCCAGTCCCAATTCTTCAACGGCCTGCTACCCTGGCCGCGCTTGATTAGCGCGGTTTCCACGAGCCTGCTTCGTGGCTTCTTATTCCCGCGTCGCTTTTTCTTTGGCGGGCGCAATTGGCCGGCTACCCCCGCGCGGGTGATCTGGCTTGCGAGCTTTCGCAAAGTTGGCCCGCACAAATTGCCGCGCCCCGCGCTTTGGGGTGCAAGCACCGGTGAACCGTCTAAACAAGAGGGGGATTTGGGCAGGTTTTCCGACCGTGCCGATATTTGCGAAAGTGCCGGATTTTCCGGACCCGACACTTATAGCGGCGGAAGTGCATAGAGCTATAACTTCGTAGGACAAGTTCGATGAAGGCCAAACTGACCGTTCTTATTCCCTGTAAGAATGAACGCCGCAACATTCGCTTGTGCATCGAGTCGGTGCGCTCCGTGGCCGACGAAATCCTGATTGCCGATTCGGGCTCGACCGACGGCACGCTGGACATCGTGCGCCAGATCGGCGGCTGCCGAATCATCGAACGGGAATACGTGCATTCCGCCAATTTCAAGAATTGGGCCATTCCCCAGGCACGACATCCTTGGGTGCTAATCGTCGATGCCGATGAGCGGGTGACCGCGGCATTGGCGGCCGAGATTCAGCAGTGCCTGGCGGCGCCCGACGAAAAGGTCGACGGGTATTGGATCGGCCGCAAGAACCATTTTCTCGGATACCACATCGCGCACTGCGGTTGGGATCGCGACGACGTGCTGCGCCTTTTCCGCCGCGACGTAGGGCGCTACCGCGAGCGATGGGTCCACGCCGAGATCGAGCTGGATCGGAAGCGCGTGCGGCGTCTAAAAAAACCCTTCGACCACTACACCACCTGGAAGTCGGAGGAGTACTGGCACAAACTCAATCGCTACGCGTCGTGGGGTTCGTTGAATCTGCGCGACGAAGGTCATCGCGTCAGCCTGGTTTCGATGGTCTTTCGCGCGCCCTTGCGTTTTCTTCAGTTGTACTTTCTGCGGCGTGGCTTTTTGGACGGCGTTCCCGGACTGCACATCTGCGCGTACACGGCATTTTACACCTTCATGAAGCAGGCGCGGCTGTGGGAGCTGTATCACGCGAAGGCCCAGCCCGACCCCGAAGCAGAAGTGCACGCCACCGAGCCCCAAGTGATTCGCTTTGCCGCGACCGACACCAGCACCGCCGAAGACGCCACGGCATCGGCCGACGAGCGGCGACTGCGTGCCGCGTGACGTTTGCGTGCGGCTGGGATGTCGGCGAGGCCAGCATCGGCGATGGGAGCCGACGAACAATTCTCGCGGCACTTACGCCGGACGGGCGAGAATCGCGCGGTCCAAAATCTGGTCGCAGGCTTGGCAGACGTCTTCGCTGGAAATAGCCGCCATCGATTCGCCTCCCGCCCCGCGCCGCTCGCGGCTTGATCCGGTCACCCGCATTTTTTGCACGGTTCGGTGCTGCGGTCCGTACGGTCCGTTGCGCTCGGCCGCCGACGGACCAAACAGCGCGACGCACGGCGTGCCCACGGCGGCCGCCAGATGCAGCGGGCCGGTGTCGGAGCCAATGAAGAGCGTGGCCCGGCGCACGACCGCCATTAGTTCGAGCAAGTTCGTCGGCGCGGCCAGCGCGGCGAAACCACCCGAGCCGGCGACAATCTGCTCCGCCCAAGTCCGCTCCTCGTCTCCCGCCCACACCACCAATGAGTGCAGCGAGTGCGATTGGCCGAGGTGGCGCGCCACTCCGGCATAGCGGTCGGCCGGCCACAGCTTCGATCTCCAACCCCCCCCGGGATTAAGCGCCGCGAAACGATTGACCACACCCCGCGATTCCAACATCTTGTCGACGACCGCCTTCGTCGACGGCAGATCGTCGAGATCGAAGCGAACCGGCGGGTTTTTGATGCCCAAGGGGCCCAGCAGTTCGAGATTTCGTTCGACAACGTGGGTCTGGTTGGGGCTGACCAGTTCATTGTTGAGCCAGCGGCTTATTTCGCGTCCCTCCGCCCCGTCAAAACCGATTCGTCGACGGGCCCCGGAAAGCCACGCTGCAACCGCGCTCTTGCTCAACCCTTGCAAATCCACCGTGACGTCAAATCGCAGCTTTGCCAGCCGGCGACGCAGGTTCCATACCGTGCTGGGCGACTTGAGCCAGCCGCGCGGCACCGTGACCAGCTCGTCCAGCGCCCGATGCGATCGCAACAAATCGGCCGGCCGCCCCTCGACAATCCACGCCAGGAAAGCGGTCGGCAACGCGTCTCGCAATGCGTTAAGCACCGGCAATCCATGCATGATGTCGCCGATCGCGCTAAGGCGGACAATCAAAATCCGGGTTCTGGAATCGAGGCAAGACATCAAAGACCTTGATTGGTCCGACTCGATGAGTCGGCGCACGAGCTTCCGGGGACCTCAAGGCGAAAATCTTAACGGCCCCGGCCAAATATCCCCAATAGCGATTCCAAGCGAAAACCGACGGCCGCCGCGGCCACCCGATCGACAATGCCCGGGGTCAGCAGTCGGCCCCACCGCGCCCATGCCGCACGATGTGATGTCAGCACCAGCCGCTCGCGACGCTCGATCGCCCGCACAATTCGCTTCGCGCACTTCTCGGCCGTCGGAAGTCTCGTCTGATCCAACGGACTAACACCGAGCGGTTGACCTTCGGCGCCGCGGGCCCGAGCCAGGATTTCCGACTGCATGAAATCGGGCGCGACGATCGTCACGCCGACGCCGGTGTCGCGCAATTCGATCCGCAGCGACTCGAAAAATCCGATCAGGGCGTGTTTGCTGGCGACATAACCCGACAGGCGTGGAACGCCGATCAACCCGGCAATACTGGACATCGCCACCACGAGTCCGCGCGATTTTTTCAGGTGCGGCAAAGCGTAGTGGGTGCAATACACGGCGCCCAGGTAATTGAGCCGCATGATGTCCTCGATGACGGTCAAGTCGGCCAGCTCGTCGAAGCGGCTCCACATGGCTTGTCCCGCGTTGTTGACCAGCACGTCGAGATGGCCGAAGCGGGCGACTGCTTGCTCGACGAGCAGGCGGCAATCGTCAACCCGGGTGGCGTCGGCGGGAACGACCAGAGTTTCGGCCCCCAGGCCCCGGCAGCGGTCGGCCGCCTCCTCGAGCCGCGGGACATCGCGGGCCGCAAGCACTAGCTTTGGCTTTTTGGGCGACAGCGCCAACGCCAGCGCGCGGCCGATGCCAGCCGAGGCCCCGGTAATCACCACGACTCGATCGGAAATAGGAGCCATGCCACGGCGTCCGCCCGCCAGCGCACTTGCCACGAGCGCTACACGCGCTTGCTCAGTTTTTCGGTTAGCCGCTCTAGCGCCGTGCTATGATCTGCGCGGTCCAAGTACACTTGGATCAGGCTCAGGCCGTCGGTATCGGCCCAGGCGCGCCTGAGTGCCGCGTCAAAGTCGCCCTCGGTGCGCACTTCGTAGCCCGTGCCGCCGCCATAGACTTGCGGCAGCTTGTGATAGGCCCAGGGCTGGATGTCGTTGAATTCGAACCGGCCGGGGTGCAAGAACCGCTCGGTTCCGTAGCCACCATTGTCGAGCACGATAATGATCGCGGGGAACTTGTGGCGAATGAGCGACGAGATTTCCGCCCCGGTCATTTGAAACGCCCCGTCGCCGACGATCACGACGGTGCGCAGATCGGGTCGAGCGAATTGCGTGCCCAAGGCGGCCGGCACCGAGAAACCCATCGATGTGTAATAGGCAGGACTCAAAAACTCGGTTCGACCGCGGATCACTAACTCCGTGGCCGCGAACAGCGCGTCGCCAATGTCGGCGATCACCACGGTTTCATCGGTGAGCGACTCGTTCAGGCGGGCAATCAACCGCGAAATTCGAATCGGCTCCGTCGGAGCCAGCACGAAGCGCTCGGTGGCCAGGTTTTGCACCCGGGGAATCGGCCGGCGCGGCGGCAGCGGCCGGCGGGCAGCCAGCTCGCGCATGAAGTCGGACAACAGCACGTTGTGGTAGTGGTGATGGCGAATCCGCAGTTGCTCGCTGGTCGCGTAGATGCACCTGGCGGGGTCGAGGTTGGCGGTGTAAATGCCCAGGTTGATGTCGGTCATGAACGTGCCCAACAGCAGCAGGCAATCGCTCTGCTCCACGAACCGGGTGACTTCTTCGTTGCCCATCGCGCCTTCGTACAAACCGACAAACAACGGATGCACCTCGGGAATAATGCTCTTGCCGAGCATCGTGGTCGTGATCGGAATCTGCGAGCCTTCGGCCAGGGCCAAGAGCTCGTCCTGCAATCCGAAGCGATGAATCTCGACGCCGCCAACGATCACCGGTCGCTGACAACTGTTCAGCCAGCGCTCGGCTTCGGCAACCGCTTCGGCGAGCACGTCGGGATCGCTGGCCAGCGGCGTTTGCTCGAATCGGTACGGCAGCTCGGGCACGACGCCCACGATGTCACGCGGAATTTCGATGTACACCGGGCGCTTATAACGGGCCGCCGCATGCAACACGCGATCGATCTCCCGGAACGCCGTCATGGGGTCGTTCAACTCGGTGCAGGCGATGCACAGTTTTTCGAAGACGTCGAACTGCGTGCGAAAATCACGAACCCGATGATGCAACAAAGGATTGTTATGCCGCTCCTGCAAGCCGGGCGAGCCGGTGATGACCACCACGGGCGATTTCTCGGCATACGCCCCCGCCACGGAATTGCACAGGCTCAACCCGCCCACGCAATACGTCACGCAGACCGCTCCCATGCCGTTCACCCGGGCGTAAGCATCCGCCGCAAAGCCGGCGCAGTCTTCGCGCGTCGTGGTTACGATTTCCAACGGGCTGCGATCCAACATCGAATAGAACTGCAGGATGTAATCGCCAGGAATGCCGAAGACGTGACCAATGCCGTAATCTTGCAGTCGCCGAATCAAGTATTCGCCGATGGACAACCCGGTGATGGAGGCCGCCGAGGGCGTGGATTGCCGCGTTGGAAGGGCTGCCGTGATCTCTGTGTGCGCCATACCGGAAGTCCTCTCGTGGTAACGCTTGCGCTGCGCAAGCGCGGTCAGCCTCGTCGGGATGCCCCAGGCCGGTGCGGATTATGCCCAAATCGCGCATTTGGAACAATTCCCATTGCCATCAATTCTACGCCGAGAAGCACGCAAAGGATCGGCGAAGTCGCCCTTGGGCGCCACGCAAACCACGCGTCCAATGCACTTTGAGGCCACAGGCTCGCTGCTCAACTCGACCGCTCCGGCCGCCGGACAACGTCGCTTCGACGACGCAGGTGACTTGACTTGTCTCTTGCGCGTCAGTCTTGGCGTTTGCCGGGCTGCGTCCACAGCAATAGCAGCCACAGGCCCACGAAACTGCCCACGCAAGCCAATATGATCACGCTCCGCCAGGGATTCTGATTGTACAGATAGGCGCCGATGGCTATGTACACGCCCCACAGCACGAGTCCGCCCATGATCAGGGCCAGGATTTGTCGCGGTGAGAGCGGCCTGCGCTGGTCTGGCATGAAATTGGCTCGCGATCGTCGGCCTCAGGGGTACTACCAGAACGATACCCGCTGTCCGAGTCCAGGCAAGTACCGCCGGCATTTTTGGCCGCCCAGCGAGTTACCGATGCACGGCGGCCATAGCCCCGCGCGTGACTCAACTGCTAGAATGCCCTGTCGTCCTCTCGATTTCCTATTCTGTCTGCTGGCGATTGGCGCCGCGTAGGGTTGCCCCGCATGTCAACGTTGTCGTGCAGTCCCGGGTCCACCCTGCCGATCCTGGGCCAGGTTTCGCGGTCCTTGCCGGTTTCCGCCCCGCCGTCGACGCCGGCAGCGCCTTTGCCAATGACGCGCGCGGAGATGCTGGCTCGCGGGTGGGATGAGGTCGACGTGGTCTTCGTGACCGGCGACGCCTACGTCGATCACCCGAGCTTTGCCATGGCGCTGTTGGGGCGGCTGTTGGAGAGCGAGGGCTTTCGCGTGGCCATCTTGAGCCAGCCGGATTGGCAAGATTGCCATGCCTGGCGCACGTTTGGTCGCCCGCGGCTGTTCTTCGCCATCAGCGCCGGCAACATGGACTCGATGATCAACCACTACACGGCCAACCGCAAGGTGCGCAACGACGACGCTTACAGCCCCGGCGGCCAGATTGGCCGGCGGCCCGACCGGACCACGCTGGCCTATTGCCAGCGGGCGCGCGAAGCCTATCGCGGCGTGCCGGTCATCGCCGGCGGCGTCGAGGCCAGCTTGCGGCGTATTGCGCACTATGACTACTGGAGCGACAAGGTGCGCCGCTCGATCATCATGGATTGCAAGGCCGATTTGCTGGTCTACGGCATGGGCGAGCGCGGGATCGTCGAACTGGCCCACCGCCTGGCGCGCGGTCAGTCGGTCCGCGACCTGCGCGACATGCGCGGCGTCGTGTATCGCTTGGGAGCCAAGGAAATGCCGCCCAGCGAAAATACGATCTTGCTTCCCAGTTATGAGCAGGCCAGCGCCGACAAGTGGTCATTCGCCGAGATGACCAAGATCTCGCACAACGAGACGAACCCCCATAACGCCCGGCGGCTCGCGCAATATCACGACCGCGAGTGCGTGGTGGCCAATCCGCCCGCGTTTCCGCTGTCGCAAGCGGAAATGGACCGCGTGTACGGCCTGCCGTTCACGCGCAAGCCGCATCCAAGCTATAAGAATCAGCGAATCCCGGCCTATGAGGTGGTCAAAGACTCGGTGCAAATCATGCGCGGCTGCTTCGGCGGCTGCACGTTCTGCTCGATCACGGCTCACGAGGGGCGGATCATTCAAAGCCGCAGCCAGGAGTCGGTTTTGGGGGAAATCCGCCGCATGACCGCCGACCCCGAGTTTAAAGGCGTGGTCAGCGACATCGGCGGCCCCACGGCCAACATGTATCAAATGCGCTGCGCGCGGCCCGAGGTCGAAGCCAAATGCCGCCGGTTGAGCTGCGTGCATCCGACGATTTGCAAGTTGCTGGGCACCGATCATGGTCCGCTCATACAGTTGATGCAAGCGGCGCGCAACGAGCCGGGCGTTAAAAAGGTGCTGGTCGCCTCGGGCATCCGCATGGACCTGGCCCGCCGCAGCCCGGAATATATGCGCGAGTTGGCCACGCACCACGTGGGCGGGCATCTGAAGGTCGCGCCCGAGCATACCGATCCGGCCGTGCTGGGTCTGATGAAAAAGCCCGGCGTCGACGATTTCGAGAAGTTCGACGACGAATTCAAACGCGCCTCGAAACGAGCCGGAAAAAAACAGTTCCTCGTGCCCTACTTTATCGCCAGCCACCCCGGCAGCACTCTCGACTCGATGATCGATCTGGCGCTGTTTCTCAAGCGCAACCACTATCAACCGGACCAGGTGCAGGATTTCATCCCCAGTCCGTTCGACATCGCGGCCTGCATGTACCATACCGGGCTCGACCCATTCACCAAAAAGCCGGTCTTCATCGCCAAGCATCTGGGCGACCGGAAGCTGCAACGCGCCCTGATGCAGTTTTTCAAACCGGAAAACTATTTCGAGGTCCGCCGGGCGCTCGAGCAAGCCGGACGACAGGATCTGATCGGCAGCGGTTGCGATTGTCTGATCTCCGAGAGCGCGCCCAAGGAGGCGCTCGATCGCAAGCGCAAGCGCGCCAACGATGCGCTGCGCGAGCAGACCGCGGGCGACCACATTCGCTCGACGCCCGGGGGCGGCTATCGGCCACAGCGCAAAACGGCCGCCAAACGCGAAAGAAACCGCCGCTAACCGACCGTTGAGAAATGAGACTAGCCCCCAGCCATGTCGCCTGAAAACACGTAAAAAACCAGGTCCGCGTGGTGCCTGTCCCCGTTTTTCAACACTCCGCTAACCGACTTGGTCCCAAGCGATGTTCGCCAGCGATCAGTATCAACTGCTCGATTTCTCAGAAGGCCGCAAGCTGGATCGCATCGGTTCGTACGTGCTCGATCGTCCGGCGCCTGCCGCTCTGCATGCCGTGCGGCGAAATCCGGAGCTTTGGTCGCAAGCCGACGCACGCTACGAGCGCGACGGCGAGGGCGGACAGTGGTCGCTCGCTCGCGACTTCGATGCCAACTGGTCCGCCCGTCATGGGTCGATCGTGCTCGAACTGAAGCTCACCGACTCCGGCCAGGTCGGCTTGTTCCCGGAACAAGCGGACAATTGGGATTGGATCGCGCGCCAGGTGCGCGCCGCCGACGGGCCGATCAAGGTTCTGAATCTCTTCGCCTACACGGGCGGGAGCACGCTGGCCGCCGCCGCGGCCGGCGCCGAAGTCACCCACGTTGACGCGGCTGCCGCTGCCGTAGCTTGGGCTCGCCGCAACGCGCAGGCGTCGCATCTCGAGCATGCGCCGATCCGCTGGATCACCGACGACGCGCTTAAGTTTGCGCGTCGCGAACTCAAGCGGGGCCAGCGCTACGATGCCGTCGTTCTCGATCCACCCAGTTACGGCCATGGGCCCAAAGCGGAGACCTGGAAGCTCGATCAGCACCTGGGCGAGCTGCTGAGCACGTGCGTCGAATTGACGGGCGGAAGGGCGCAGTTCATGCTGCTCACCTGCCACTCGGGCGAGCTTGCTCACGGCCTGCCACTGCTGAAATACTTCATCGCCCAGCAATCCAACCTGCGCGAGCAGGGACGCTTCAGCGGCAGCGATATGCACCTGGTTTCGATGGCCGGCGGCCGGCTGCACTGCGGCGCCGCGGTTCGTTGGAGCCGAGAGGCAGGTACGAATTCAGCGCAGGACCGCCGTCGAGCGAAAGTCGGGCGCTCGGGCAAATAACGTATGGCCGTCAACGTCATCACCAGCGTCCACAACCAGCGCGTGAAAGACGCGGTCAAGCTGCGCGACGGCCGGCAGCGGGCCAAACAGGGGCGGTTTGTAATCGACGGCGCGCGAGAAATCTTGCGGGCAATGGCGGGCAGGGTGCGCTTGGTCGAGCTGTTTGTGTGCGAACCGCTTGCCACGTCGGCCGAAAGCCGACAGGTGCTCGACCGCCTTTCCCAATCGAACGCCGACGTCTGGCACGTGCCGCCGGACGTCTTTGAAAAGATGGCCTTTGGCGAGCGCAACGAAGGGGTGTTGGCCATCGGCGAAACGCCCCGCCGGACATTGGCCGAGATGAAGGTGCCCGCCGGCGGAACGATTGCCGTCCTCGAAGGGCTCGAAAAACCGGGCAACGTGGGCGCCATCGTGCGCAGTGCCGACGCGGCCGGCGTGGCGGCCGTTATCGTCGCCAACGCTCGCACGGACGTCTACAATCCCAACTGTATTCGCGCGAGCCTGGGCACGATCTTCACCATGCCGGTTTGTCCCGCGACAACGCCCGACACGCTCGCCTGGCTTCGCGAGCGGGGCGCGAAGATTTTTGCCGCGCGGCTGGACGCGAAACTGCCTTACACCGCGGCCGACCTGAGCGATAACGCCGCGATCGTGCTGGGGAGCGAAGCGTCCGGCTTGTCAGAGGCCTGGCACGCCACCGACGTCGCTCCCATCGCGCTGCCGATGCAGGGCACGGCCGATAGCCTCAACGTGTCGGCGGCCGCCGCCGTGTTGTTCTACGAGGCGCTCCGGCAACACGGTGGGCTCGTGCGTCGATAGACAAATCGCCGGTCGCGATTGGCCCCATTAATGCTGCTGCCGCGCCGCTTCGAGCGTGTTTACCAGCAGCATGGTGACGGTCAACGGGCCGACGCCGCCGGGTACCGGCGTGATCTGGCCGGCGACCTGGCTGACCTCGGGAAAATCGACATCGCCGACCAGACCGTTTTCCGTGCGATGAATGCCCACGTCGACCACCACCGCGCCCGGCTTGACCATCTCGGCCTTGATGAATCGCGGCCGGCCGATGGCGACGATCAGAATATCGGCCTGCCGGGTAATCTCGGGAACGTTGCGCGTCTTGCTGTGGCAGACCGTCACTGTGGCGTCGCCGCCGGGGCCACGTTGCATAAGCATCATCGCCATTGGCTTGCCGACGGTTTCGCTGCGCCCAACCACGACCACATGGCGCCCCGCGATTTCGATGCCGTTGCGCACCAGCAGTTGTTGAATGCCAAAAGGCGTGCACGGCAAGAATCGCGGGTTGCCCTGCACCATTCGGCCCACATTTTCCGGATGAAATCCGTCCACGTCCTTGAGTGGACTGACGGCGTGCAACACCTTGGTAACCTCGATGTGCGCCGGCAAGGGCAGTTGCACGAGAATGCCGTGGATCGGCTCGTCCTTGGCCTTGTTCAGCCTGGCGATGAGCCCCAGCAACTCGTCTTGCGGTATATCGGCCCCCAATCGGAACAGGCGGCTCTGCATGCCCACTTGTTCGCAGCCAGTCACCTTGTTGCGCACATAGACCTCGCTGGCCGGATCATTGCCGACAAGGACGGCGGCCAGGGTCGGAACCTCGCCGTTATTCTGGATGAAGTCCGCTACTTCGTCGCGCAGCTCGTCACGAATTTGCCTGGCCAGTTTCTTGCCATCAAGGATGGTGGCCGACACGTTGAACCTTTCTATCGCCGAACTGCCTGTTGAAAAATTGGGACAGGCACCTCGCGGACATGGTTTTTCACCCGTTTGGGCGATCTGGCTCGGAGCCAGTCCCATTTTTCAACGGCCTGCTAGCCGACGGTATCGCGCGAGGCAGCATTCTAGCCCAGCGATTGACCATCGACCATTGCCGTTTAGCCCGCTGGAGTGTCGAGCGTCCGCTGGTAAACGCTGGGCTGAACCGGCGTGGTGCCGCTCGGCGTGTCCCGCTATATTCTGTTTGACACCGGCAGTGCTCACGCATATATATTACAATGATGCTAATCATTGTGACCATTGCCTGACCCGTTACCCCTCTCTCCTTCTTTGGCGTTCATTTTCCAGCCATGTCCGACGAACCGAAACTGAACCCTGTCGAAGTCCTCAAGATCCAAAGCGATTACCTGCGCGGCGACATCGGCGCGGAATTGCGCGACGCGAACGACTTTTTTGGCAAGGCCAGCATTCAGTTGCTCAAGCATCATGGCACGTATCAGCAGGACGACCGCGACGCGCGGGCCGCTGGTCGTGTCGAAGGGGGCAAAGGCAAGTCGATCAAGGCCTATTCGTTCATGCTCCGCACCAAGATTCCCGGCGGAAAATTGACGAGTGAGCAACTGTTGGCCGAGCTCGACTTGTGCGACGAGGTCGGCAACACGACGTTGCGGATCACCAGCCGCCAGGGGCTGCAGTTGCACGGCGTCTTGAAGCGCGATCTGTGGCAGGCGATTCACCGCATTAACGAGATCCAGCTCTCGACGTTAGCGGCCTGCGGCGACGTCGAGCGTAACATCATGTGCTGTCCGGCGCCGCTGGCCGACCGCGTGCGGGCCCAACTGCAAGCACTGGCCGACCGGCTGGCCGTGCATCTGTGCCCGCAGACTCGGGCGTATCACGAACTATGGCTGACCGATCCGGCCAGTGGCGAAGAGACCTTGGTCGGGGGCGGCCCGAACGGCCACGAAATCGAGCCGATCTACGGACCTACGTACTTGCCGCGCAAGTTCAAGACCGCCATCGGCCTGGCCGGCGACAATTGCGTCGATTTATATGCCAACGATTTGGGCCTGATGGCCGTCGTCGAGGGCGACACGATCATCGGCTACAACGTGCTTGTCGGCGGCGGCATGGGAGTCACCCCCAGCGCCGAAAAAACCTTTCCCGCGGTCGCCCGGCGGATGGCGTTTATCAACACCGATGAAGTCGTGACCGTGGCCACCGCCATCATCAAGGTGCAGCGCGATTTCGGCAATCGGTCAGACCGCAAGGTGGCGCGTCTGAAATATCTGATTCACAATTGGGGTCTGCCCAAGTTCAAAGCCAAGGTCGAGGAATACTACGGCCGGCCGCTCGCCGATCCCCATCCCGACGACGTCCACGGCTTTGACGATCACATTGGCTGGCACGAGCAGGGTAATGGAAAGCTGTTCTACGGTCTCAACGTCGAAAATGGCCGCATTCACGATGAGGACCAACTTCTGCTCAAGACGGCCCTGCGCCTGATATGCACCACGCTCAAGCCGCCGATTCGGTTAACTTCGCATCAAAGCATGCTGTTCTGCGACCTGGACCCCGCGGACCGCGAACCGCTCGAGCACATCCTCCGCGACCATGGCGTCAAGTTGCACGACGAAATCTCGGCCGTCCGCCGTTGGTCGATGGCTTGCGTCGCCTGGCCCACCTGCGGCCTGGCCATCACCGAGAGCGAGCGGGCCCTGCCTGGCATCATCGATCAATTGGAAGTCGAACTGGCCAAGCTGGGCCTGTCGCGCGAACGATTCACGCTGCGCATGACCGGCTGCCCAAACGGCTGCGCCCGCCCCTACAATTGCGATATCGGCCTGGTGGGCAAAGCGGCGGGTCGATACACGCTACTGGTCGGCGGCCGCCTGCTGGGCGATCGCTTGAACTTCATCTACAAGGACATGGTGCCGGCGGCCGACATCGTGCCGACGATCGTGCCCGTGCTGGCCTATTTCAAGCAGGAGCGCGAGCACGGCGAAACGCTGGGCGATTTTTGCCACCGCAAGGGCCTGGAAAACCTGCTTGCCTGGTCCGATCAATACGCGGCGCAGGCCAGCGCCGGTTGAGAAGCTTCAACTCTGTCGTTCGGCCGTTAAACGTGGCGACAGTCGACGGCCCCTCTACGCCAGCAGCTTCGTGACGACCTCGCCTTCGACGTCAGTCAAGCGGAAGTCGCGGCCTTGGAAGCGATAGGTGAGCCGCGTATGTTCGAAACCGAGCAAGTGCAGGATCGTGGCGTGCAAGTCGTGGACATGGACGCGGTCGGTCACGGCATTGAAGCCGAACTCGTCGGATTCGCCCAGCGTGATGCCGCGCTTGACGCCGCCGCCGGCCAGCCACATCGTAAAGGCGTTGGGATGATGATCGCGGCCGTCGTTGCCCCCTTGCACCATCGGCGTGCGGCCAAACTCGCCGCCCCAGATGACCAGCGTCTCGTCCAGCAGGCCGCGCTGTTTGAGATCGCGCACCAGCGCCGCCGAGGCCCTGTCGGTTTGGGCCGTTTGTTCCTTGAGACCCGCGACCAGGCCGCCGTGATGGTCCCAGGCCTCGTGAAACAACTGCACGAAGCGCACGCCGCGCTCGACCAGCCGGCGCGCGAGCAGGCAGTTGTTGGCGTACGAGGGCTTGCCGGGCTCGGCGCCGTACATGTCGAGCGTCTCTTTCGACTCGCGTGAAATATCCATCAGGTCCGGCGCGCTGGTTTGCATCTTGTAGGCCAGCTCAAAGGAGTTGATGCGCGTCGCGATCTCCGGGTCGCCCACCACGTCCAGCCGCATGGAGTTGAGCTCGCGAAGCGTGTCCAGCGAATCGCGCTGGGTCCGCTCGTCAATGCCCGGCGGATTGGAGAGAAACAGCACCGGATCGCCCTGGCTGCGAAAGGGCACGCCCTGGTAAACGGTGGGGAGAAAGCCGCAGCCCCAGTTCGAAGATCCGCCGCTCGTGCCCTTTTTGGCCGAGTTCAACACGACAAAGCCCGGCAAGTCGCGCGACTCGCTGCCCAGGCCGTACGTGGTCCACGCGCCGATGCTGGGCCGGCCGAACTGTTGCGAGCCGGTGTTCATCATGATCTGTCCCGGCGCGTGGTTGAAGGCGTCGGTGACCAGGGAGCGAACGATGGCAATGTCGTCGACCACGGTGGCCAGGTGCGGCAGCAACTCGGCCAGCTCGGCTCCGGTCTGGCCATGCCTGGCGAACTTGAACTTTGGCGCAAGCAAGGTCGAGTTGGGATTGATGAACGCGGCTCGATAGCCTTTGAGCAACTCGGCCGGAGGCAGTTGTCCGCCGTATTTTTCCAATTGCGGCTTGTAGTCGAACAAGTCCAGGTGGCTGGGAGCCCCGGCCTGGAACAGAAAGATGACGTGCTTCGCCCGCGCCGCGTGATGGGGTCGCTTGCTCGAGGGGCCGGCGCCATCCGCCGAAGCGGCCCGCGCGCTCCCGTCGTCAACTAGCGAGCCAAAGGCCATGGCGCCCAGCGCGACACCGCACTGTTCGAAGAACCAGCGCCGCGAGACGTGCCGTTGCAAGAGGTTAATAGAGTTCATCGGCGTGTCCGCCCCGCTTGGGGCCGGCTATTCCTTGGTGATCGTTTCGTCGAGATTCAAAATGACGCGGGCCAGGACCGTATAAGCCGCCAACTGGGCCGGCGTGGCGCCCGGGGGCAAGTTGTCGGGCAGTTCGTTCTTGCCGGTCGCGATCTCGCGGGCGTTGGTCCAACCGTCGGCAATCCGCGCGCGTTGCCTGTCGACCAGGGCGACTAACGCTCGACACTCCTCGTCGGTCGGCCGTCGAGCAAGGCACGAGCGAAAGGCAAACGTAACGCGATCGACGTCGTTGGGGCCGGACGATTCGAGCGTCCGATGCGCCAAGGCCCGCGCGCACTCGGTGAAGATCACTTCATTGAGCGTGGTCAGAGCCTGCAGTGGTGTGTTCGACCGTTGGCGGCGGACGCAAGACGAATCGGCGTTGGGCGTGTCGAAATTCTGCAATGCCGGGTACGGCAGCGATCGGCGGCGGAACGTATAGAGCGCCCGCCGATAGCGATCGGGACCCGTTTCGGCGTTCCAGGTCAATGGCGCGTAGCTGAGCGCCAACAAGCTTTCGGGGATCGGCGCAAAAATGCTCGGCCCGCCCACCTTGGCATTCAACCGCCCGCTGGCCGCCAAGGCGATGTCGCGCACGATTTCGCCTTCCACGCGGAACCGCGGGCCACGGGCCAGCAAACGATTATATTGGTCGCGCGCGTACGACTCGGGCGTGACTCGGGAACTTTGTCGATACGTGGCCGAATGCACGATCAGCCGGTGCATGGCCTTCATGCTCCAACCGCGATCCATGAACTCGCAAGCCAGCCAATCGAGCAGTCCTCCGTGACTGGGCGGTTCGCTCTGGACGCCGAAATCTTCGCTCGTGCTCACGATGCCGGTGCCGAAATACGCCTGCCAAATGCGATTCACGGCAACCCGCGCGGTCGTGGGACTGGCTCGATCGGTCAGCCACCGCGCTAGCGTCAGCCGTGACGGCTGCGCCCCGGGCTCGAGCGCTCCGGGGGGCAGCGGGTGCAAGATCGCCGGCACGCCGGGCGTCACCGCGTTCTGGGGCTTCAGGAAATCACCCCGCTTGAGCATGCGAGTTTCGCGCGGCGCGCCGCGCGATTGCAAGACCAAGGCCGTGGTGCCGGCCGGCCAACGACGCCACTGCGCTTCGATGCGCTCGTTGACCTCCTTCCACTCGGGCAAGGTGGAGCGCCAATAGGCAAACACTTCGGCGTTCTGAGCCTGGCTGCGCGACGCGCGCTCGATGGACAGAATCTCGCGGACGCGCTTGGGCAGCGGATCGGCCGCCAGGTTTTCCTGGGCCGACGTGACCGAGATTCGAAAGCGGCCGAGCAGATTGTTCTGATGGTCGTCGCTGTTCCAACCGCCGTGATTCTGCACGAGCGAAACTGTCAGCACGGCGCCCGGCGCGAATTCGATCGGCTTTTCCAGTTGAAAAACCGCCTTGCGGTCCTGGTTGCGGCGGCCGGCGCCCGCGTCGATTCCCCAGGCCGTTTCGTCCTTACCGTCGATGGCCAGTGCCACGGGGCCGACGATCCGCTTCTTGCCCGAGCGGTCGTCAAAATTCGCTTCCAGCGGCGATTCGTCTTGCTCAAAGTCGGCGGTCGCTGCCTTGATCTTGCTTTCGTCGTTCTTGCCGTCGCCCTCGGCGGGCCTGGCTTCGACCTTGATTTGCGTCAGCGCGCAGGTTCCCTTGAACGAGCGGCCCGGCCCGCCGCGCGGCAGGTTGGGATCGGTGAGCAATTCGAGCCGCACGGCCGAGACGCTCGCGAGCCGGGTCTTTGCGACGACGCGAAACGTGGCCCGAGTCGGCGCATAGCCGGCGCAGAGCATCGAGTTGTCCGGCAACAAACTCAGCTTGGCTCCGCCTCCAGAGTCTTCGTACACCTCGGGCACCAGCACTTCCCACTCGGGTCCGGCGGGAAGCTGCTCTTCCCAAGCGGCCATCCTGTCGGGCCAGTCGGGCGAGCTGCGCTGCAATTCCGCCTCGAGCCCGCGCATGGCGCGCAGAAGTTCATCGCGGGCCATGAGCTCTTCGGGCGTGTAAACCGTGGCCTGCGATTCGTGATCGTTGTTGAGGAACGCCAGTAGCCGGTAGTATTCTTCCTGCGTGAGCGGATCGAACTTGTGGTTGTGGCATTGGCAACACTGGATCGTGAGCCCCAACACGCTCTTGCCCAACGCATCCATGCGATCGAACATCGCCTCCATGCGGAACTGTTCGGGATCGATGCCTCCTTCCTCGTTGAGCATCGAGTTGCGCAGGAAACCGGTGGCGACGCGCCCGTCTTGCGTGGCGCCGGGCAACTGGTCGCCGGCCAATTGTTCGACGATGAACCGGTCGTACGGCAAGTCGCGGTTGATGGCCCCGATCACCCAATCGCGATACATCCACACGTTGCGCGATTTGTCTTTTTCAAAACCGTCAGAGTCGGCATATCGGGCCGCGTCGAGCCAGTGCCGCCCCCACCGCTCGCCATAATGCGGAGAGGCCAGCAGCCGCTCGACTTGCTTTTCGTACGCATTGGGGCTGCCATCGGCCAGGAAGGCGTCGACCTCGGCGATCGTCGGCGGCAGACCGATCAAGTCCAAGCTCATTCGTCGCAAGAGCGTGACCTTGTCGGCCGGCCGCGAGGGCGCGAGCTGCTTGGCTTCCAATCGCGCGAGGATAAATCGATCGACGTCGTTTTCGGCCCAGGCCGCATTCCGCACAGGCGGAACGGCCGGACGGACCGGCGCTTGAAACGCCCAATGCTTGCGCGGGTCTTTAACGGTCGCCGGCGCAGTCTCGGGCCATGGCGCCCCCTGGTCGATCCACGACTTCACCAGCGCGATTTCGGCCGCCGACAACGGCTCGCTTTTCGCGGGCATCCGCGAAACTTCGTCGCTCGTGCCGGCAATCGCCGCCCATAGGCGGCTTTCGGCGCTCCGGCCGGGCAGGATGTCGCTGCCCAGCTCACCGCCCTCGAGCGCCGCGGAGCGCTGGTCGAGCCGCAGGCCGGCCTCTTGTTTCTTCGCCCCGTGGCAGGCGTAGCAATGCTTTTCGAACAGCGGCTGAATATCGCGCGCATAATCCGGTTTCGTAACCGATTCGGCCGGCACTCCCGCGGGCTGTTCGGCGGCCGATACGGTGAGCATCGCGCCCCAGGCAACCAAAACGATGCCAAGTGAACGCCGCAATGGGCCGATGACGTCCATCATGCGTGGCTCGGGACGGGTGAGGCGGGCTTGTGGGGTGATCGAACCGGCGCGAGCGTTCGCCGCGGCCTTCTATTGTAATGACACCACTGGCCCGCAGCCAAGCAGCCACGACGGAAGATCAAAGCCATGGCAATGGCTAGAACTGGTTTCAAAACCGTCGGGGACTGTCCCAGTTTTGCGCAGTCCTCGGAGCAAAATGGGACTGTCCCCCTCTCCGAGACGGTTTTGAAACCGCTTGTAGCGCCTTGCGGCGGCGCGCCGCGGAAAGCTAACCGCCCGCCGGCGCTGTCGTTGCGGGCTGAGACTCCGACGGACCAGATTCTCGCTTCAGATTCACCCAGTGCGAGGTGGCCGAACTGCCGCGTCCGTCGGGCAAGGTCGTGACGATCAGCGGTCCGTTGAGCACGCCGTCGCGCAACTTGAGCTCCAATTGCAATTGATACCCACGGCCGCGCGCGTCGTCGTAGTCGATTTCGCCGGCAAAACGGCCCCGCAGATATCCGCCCGAGTAGGTCGCGTCGCTCAGCAGCGTTTCCAGTTGTTTGCCGAGCTTGACGCGCGCGTCATCCAGGGCTTTGATCGACAGCACCAGCGGCACGTCGTTTTTGTAGGTCGAAAGCGATCCCTTCCAGCGCCCCAACAATTGGGACCTCGGTGGCGGTTCGTTGCTGGCGCTATCGGGCGACCCCTTCGTGCTCGACCCGCCTTCGGCTTTTCGCTCGGGCAACACGATCTTGTAGATCATGTCGTTCAGGTATCCCACCAGCGGACTGCCCGTATTGCACAGCACCACAACGGCCACGCGCTGGGACGGCACGAACGAACACAGAGTGGATACCCCGGGCATGCCGCCCGAGTGCTGGATCGAATGATACCCGCGGTTCGCGTCATTCACTCCCCAACCGACGCCGTACCCGCCGCCGCCCGGCGAATGCGCAGTGGCCACCTGCATCTCGTCGATCGCCGCGTCGGAAAGGATCGGCCGCTGGTCCGCCAGGTGCTCTTTCATGTGGAACATGGCGAAGCGAACCAGGTCGTGCGCACTGGCGAAGACGGCCGACGCGCCGGGATGATCGAAATCGTAGAACGGAATGCGCCGGCCCTCGGGCGTGTAGCGGATCGCCTGATGCGGTTCGAGACCGGGGCCGACGTCGACCGACGTGTGCGTCATCCCCAGCGGCAGGAAAACTTCTTCTCGCATCACGTCGGCGAACTTCCGGCCGCCCGCGCGCTCGATTACGTAATCGAGCACGCCGTAGCCGAGGTTGCTGTATTGAAAGCGCTCGCCGGGCGCGGTTACCAGGTTGCCGTAACGTCGAATCGTCTCGTCGCGCGCGGGGGCGCGGTACGACTCGTCGGCATAAAAGAATTGATAGTGCAGCGGCAGGCCGGCCGTGTGATTGGCCACGCGGCGCAACGTGGCTTCGGCCGGATCGCCTACGCGCACCCGCAATTTGACATCGCCCAGGTAGTCGTTGGCCGGCTTATCCAAATCGAGCTTGCCGCGCTCCTTGAGCACCATCAGCCCGGTAGCCGTGATCGGCTTCGAGATCGAAGCCAGCGAGTACAGCGTGTGTTCGCTGGCTGGCACGCGGTTCTCGCGATCCGCCCAGCCAAACCCCTGCTCCCACACGATCATGCCCTCGCGGGCCACGGCCACGGCGATCGACGGAACGTTCGTATCTGTCAGCGCCTTGGCAATGCGCTGACGCACGGGCTCGAACTGATCTTCGCCTCGCAGCGGAGCGACGACGAGCACCGAGAGCACGAACAACGAGACGATCGCCAGCCGACGCTTGAGGATTGATGGGCGAGTCCGGCGGAACATCGTTGTCTCTCCGATGGTAGGCGAATGATCGAAAGCAAATCGCTGGCCGGACGGAGCGAGCCTGGCGAGCACGACCAACGTCTATAATCTAGTCCGGCCGGGCATGCACAACCACCTGGTGCCGAAACGGATTGCCTGCGCCGCGGCCCGGCCGGGGGCGCGTGTTTCAAGTTGCGCAGGCGGCTGGCCCCTACTGCTAGTTGGAATTCGCAAGGCGTGTTTTGATGCCAATCGCTAGAAAGTCTTGGCTAGCGGCATCGCGTGCCCATTATACGCCTTATAGACAGGTCGCGTGTGCAAGTAGGTATCCAACTCGTCGCCCCATTGAACCCATCCTTTGCGCCGCTCCCGGGCAAACAGCTCCAGGTATGGACTCGGACTACAGGCCTCGATGATGTCATAGACCTCATTGGGCTTGCGGGAGTGCTCTTGCTTGCGAGTCCGCAGCAAGTTGACCTGCGTTCTGCCGGGCTTGAGCGTGCGCAGTTTGCCTCGCGTGCCGAATAGTAATAGTTCGGTCACGTTGCGGAAGTAGAAGCCCACGCCACGACCGTCAGGACCGCCATCCTTTCGGATCTTGTACCAGACGATGTTGGTTTTGTAGGTGAATCCCCAGGCCCGCATGACGGACAGGCCTTCTTCAAGCAACGCATTTGGGCACCACAGATACAAATGACTCTCTTCTGTCGCGTGTAGCCCAACGGGCATTTCGCGGATCTCACCGAAGGACATCGTGGCGTATCGGCGGAGCCGCTTATGTTCGGGGGCAACCTTACCCGTGCTGTTCTGGAATCGCCACGGCGGATCGGCCAGGATCGTCGAGAATGTTGCGGCTTTGAGTCCGGGCAAACCTTCGATGAGTGTAGTCACGAATGACTCCTTTCGAGCAAATCGCCAAGGGACCAGAGCGTATCTGTAACCCCGGCCGCCATCGCTGGCGTGATCGGTAGGCTACCATGCCGCCGACAAGAGTTGTAGTGGGCCTATGAAGCGCGATTGCCGTCGCCAGCTTTTCTAGCTTCTTGCCGAAGCTCGTCGAGCCCTGGCATCGGGTTACCAGGCCGATTATGCTGGGTGGTTTCCACGTGCGCGCCATTTGCAGGCGCCTCGCCGTGCCAGGTTAGGAGCACTTTTCGTGAACCCCGATAACACCGCCGCGCCCGACTTCTCCAAGGGCGACGGACTGCTGCCGGCCATCGCCCAGGACGCCGCGACCGGCCAGGTCCTGATGCTGGCCTACATGAACCAGGACAGCTACAACGAAACTCTGTCCACGGGCCGCGCCGTGTACTTCAGCCGCAGCCGCAACAAACTGTGGCGCAAGGGCGAAGAGAGCGGCAACGTGCAGCAGGTGAAGGCCATCTATTTGGATTGCGACGCCGACACCATTCTGCTCAAGGTGGACCAGATCGGCGGCGCGGCCTGCCACGAAGGCTATGCGAGCTGTTTCTTTCGCCAGGTCACGCCCGCGGGACTCACCGTCGTCGGCCAGCGCGTGTTCGATCCCCAAGAAGTCTACAAGAAGAAGTAGTTCCCACCTCACGCGCCACGCGCGGAAGACCCGGCCATGTCAAATTTATTGAAGCTCGGCATCCCCGCCGGCAGCCTGCAGGAAGCCACCGGCGAGTTGTTTCGCCGGGCGGGCTACAAAATCACGTTCAACTCGCGCAGCTATTTCCCCACGATCGACGACGACGAAATCGAGTGCATGCTGATCCGCGCGCAGGAAATGGCGCGCTACGTCGAGAACGGAGTGCTCGACGCCGGACTGACCGGTTACGACTGGATCATGGAGAATGGTTCCGACGTGCACGAAGTGGCGGAGCTGGTATTTTCAAAAGTCAGCCGGCGGCCCGTGCGGTGGGTGTTGTGCGTGCCGGAAGGTTCGCCGTTTCGCAGCGTCAAGGACCTGGAAGGCAAGCGCATCGCCACCGAGGCGGTCGGCCTGACCGAGCGCTATCTTGCTCGGCACGGCGTGCGCGCCAAGGTCGAGTTCAGTTGGGGCGCCACGGAAGTGAAGCCGCCGAAACTGGCCGACGCGATCGTCGAAGTCACCGAAACGGGCAGCTCGCTGCGCGCCAATCAATTGCGAATCCTCGACGAAGTGCTGACCAGCACTCCCCGTTTCATCGCCAATCACGGCGCTTATGCCGACCCCTGGAAACGACAGAAGATCGACGACATGGCATTGATGTTGCGCGGCGCGATGGCGGCCGAGGGGAAAGTCGGCCTGATGATGAACGTGCCGCGCGAACGGTTGCAGCAGGTGCTTTCGCTGCTTCCGGCATTGCAGCAGCCGACGGTTTCGAGCCTGGCCGACGAGCGCTGGGTCGACGTCAACACGATCCTCGACGAATCGATCGTGCGCAATATCATCCCCCGCTTGAAGTCGGCCGGCGCGCGGGGTATCGTCGAGTACGCGCTGACGAAAGTCATCGAGTAAAGACGAACATCATGAACATCCGCGGAAAAAACCGACTGGCCGCGTTTCTGGCGATAGCGATCGCGCTTGTGGCCGCCGGCCCGGCTTTGGCCGCGGAATTGCCGCTTTTGCTCACGGAGGATTTTGACAACGGCGCGGCCCGCTGGCAGCCGTTCGACGGCCAGGCCTGGCGAGTGGTCGACACGCCGCGGGGCAAGGTCTACAGCTTGTTTCAGCAAAGCCAGTACAAGCCGCCGTATCGCAGCCCGGTCAATATCGCGCTGCTCAAGGACGTCATCGTCGGCGACTTCGTGCTCGACGTCGAGCTGCAAAGCACGGTCAAGGATTACGATCACCGCAGCATGGTGCTGGTTTTTGGCTACCAGGATCCGGCGCATTACTACTACGTGCACTTCGGCAAAAAGACCGACGATCACGCCAATCAAATCTTCATCGTGAACGGCGCGCCCCGAGCGAAGATCTCGACTGAAACCACTCCAGGGACGCGCTGGGACGACGCCTGGCACAAAGTGCGGATCGCGCGCAGCGCGGGCGACGGGGACGTGGAAGTCTTTTTTGACGACATGAAGCGCGCCGCGATGGAAGCCAGCGACGATACGTTCGCTTCGGGCCAGATCGGCATCGGCGCCTTCGACGATTTGGGCAACTTCGACAACATCGTTTTGCGCGGCACGATGAAAAAAGCGGGCGGGCGCTAAGAAGGTGCGAAACGACGATGAACGCTGGAGCGCGCCGAAGTGTGCCATGGCTCACGCTTCGTGAGCATGCTCCTAACGATGGAAACTCGCATGCTTGCGAAGCGCAAGCGTGGCACCCGAGGAATTTTCACGGACTTTACACGATCGCTTGCAATCAACCACACGTGAAGGAGCAATACCACGATGAACGCTGAAGCGCGCCTGGCCGAACTGGCTTTGCAACTCCCCCCCGTGCCCAAGCCGGCCGGCGTTTACAAGCCGGTGGTCGTGTCTGGCAACATGGCGTACGTCTCCGGCCACGGACCCTTGAAGAGCGACAAGACGATGATGGTCGGACGCGTGGGAGCCGACGTCGATCTGCAGGCGGGCGTGCAGGCCGCGCGGCAAACGGGGCTGGCAATTCTGGCCACCCTGCGCGACCACTTCGGCACGCTCGACCACATAGTGCGAGTGGTCAAGGTCTTGGGGATGGTCAATTGCACTCCCGATTTCGCCCAGCACCCGCAAGTCATCAACGGCTGCAGCGAATTGTTTCGCGACCTGTGGGGCGAAGAGCGTGGCGTCGCGGCCCGAAGCGCCGTCGGGATGGGCTCGCTGCCCGGCAATATCACGACCGAAATCGAAGCGATTTTCGAACTCGATCCGAAGCTGCAATCGCGAAAATGAAGCGTGGCTCGCTTGACCCTGGAGCGGGCGAAAGATCGCGGCTCACAGGTCTCCGCCGCCGGAGCTCGCGCCGCTCAAGTGATCGGTCTCGTTGAGCGACAGCAGCTTGAAGTCTTTTTCCCACTGCACCGTGCTGATCGACCCGTTGGCAAGCACGAAGGGGCTGCGCTCGGCGGGAATTGCCAACAGGGATTTGAACGCGGCCGACAGCGACCCGCCGTGCGCCACGACGATGGCCTGGCGGTAACCTGCTTCGCGGATCGCGTAAAACGCCTCCGCGGTACGCAACATGATATCGCGCCGCGATTCTCCGCCGGGGATCCGAAAATCAGGGTCCTGGCTTCGCCATTGCACCGATTCGGCCGGGAACAGCCGATCGATTTCCTCCCACGCATGTCCCTGGAAAATGCCCGCGTTGATTTCCGACAGCCGCGGCTCGATTTGCACGCTCAGCTTCAGCCGCTCGGCAATCAACTGGGCGGTGGCCAGCGCGCGGACCAACGGGCTGGCGATGACGGCGTCGATTTCGAGCGTCCCCAATCGTTCGGCCACGGCCTGGCACTGGCGGAGTCCGCGCGGCGATAGCTCGCTGTCCGATTGGCCCTGAATTCGGCCCGCAAGATTGTAAAAGGTTTCGCCGTGACGCACGCAAAACAACTTCATCGGACGCTCGAACGGATGGCAGGGTTGGGGATCGCGCCAGCGCCTGCTGCGCATCATCCTAAAAATATAGGTCACTTCAACCCCTCGGGGGCCAAAGTGACCTGGCATGCCGCCGCGGTTCAATCCGATTTTTTGCGGCGCTAGGGCTGTCTAACGCGATCTTGCGCGGGGGAGCAACGGCAGGTTTTCGCTCGCCGCGTTGCCTTGTCCGCGCCGCTTTTGGAGCGATGTCAGATGCCGCGCTTCCTGGGCCTGGCGGTCTGTCGCCAATTGCTTCAAAAAGTCCGAGGAAGCCCGATCCAACTTGATCACCTCGCTCTTGGCCCTGGGGTCCCCCAGCGAGCGAACGATGCAGATCACTTCGGCTCCGTCGCCCCGTTTTTGTACTTCGGCCAGAGCAACTCGCTGCGACTCGTCGAGCGCAGCCATGCCGTCGACTCGCGGTTCAAACTGCGCCGGGGTGCTTCCCTGAGCGGATCGGCTCGAAATGAGTCTCGGCTCTTCGCCTGGGCCGGGCAACTCGGTCGCGGAGGCAAGAGCAACGGCCGGACGAGCGCGCGGGCGTTCGTAAACGGCCGACAATCGGGCCTGGTCGAGCTGGCTATGGATCGAGGCCAAGGCAGCGTAAAGTCCCTCGTTGTCGGTAGGATCGGCGGCGTTACAGACGCCGATCACCTGGCCATCGGCTGCAAACAGTCCGCCGCCGCTGCGCCCTTGCACGGGCAGCCCGGCAACTTGCACGTTGGGTGGTCCGAGGAATTTATCGATCGCCGTGATCTTCGTCTCCAGCGCCGTCGCCGCGCCGCCGTTGTTGCAACCCACGGTAGTTACCCGGTCCCCCTTCGCGATGCGATATCCCTTGGGCGCGACGGCCGCCACTTGCAGCGGCACTCCCGGGCGAATGCTCACCAGCGCGACGTCGTTCTTCAAATCGTAACTCACCAGCCGGCCGGGCAGTTTTTGGGCCGCCTGGGGTCCAAACAGATCGACCGCGATCTGACCCTTGCCTTGCGAATCGCGAAAGATGTGGCCGCACGTCAGCACCAGCGCTTCGCCCATCCGAGAGTCAATGATCGTGCCAGACCCGTAGGAATTTCCCTTCGGATCCGCAATCGTCAAACGGACGCTGGCCGCAATCAGGTCTTGCGAGGTGACTGCCGCGCCAAACCCCGAACGCTCGGACCCGGCGGCAACGCCCGCCGGGGGCTGCGCAGAACGCGCCGGCGTGAACGGATTGCGATCTGCTTCGCCCGGCATGGCCACCACTCGCACCTCGGGATCGGGCGACTGCGCGCGGGCGATTTCGCGCGAGGCATTGGGCCCCTTGCGGGCCTGGGCGAATAGCGCCGCGAGCTCCGCGCGGCTGGCGGCTCCGGTTAGCCGGCCTGCCTCCTTGCCGTCGACCACCAGCACGAAACAAGGGATGGAGCTGACATTGTATTGCGCCGCGACCCTTGGCTGGCGATCGACGTTGATCTTGCGCACCGGATAGCCGGCCTGTTCGATTTGGGCCACCGTGGCTTCCATCGACCGACACGGTGCGCACCAGGGGGCATGGAAATCCAACAGCACTGTCTCGCCACCGCCAGCAAGCGCGATGCTCAGCGCCAGAATCTGCACCGACACCATAGATTCCCTCCGTGGAAAAAATCGCCCCCGCGGACATTCCCTGTCGGCAGTCTTCCTTCGCGCGCAGCGCGCGGTCCGAACCGTCGGGACCGGGCCGTTTCCGCCCGGACCCCCAGCGCAACCGTCCCCAGGACGCAATGCCTTGCGGTGCGAGCGCTCGAACGACCTCCCTGTCGAACAGCGTGCAAGAGAGCGTGGCGTCGCTTCCGTTGTGGGTTCAGCCTCCTGCCGAACCCGCGGTGCACTGTCGGGAAGCGACGCGTGGCGCCTAATCGGCGCCGGTCACCCTCTGTTGGCGATGTCGAGAGTGCAATATCGTGCTCGTTTTTTCCAATTTTTACAATGTCAGTTCTTAGCGGCGAGATCCTTGCGCTCGATCTCGATCCATGCCGTAAGTGCCGCGTTGTTGAAGTCTTGCATGGTTACGAATTGCAGACAGCCTCGTTCGGACCGCCGCGGCGGGGCCCGATGTGCACTCAACGTGCCACTGGGTTAAAAAGTCTGCCGACGGTCCGGGCCGTATGATTGAGCAACCCACGCGCGCTGCTGCACGAAGGGGCCAGCGGGCGCGGCACTTGACGCTCCCCCACGGGGCGTTAGGCTCAAGATTCCAGGCCCATAAGCATGCCCATCAGGTAATTCGATGCGTACCTCGTATGGCTGGCCGATCACGTTGGCGGTCGTGATGATCATATTGGTCGTCGCGCTGATTGTCGGCTGGGTCATCCTGATTCTGCGCGAGGTCGAGCAATCGGCCCTGTTCTGGGTGATGCTTGTGGTCGGCACTAGCTTTCTCGTGCTGGTACTGGTGGGCGTGGTGCTATACCTGCTGATTTCGATCAAGGGCATCCGGCTCAATCAGCGCCAATCGAATTTCATGGACAGCGTGAGCCACGAATTGAAGTCTCCCATCGCGTCGCTCAAGCTGTACCTGCAAACGCTCGCCCGCCGTAGCGTGACCGAAGAGCAGCAGGCGAACTTCTATCGCTTCATGCTCGCCGACGTCGAGCGGCTCGATATGCTCATCAATCACATGCTCGACGCCGCCCAGCTCGATCAACAACCGATCGAGACCGACATGGCCGACGTCGAACTGTCGAGCGTGCTGCGCAACTGCGCGGAAACGGTTTGCGTTCGCTACCACTTGCCGACCGACACGGTTCGCCTGGCCGTTACGCCGGCCATCGTGCAGGCTCGGCAGATCGACATCGAAATGGTGTTTCGCAACTTGATCGACAACGCCATCAAGTACGGCGGCTCCGAGCCCGTCGTCGAAGTGGATTCGCAATTCAGCGGCGAAGCGACGATTGTGACTCGCATCGTCGACAACGGGCACGGCATTCCGGCCAAGCTGCGGCGCAAGATCTTCGGCCGCTTCGTGCGCTTGGGCAGCGAACTGGAACGCTCGCGCGCGGGCACGGGCCTGGGACTGTTCATCGTCCGCACGTTGGTCAGGCGTCTGCACGGCCGGATCGTCGTTCGCGACAGGGCCGGTCACACGGGCACCGTTTTTGAGGTTCAATTGCCGGCTCATCGTCCCCCCGCGCCCAACGCGCCTGCCGACCTCGCCACAATCGTCGATCGGGAGCAAGCTCTGCGTTAGATTCCCGGTCGCTGGCGCGCGCGATGCGAGGTGAAACATCCATGAAGCACATCCTGGTAGTCGAAGACGAACAGCACCTGGCATTCGGCATCAAGTACAACCTGGAAGCCGAGGGCTACGAGGTCACGACGACTGAAGACGGACCCTCGGCGCTGAAACTGTTCGACGAGAACCCGCACGGCGTCGATTTGATGATCCTGGACCTGATGTTGCCCGGCATGAGCGGTTACGCGGTGTGCGAGGCCCTGCGCGAGCGAGGCAACGACGTGCCCGTGCTGATGCTCAGCGCCCGCACGCTGGTCGAAGATCGGATTCGCGGCTACGACGTCGGCGCCGATCAGTACCTGCAAAAACCCTTCGAACTGGAAGAATTGCTCAGCATGACCCGCAACCTGCTCGCGCGCCGCACCAAGGCCAGCTCACGGCCCGGCGGCAAGGAAGTGGGAGCCGTCTATTCGTTCGGGCGAGCGCAGGTCAATTTCGACACGTTTACCGTCACGGTCGCCGACGAGCCCTTGCGGTTGACCCACACGGAAATGAAACTGCTCCGCTATTTCGCCGAGAACGAGGGCTCGGTGGTCACGCGGGCCGAATTGCTCGAGCACGTGTGGGGACTCTCGCACATGCCCACCACGCGCACGGTGGACAACTTCATTGTCAACTTGCGAAAGTATTTCGAGGAAGATCCCGCGCGGCCCAAACACTTCCTGAGCGTCCGCGGAGCCGGATATCGCTTCGTCGCCAATGGCGAAGGGTGAGCCGGGTCCGGCCCGCGCCGTCGATTCAATACAGTCTGACGTTGCAGTAGGGCAGCGCCTGTTTGAGCCGTTTGATCCCGTCTGTTGTGACCCGCGTTTGGTGCAGCCCAATCCTCGTTAGATTCGACATCGCGTGCAATCGATCCAGGCTGGCATCCGTGACTGGCATGTCCTCGAAAAAGAGCCCGTCCAGCTTCGGCAACGCGGCCAGACCGGCGAGACCTTCATCGGTCACGCTGGTATCATAGAGAGCGAGAGTTTCCAACGATTTCAGCCTGGCAATACGCTCAATCCAGGAATCGTTGACCTGAGATCCCGAACATCGCAGGAATACAAGATTCGGTAGCCCTTCCAAATGTTCGATACCCTCTACGGTGACACTCTTTGATGCCACGCTAAAGCTGATCAACTCCTTCGATCTCGCGACCATTGCGACACCGCTATCAGTGATCCGGTCGGAATCAACGCCCAGCAGTTGTAGATGGGGCAAGCTCAATAGACGTGCCAGTGTATCGTTGGTGACCTGTGGACCACTGACGTTGACGTGAACTACGTCGGCAAAATAATCGACACCCAGAAAGTTTCTCAACCAGTTTGGCCCCGGCGGTTCCGGGGCGGCACTCGTTGTGAGGCCGACCGCGAAGTTGCGCTGATAATCGTAATACATGAACCCCTTCAACCTCTCGATCTCGGCTACGACAAGTCGCTGATTCCGGACACGATTCACCTTCCAGCCCAACGGAATTGCGACCACTGCGACGACCAGCAGCAGAAACCGCAGGCTGAAGCGAAGCCAGCGGCGGCGGGTTTTGGGGGGCGAGTCGTTCATGCATCCTATTATGTCGGCAGTCGTTCGCGGTCGACCGAATTCTTACGACTCGAGCCGGCGCTTCCGCTTCTGCGGTGCGGTCGCGCACCCGAATGCAGATTGCCGTGACGCCCCCGCGTCGAGCCGGCTACGGCTTGACCAACTCGAAATCTTCGGGCGTGGTTCCCAGATAGATGTGGTCGAACAGCGCGTACTCGCCGTCGACGGGCGATAGCGCCAGGCCGGTCAGCGTGAACTCGCCGAAATCGGCGAACAGGTCGCGCGTCACGACCGTGAAGCCGCTGGGCAAATTCGAGTCGACCGCCAGCGAAGCGCCAAAGCATTCTCCGCCCGGACCGGCGTGGTAGCGGAACTTGGCGGGGCTCGTGCCGCTCGGTCCCCATTGACCATCGTGATTGAGTTGCAAACAAATGGCCTGCCCGCCCTGCTTCTTCCAGGCAAACCGCAGATAGCGAAACTCGCCGGTCGCCGGCTTCTCGCGAATCTTCAGACCCAAGCCGGGCAAAGCGGGGTTGAACCGTTGGTCGGGCGTAACCTTGGTGCTGGCCGAGCCGGAATACTTTTCTTCGCCGAACAGCGTGGCCTGTCCGCCCCCCTGGTTCAAGTTCGCGGCGAACTCGGCCTCGTCTTCAAAGATCGCCAGCGGCTTTTCCACCGGCGGCTTTTCGCCGGCAACGACCTTGACCGCCACGAGAATTTCAGCGGCACGGATGATCGACTTGGGGTTCTTGGCGTCGGTCAAACTCGTGGCCACGAGCTTGACGTTCGACAAATCCCCCTCGGGAGTGCCATAGGGAAGCGTGAGCGGAAACTCGAAGTCGGATTGCTCGCCAGACAGCGTGATCGCCGGCGCGCTCGCGCCCTTGGGCAATCCGGCAAGCGTCAGATTCACCGGCAAAGCGAATCCTGCGACGCGGTTGATCTTGCCGGTCAATTTGCCGGTTGGTCCCAAGCCGGCGCGGGCCTCCACAGGTCCCTGGCTGGCCAGCTCGATAGCGATGGGCAAGGTAGCCGTCATGCGGCGGGCGGGAGTCACCGCCGAGGCCACGACCGTCTTGTTGTCGGCGGCCAACAGATCGGCCTGAATCGCCAGGTCGTAAGCAATCCGCTGCAAGTCGCCGGGAACCAGGACTTTGGCTGCGGCCTCCTGGGCGTCGGCCGGAATCGTCGGCGCCACTTCAAAGCGGATCGTCCGCTCGACGTCGTCCACTTCGCGGTCCTGATTGGCAATCTTGACGCGCTTGCGCGGCGTGATTTGAGTGGTCAAGAGCGTCAACCGAACCGCGCCCGTTGTGCCAGCCGGTCGATTCGCTCGCAGCTTCACCGGCAACGCGGCGCCGACGGCAAACCTCGCGTCGGACGGAAACAAGTCCCACACCAGTCCTAGCGAGCTGGGAGTGGTAACCGCGACCGCCACTTCATCGCGCAGCCAGGGTTGATGCTTATTGACCGCGTCTTGCGGCATCAGGGCCAGCCGCTTGATTGCCGTGTTGGGCGCGGTGCTCGCGCCCAGCACCGTGGTCAGCGCTTGCGCGGGACTCAAGCCGGGCGCACTGAGCGTGACCAGCGCTTCGACCGCTCCGGGTGGAATTTCATCGCCGGTGATCGAAACGCTCGTGGGTAGATTGGGGAAACTGAGCTGGATCGGCCCGTTGTAGCCGGAGCGATCAACGCGCACGCGCACCAGGGCGGCACCGTCCCTGGGCACGAGATATCGCTCGGCCGACAAGGCCAGCGAATAATCGGGCGCGCCCACGGGAGCCACGGAAATTCGATAGATAAAATCCGCGCCGCCGCGCCCTTGCAAATCGCGCAGGGCGACAACGACTGCGCTCGTGCCATCGGGCACTTTGAAGTCCAGGCCCGGATCGCTGGTGTCCGGCCGATCATCGTTGCCGGCCAGCTCGGCGCCCTGTTCGTTCTGAATCGACAACACCCCGTCGAGCGCGGTGCCGGCCCGGCGGGCCAGCACGTCGAACCGCAACTGGGCCCCCGGAGTGACCGCCAAACGATAGCGATCCTGCTCGCCCGCCTTGGCGATGCGGCCGTTGATCGCTATCGGCGCGGCGGAAATCTCTTGCAACTTGTCGCCGGCCAGGGCTTCCAAAACTTCGGCGTGATCTGTGACCACGACCGCGGGCCGCGACCCGGAGAGCAGCGGGACGCCCGAGGGCCAGGGCGCCGGCTGGAATTGGCCCGGCGGGCCGTCGACTTTTGCCCAGGTGGCGCTGGCTCGCGCGTCGGCGGGCAAATCGGTCGCAGCAAACTCGAACGTCGCACTCGTGCCTCGCTCGACCGCCAGCGGATAGACTAAATCGGCATAGTGAAATTCGCCGACCTTCAGGCGGAAGAAACCCGGATCGCCGCCCCGATACAGCGCGTCGTGCAGCTCAATCTTGTACTGGCCGTCGGCGGGAAACGTGGCGATCGCTCGGGCATCGCCGGCAATCGACGGAAGACCTCGGCTCCAGGCCAACTGGACGCCGCGCGCGTCGTAGATGTGAATCACCGGATCGAGATTCGCGCCCAGGCGCCGGCTCTCGACTTCGACCAACACGCGCTGGCCCTGTTTGCCCGTCAGCGAAGTGGCAAGCACCGCGCTGCCGCTAAGCGCGCCGGTCATTGCCACGTTCAGCGCCGCCAACTGCGGCGCAAACGCAATCTGCGACAAGTTGTCGACCCCCAGCGCGACGGCCTCGGAAATGCCGCTGGCCGAGGCGGCGCGCAACTAGTAAATGCCGCTGGGCGTCGCGGCGTCGAGGACGAACTCGACTTCGAGCCGCTCGCGTTTCGCCCCCTCTTTAATCGTTTGCCGGGCCACGGGGGCGGAAAAAAAAATCCGCGGGTCGGGCAACAGCTCGCTGCCCTCGATCACAACCGTTGTGATGCCGCCGGCCTGCAGCCCGCGGAGCGACACGTTGCTGATGCGGGGGGCGGCGGCGGCGTGTTGGGCGAGAGTGAGGCAAACGATCGCGGCCCAATACCCCCAACGGCCACGGTAGAGCAAGCCACGCTTCATTGCAGTTCTCTCCGTTGAAGGTCGCACTGGGGGTTGGCAACCCGGCTGGGGGCAAGCGACGAACGAAAGGCGGGGAGATCCTCAAACGCGTCAAACCATGTGCCCCTGCCGTAAGCTTCGGCGGCCGGGGTCACTGTCCGCTCGCATCGGCCTCGCAAATCGTGGTTGTAGCGGCGCTGTTACTTCGCATCCGGCGGGTCGTCACCGAAGGGGTTGTCATCGTCAGTCTTCGGTTCGTTGCTTTTGGCTTCCGGTGCCGCGGCAGGTGGTTCGTCAACGGCGTCGGCGTCGTCGGATTTCATCTCTTCGGCGTCTTCCTTCGGCGCGCCTGCATCAGGCAACTCGTCGGCCGACGGCTTGTCGGCCGCGGGCGCGGCCTCGGCGGGTTTCACGGCCGATGGTTTCTCAACCGCGTCGGCAAACGGATCGTCATCGGCCACTGCCGTCGCGGCCGGCGGCAGAACGGCAGGCGCCAGAGCGGCCGGCGGGTTAGCAACGGGCGCCGTGCCCGAGCTGCGCAGAACCTGAGATTCCGCGCGCCGGCGCTGCTCGTAGCGGACCGCGTCGCGGTCGTGCCGCCGCTGATGCGCTTCGGCACGCGCCAACGAGCGATAGCGCTCGATCGTCATGCGCGTCGCGCCTTGCACGCGTTCGAGCGATTTGCCCACGGGATAAAACTGATTGACGTCCGCGCTTTCCAGCGCGGCGCCTTTTTGCAAATCGGCGGTGGCCTGAGCTTGCTGGCCCAGGCGCATCTCGGCCAGCGCCCGGAAGTAATAGGCCCGCGGATCCTTGCTGCCGCCGTTGATGGCGGCGGTCAGGTGGCTGACGGCCCCCTCGGCTTTGCCGGCGAAATATTGATGGACTCCGCTTCCGTAAAACTCGGCCAATACGGCTTCTTGAGCCGCGACAGATCCGGCCGACAGGGTGACTAGCGCGACGATCCATCCGCGGGCCGCGAAAGCAAGGTGACTCGTCATGGCAGCAACTCTCTGGAAGCAAAACGGGAATTTATCTCGCGAATACGTGGCCGGCGTCGCACGAGGCAGGAAACCGAAGCGACGGCGGCGGCAAACTCTATGCCTCAACGACCCATTATAACAAGAAGCCCATAGTACTTGCCTAGATTGGGCTTTTCAAGCAAACCGGCCGTTTCCTTAGCCTGCGCGCGGGGGCGTTCGATTCGGTACGTCCGGCATAATGCGTCGCCGGCCGGGATCGAGAAATGGGCAAAGCCGTCTGAGTCCACTG
>JBGQHN010000011.1:0-32796 GCA_041497975.1 Planctomycetia bacterium | reverse complement strand
GCTCGAGCGCTCGACCGAGCAAATCCCGCCTTCGGTCTACGACGCCATCGGTCTGGTCGCGCAAATGCTGATTGCCGACAACCAGTTGATCGCCGGCCGCGCGCACCTGGTGTTGCAGTTGGGCATGGGCGGCACCAAGGATCAACGGCCGTTGCAACTGCTGATGCGGGTGAACAACTCGCCGAGCGTGCCGCTGGTGGTCAAGCAGGACATGCCGCTGTTGCCGGCGCCCGACGACGCGCTGTGGAAAAGCAGTTTCAACGCCGCCATGGAGCCGGCCCTGCGCGGAGCGTGGCGGCTGGCGGCGGACAAATTGACGGCCTTGGCCGGACAAGTGGGCGACTGGCCGGCCATCTGGCACAACATCGCGGTCTTGCGTGCCTGGCTGGCCGATGCGCCGCGCGCGATCGAGGCCCTGCGCAAATACGCCGCCCAACCGATTCCGCTCGACGACGCCGTCGAAGCCGAAACCCTGGCTCAATCGCTCGATGCTGAAGCGGCCGACCTGGTCGACATTGTGTCGATCACCTACGAAGTCGACGACGTCGATGCGCTGCAAGCCCGGCTGTTGGCCAATCCGCGCGCGCTCAACATGCCCCTCGACTTGGCCCGCATGGGCAGCCCCGACGAGCCGCCGCCCAAGAGCGCCTTTTGGCTGTTGGATCGAGCATCGCCGAAGAGCGGAAGCGATATCACGCGCGAGCAAATTCCGCGCGTCGTGGGACAGGTGTTTTTGTTCGGCAAGCAGACCGATCGGCCGGCGCGGCTGGTGATGGTTGGCTATCGGACCGAGTTGGCTCAAGGCCAGGCGGCTCTCGGCGAAATTGGCGGCGACGCGGTGGGAAAAATTGCCTCCGAAGAGGTCACGACCGAGGCCCCGGCCGTGCAACACTTGCTCAGTTGGAACTGGCGGCTGCCGGACGACACGCCGCCGGAGAAGCGCCTGGCGCTCGTGAACGAAGAGCGTCGCGAGATTCTGCTCAATCGCTGGCCCGAGATGCCGCAAAAGATTTTTGGTGGACGCTCGGCAAGCCAGGTGGCCGGCGAAGCCGAGCAGCGAATCAAGGTGCTGGCCGCGATTCTGTTGTTGGAATTGGCAACCGAGCAAGTCACGTCCGATTTCGATTTCAACCTGCTGCGCGGCAAGCTCGGCTTGCCGCTCGAGCAGCCCATCGATCCCCAGAGGGTTCCGCTGGCCGAGTTGCCGCTGTTGCGCCTGGGCCGCGTGGACGCAAAACGGCTCTCCGACGAAGAACTGGTCGATCTTTTCCGGCGCGCCGACCACTTCCGGCACGTCGCGGCCATCCGCAATCTGGCCCAGGAAGTGATCGCGCGGCCATCGCTCGACAAAGTCGTCGAAAAGGCCGAGGTGTACGGCATCCTGGCGCAAATCGAGCCCGACACGCACCGGGCGATCGAGTATTTGGATCAGGCCCGCAAGGCGGCCGAGGCGGCCAAAGCCTCGACGGCGCCCTGGGACCTGGCCGAGTTGGCGCTGCGGATCGCGCGGGGCGAAGTGGCCGACGCCGATCGGTTGTTGAATCACATCCGCGAATCTCACATCCGCGAGCCGGGCGTGGCCCAGGCGCTGTTTCAGATTCTGACCGAGGCCGGCATTATTGGACCTGACGGCAAGCCGACGGCGGCGCCAGCCCGCGAGGGTGCCGGCCTCGTCGTGCCGGGCGCGGCCGGCGCCGAGCCGGGAAAAATCTGGACGCCCGGCAGCGATCAGCCCAGCGGCAAGAAATCGGCCTTGTGGACGCCGGGCGATTAGCCAGGCGGGCCGCGTGGTCCGCGACGCGGACCCTGCTCGGCGGCGAGGTGCGTTCGATGCAGCAATGGGAATTCGATGCCTGGCACATGGCCCGCGCGATCGAGCTGGCCGCGCGCGGGGAGGGCTTCGTCGAACCAAACCCCATGGTCGGCTGCACGATCGTCCAGGACGGCGAGACCGTCGGCGAAGGTTGGCATCGGGCGTTCGGCGGACCGCATGCCGAAATCGAAGCCCTGCAAAGCGCCGGCCCTCGCGCCCGCGGAGCCACGGCCTATGTCACGCTCGAACCGTGCTGCCATCAAGGCAAAACACCGCCTTGCACCACGGCGCTAGTGCGCGCCGGCGTGCGGCGCGTCGTCGTCGCCATCGAAGATCCATTTCCGCAGGTCGCCGGCAAAGGCGCCGCCGAATTGCGACAAGCAGGCATCGAAGTTGAGCTGGGCTTGATGGGCCCAGAGGCCCGCCGGCTCAACGCTCCCTACTTGAAGCTCGTCGAGACGAACCGGCCATGGATGATCGCCAAATGGGCCATGACGCTGGATGGCAAGACGGCGACTGGCTGCGGAGACAGCCGCTGGGTGTCGTGCCGCGCTTCGCTCGAAGTCGTGCATCGCCTGCGCGGTCGGGTCGATGGCATCATGATTGGCCGTGGAACCGCCGAGGCGGACGATCCGCTGCTGACCGCCCGGCCGCCGGGAGCGCGCACCGCCACGCGGATCGCGCTCGACTCGCAGGCATCGCTGAAAACAGACAGCCAACTGGTGCGCACCGTTGGCGACGCGGGGCTGATCGTGGCGGCCGGCGAACAATCGCCGGCCGCAAGCCGGCAGCGGCTCGCTGAGGCCGGCTGCGAAGTGCTCGTGTGTCCCGGCGCGTCGCACGCCCAGCGGCTCGAGTGGCTGTTGGACGAGCTCGGCCGCCGACGGATGACGAACGTTCTCGTCGAGGGCGGCGCGCGGCTGCTCGGCGGTCTGTTCGACGCCGGGCAGATCGACGAAGTTCACGCGTTCGTCGCGCCCAAGTTGATCGGTGGGTCGAGCGCACCGGGCGCCATCGGCGGCGCCGGCGTCGATCTGATGGCAAAGGCCCTAAGCTTGTCCTCGCCGCACATCGAGCAATGCGGCACGGACGTTTACGTTCACGGCCGCGTCGCGCGCAACGACAGCCCCCCGGACCATTAGCGCCGCAAGGTCGATGTGCCGCTGGGCGACGTCGTGGCCGACGCTCGGACGTCTTTGGCCGCTTCGATGCGGTACAGGTGCGTGTCGCTGCGCAGAAAGATCGCGCCGTCCACGAAGGCCGGCGATGCCAGCGCGCGGCCATCCAGGTGATTCGTGGCCAGCAGGCGATACTTGTCGCCGGGGGCGACGACGCTAGTCGTGCCCGACTCGTTGACCAGATAGATCTTGCCGTCGGCCAGCGTGGGCGAAGCCGAGAAATTGCCCGAAAGCCGCTGCCGCCAGACTTCGCGGCCGTCTTGGGCATTGGCGCAGGTGAGCACCCCCTGGTCGCTGACCAGGTACAGGCGATCGCTGGCCATGAGCGGCGAGGGGGTGTGCGGCACTCCGCGCCGCAACTCGAATTCGACGTGGCTGTCGGTGACGTCGCCGGCGCCGTCGGCCCGCACGGCCAACAGCGACGGAGTCCAATACCCGGTGCAGAAGTAAACCAGGCCGCCGGCGGCCACCGGGCGCGGAACCACGGAGTGTCCGCCGTGGCGGCAGCGCCAAATTTCCTTCCCGTCGGCCGGCGAATAGGCGATGGCGGCTTCCCCCTGGCTGGTAATCAACTGTTCCCCGCCCCCGACGTTGATGACGACCGGCGTCGAATAAGCTTGCTGTCCCTGGTGATCCGCCTTCCAGCGCACGTCCCCGGTCTGTTTGTCCAGCGCAATCGTGTACTGCTGGTCGGGTCCGTCGCAGGTGACGATCAGCAGGTTTTTCCACACGACCGGCGAACCGCCCGGGCCGTGGCGATGGTCGTATTGCAACTCGCGCTTCCACGCGATGCGTCCGTCGGCCGTCAGGCAGGCGGTGCCGTGGGCGCCGAAATGCACGAACACGCGCTGGCCGTCGATGACCGGCGTGGGCGAGGCGTGGCTGTTCTTGGCGGCGATGCGTCCCAGGTCCGGCTTGCGAAACACTTCGACTTCGTGCAGCACGGCGCCGCTGTCGCGCTCGAAGCACATGGCTCGCAGCGATCCCTCTTTCTCGACGGCCGTCGTCAGCCAGATTTGCTCTCCCTGCACAACCGGCGAGGACCACCCCAACCCCGGCACCGGGACTTTCCAGCGGATGTTTCGCGTTTCGCTCCACTCGGTTGGCAGTCCGGTGGTCCCGGCGTGGCCCTGGCCGTCCGGTCCGCGAAACTGCGTCCAGTCTTCCGCCATGATCGGCGCAACGAGCAGGAAATAAACGAGGACGGGTTTGAGAACCGAGTCAGTGTGCCACTGCTTGCTTGTCAAGCAGTGCAGCGTCCGGCAAAACACTGCTAGGCGAGCTAGCAGTGGCACACGACCGGCTTTACCCGGTGGTTTTGCAAACGGTTCTAGCCAGAAAATACTCAATCCGTGAACATGCATTGCGCACCAACGTGGCGTGGTATGCGTGACTTATCGAATAACGTGCAGATCGGGTCGCGAACGCCGCAGCTTTTCGAGCGCGGTCTGGCTGACTTTGGCACCGCGCAGATTGAGCTCAGCGAGCTGCGGCCAATGGTCGACGTGCGCAAGCGCGGCATCGGTGACGCGCGTTTGTGAAAGGTTCAGCGCGGTTAAACGATTCAACCGCGAGAGGGCCGCCACGCCGCGGTCGTCGACGTCGGTGCTCCCCAAATTGACCTGGGTCAAGCTGCTCAGCCTGGCAATCGACGTCATTCCCCTTGACGTCACCGTCGTACCCTCCAGCGAGATCATTTGCAGACCCGAGGAGCGCTCCAGTTTTTTGAGGCCCTCGTCGCTAACCGGCAAGTTCGTCAGGTCGAGGATTTCCAGGCCCTTCAGACTTGCCAGTCGCGCAAGACCCGCGTCCGTAACCTGGGACTCGCCAAGATACAGCCCGCGCAGGCTCGGCAACTTTTGCAAATAGGCCAGGCCCGCGTCGCCGCACTGGGTGAAGTCGAGCCACAAGGCTTCCAGCTTGGGCAATCCCTGCAAGTTGGCCAGTGCCCGATCGGTGATCTGGTTATAGGAGAGCTTCAGCGCGCGCAGGTTTTGCAGCCGCTTCAAATACTGCGTCCCCTTGTCGCTTAGCTTGGCGTCGAACAGATAGAGCTCTTCCAGCCGCGACAAGCCCGAGACGATCTTCAGCCCCTCGTCGCCGGTTTGCGTCCAGCACAGATTGAGGATTTTGAGATTCTCGAGCGTGCTCAAATGCGCCAGCCCGGCGGCCGAGGTCTTGGTGTCGTGCAGCGCCAGGCCTTCCAACTGGGTCAGTTCGCTTAAATTAGCCAGCCCCTCGTCGGTCACGCGGGTCTGTTGCAGCTTCAACACTTGCAAGTGCTTCAAATCGCGCAGCTCCCGCAAGCCGCGGTCGGTGACGTTGGTCCGCGACAGGTCGAGCCAGCGCAATTCGTCCAGCGGCTCGAGCAGCTCCAGCCCCTCGTCGCCTCGCGTCCAGGTGACGACCAGAAACGGCTTGTCGCGCTCGTCGTGCTCGATTTCCCACTGGGCCTCGAGCTCTTCAATCCGCGCCAGCGCCGCTTCCTTGCGTTGCCGCGATGGACTTTGCGCCCAGCGAAACGTCACCAGATCGCGCGCGGCATCGAGTGCTTTTTGCCCCCGCGTCGCCGACGCCTCGTGGGAATCCGCACGCGGCTCGGCGGCCGGCGCGCTTGCGCCGCCGATGATCGCCGCAACCAGCAGGACTACGAACGTGCGGATCATGGTCGCTCTTGAGCCATATATTCGGAGAGCGTGCGTCGAGTTGTTTTGATCGCTCGCGGCGTCCGCAATGAAGGCTTTTGTCGGGCCTTGGTCCCCGCTGCCGCGGCTTCCCCTCTTCCTTGGGGCTCGTTCCACGTCGCGCGCTTGACGCCGTCGGCCTCGCTGTCCGGCTGGTCATCGTGTTTGGGCGTGCGGCGCAACATTCCTTTGGTGCCGTCGACGAGCCGGCTCCAAGGCGATGGTCCGACTCGTGCTTCACCGGCCCGTGCGGGCGGCAGACTGACGATCGACGCCGCGGCGACTATCACAAGCACGATGGCAAACTGCAGTAACGATTTCATGGCGGCGATTATTGGTGGGGGGGGGTTGTGATACGCCGTGGCGCGCGATCCAGGAGCCAGCGACACGCGACCGGAGTCTGTCCTCGCAACGGATTACGCATTGTTGGGGGCGGGAGTTTCGCAAAAACCCCCAGCCCGGTCCAGAGCGGCTTGGTCGCGAGCTAGCAGGTGCGCACGAGCTTTCCGCGGCCTGCTGGGTCGGCGAATAGCCAATTCGTAAACCGCCGAGATTTTTCCGGTAGCCGAACTGTACGGCTGTCTCCTACAATTTGGGATTCGATCCCCAGCGGACTTCAACGTGACCGCCCGCCTATGGCTGCCGCCGACATCGTGATCAAGGGAGCCCGCGAGCACAATTTGCGGGACATCAACCTCACCTTGCCGCGCAACCGCTTGATTTGCCTCACGGGCGTCAGCGGATCGGGCAAAAGCTCGTTGGCCTTCGACACTTTGTATGCCGAAGGCCAACGGCGGTACGTCGAGAGCCTGTCGAGTTTCGCCCGCCAGTTTCTCGGCCAGATGCCCAAGCCCGACGTGGACTACATCAGCGGGCTGAGTCCGTCGATTTCCATTTCCCAAAAGTCCTCCGGCCAGAACCCGCGCTCGACGGTCGGCACGATCACCGAGATCTATGACTATCTGCGCGTGCTTTTCGCGCGCACCGGCCAGGGACATTGCCCCCAGAGTCGCCGGCCGATCACGGCCCAGACGCGCGAACAAATCATCGAGCGGATCAACCTCCTGCCGGAGGGCACTCAATTCGTAGTGCTCGCGCCTCTGGTGCGGGCCCAGAAGGGTGAATATCGCGATCTGTTTGTCGACTTGATGAAGCAAGGATTTGCCCGCGCCCGGGTCGACGGAACGATCGTGCCCTTGTCCGACGATTTGCACCTCGACCGGCAAATGCGGCACAACGTCGAAGTCGTGATCGATCGCCTGACGTCCGGCGGATCGCGAGCGCGCCTGGCCGAGGCGGTTGAACTGGCGCTCAAGATGGGCCAGGGCAGCCTGATCGTCGCGCGTCACGATCGGGGTTCAAAAACCGACGACGAGCCGACGGTCCAGCGCCCGCGGAAACGGAAAAAGGCCGATACGAACGCGGAGCCATCGCCCGACGCTCGGGCATCCGCCTCCGGCGACCTGCAACTGTCGGCCCATTACGCCTGCACGCATTGCGGCATCAGCTTCGAGCCGCCCAGCCCACAACTGTTCAGCTTCAATAGCCCGCAGGGCATGTGCGCCGCGTGCGACGGGTTGGGTCAACTGTACAGCTTCGATCCCGCGCTGTTGGTTCCCGACGGCCAATTGTCTTTTAAAGACGGCTGCTTTGAGCTGCTTGGTCCGTGGCGCGAGTTGGGCCGTTGGAAGCGGCACATTTATCAAGGCGTGGCCGACACGGTTGAACACCGCCGCGATTTGCCCAAGGGCACGATGCTGGACACGCCCTGGGCCCGGCTCGATCCCGAGCTGTCGAACTTGTGGCTGTGGGGAACGGGCGACGAACACATCACGTACACGTGGCGCAGCGGCGCCAGCGGCCACAAGTACGGCGGGCATTTCGACGGGATCATCCCCACGCTGCTCGACAAGTATCGCAATTCGCAAAGCAAGATGCAGTTGCGGCAGCTCGAAAAATACATGCAGGTGATGCACTGCGCGGATTGCGATGGCCAGCGGCTCAATCCGCAGGCCCGCGCTGTGACGATTACCACGCGCCACCCCAAGTTTTCCGAATGCCGAGAGCGATCGCTGAGCGAAGTCTGTTCGCTGCCGGTGAGCGACGCCATGGATTTCTTCAGCGAGCTCGAGCTGGACGGGATGCGCGCGCTGGTGGCCGCCGAAGTGCTCAAGGAGATTCGCGGCCGGCTGGGATTCTTGAGCAACGTGGGACTCGACTATCTGACGCTCGATCGCACCGCGCCGACCCTGTCCGGCGGCGAGTCGCAGCGGATTCGGCTGGCAGGCCAGATTGGCTGCGGGCTGGTCGGCGTGCTCTATATTCTGGACGAGCCCTCGATCGGATTGCACCCCCGCGACAACGACCGGTTGCTGGACACGCTCGTGCAACTGCGCGACCTGGGCAACACGGTCGTGGTGGTCGAGCACGACGAAGACACGATGCGCGCCGCCGACCACATTGTCGATTTCGGGCCCGGCCCGGGGGTGCGCGGCGGCGAGGTCGTGGCCGCGGGCGATGCCAGCGCGATCGCCAAATCGCCGCGCAGCCTGACCGGCCAATATCTGGCGGGCAAGCAGAAAATCGACGTGCCCGCCAACACCCGGCCCATCGGCCAACGGTGGCTGCGGGTCGTCGGCGCCGAACACAACAATCTCAAGAACATCGACGTCGAAATCCCTCTGGGCGCCTTCGTGTGCATCACCGGCGTATCGGGTTCGGGCAAGAGCTCGCTGGTGAGCGACATATTGGTCGAGGCCCTGAGGCGCGATCTCAACGGCGGAGAAGGCTCGCCGGGCAAGCACCGGCGGATCGAGGGTTTGGAACACCTCGACAAGCTGATCGCCATCGACCAGTCGCCGATCGGGCGCACGCCGCGATCGAACCCGGCCACGTACATCAAGCTGTTCGACGAGATTCGCGATCTGTACACGCACGTGCAGGAATCCAAAACGCGCGGATACAAGGCCGGCCGGTTCAGCTTCAACGTGTCGGGCGGGCGGTGCGAGGCCTGCGAGGGAAACGGCTCGAACAAGCTCGAAATGGATTTCCTGGCCGACGTGTGGGTCACGTGTCCGGTGTGCGAGGGGCATCGTTTCAATCGCGAAACGTTGCAGGTCCGCTTCAAGGGCAAGAGTATCGCCAACGTGCTGGAAATGGACGTGCAGCAGGCGCTTGCGCACTTCGAAAACATTCCCAAGATTCGCCACAAGCTGCAAACGCTGCACGACGTGGGGCTCGACTACCTGAAGCTGGGCCAGCCGTCGCCGACGCTCTCCGGCGGCGAAGCGCAACGCATCAAGCTGGCCCGCGAGCTGGTGAAGAAAAGCACCGGGCAAACGCTGTACCTGCTCGACGAACCGACGACCGGCCTGCATTTTGCCGACATCAAGCTGTTGCTCAAAGTGCTCCACGATTTCGCCGATGCCGGCAACACCGTGCTGGTCGTCGAACACAATCTGGACATCGTCAAGACGGCCGACTGGGTGATCGACCTGGGGCCAGAAGGAGGCCAGGCCGGCGGAATGCTGGTCGCCACCGGCACGCCAGCGCAAATCGCCCAAAACTCGCATTCGTACACGGGTCGTGCGCTCCGCTCGCACTTGAACGGCGCCTCCGGACCGAACGGCAAGGCCGCGACGTCGCGCGGGCGAAGCCGCCGCGCCGTACCGCAAGCCACGGCGATCAAGGTCCGCGGTGCCAGGCAACACAATCTCAAGAACATCGACGTCGAAATTCCGCGCGATCGCATGACGGTTTGCTGCGGCATGAGCGGCTCGGGCAAGAGCTCGCTGGCGATGGACACCGTGTATGCCGAGGGGCAGCGGCGCTACGTCGAAAGCCTCAGTTCCTATGCGCGGCAATTCGTCGGCCAGATGCAAAAGCCGGCCGTCGATCACATCGACGGGCTGTCGCCGGCGATCGCCATCGAGCAGAAGCACATGGGGCACACGCCCCGCTCGACGGTCGGCACCGTGACCGAGATTTACGATTACCTCCGGATCTTGATGGCCCGCCTGGGCACGCCGCATTGCCCGGCCTGCGACACTCCGATCGGCACGCAAACGGCCGATGAAATCGTCGACAAGATCATGGCCGAAACGAGCGACACGAAGCTGTACTTGATGGCTCCCTTGCACGTCGAGGTGGGAGACAAGTACGAAAACCTGTGGGCCGAGATTCGCGCGCTGGGCTACGTGCGGATGCGGGTCGACGGCCAGACCCACTCGGTCGACCAGCCGCCGCAAATCGATCGCCGCCGCAAACACCTGGTCGAAGTCGTGATCGACCGCACCAGCGTTCGCGAGGATTTGCGCAGCCGCATCGTCGACACGGTCGAAAACGCCCTGTCGCTGGGCAAGGGCGTCATGCACGTGGCCTACGCCGACCCCGAAGTGCCCGAGGCGAAGTGGCGAACCGAGATTCACAGCCAGCACTTTGCCTGCGATCGTTGCGGCCGCAGCTTCGAACGGCTCACGCCGCACAGTTTTTCCTTCAACAGTTCGCTCGGCTGGTGTCCGGCCTGCGAAGGACTGGGCACGCAGACCGGCGCCAATCCGGCGGCGCTACTGCGCGATCCGAAATTGACCCTGGCCCAGGGCGCGGTCGGCTTGTGGCCCACGGCCAGCACCACGGTTTTCAACTGGATGCTGCAGGCGCTGGCCGCTCATTCGCTCGTGCCCCTCGACGTGCCCTTCGACCAGCTCAACGCCAAGCAGCGTCGCGTCGTATTCCACGGCACCGGCGACGACTGGATCGCCGTTTTCGCCGACGGCAAGTGCAAAAAGAACGAGCGCCCGCTGTTCCGCTTTCAGTTCAAGGGACTTTACCCCGCGCTCGAGGAGGCCGCGCGGCTCTCGCCCGCTTTGCGGGCGAAGTGGGAGCACCTGGTCGGCGAGGTGGAGTGCTCGACGTGCGGCGGCAGCCGGCTTCGCGACGACGCGTCGGCCGTCCGGCTGCACGAACGAACGATCGACGAGTTGTGCCGGCAGCCGCTCGATAGTCTGCTCGACCGCTTCAACAAGTGGACGCTCGACGCTCGCGAGCGCAAGATCGCCGGCGAGCTGGTGCGCGAGGTGCGCAACCGCCTGCAATTTCTGGTTGACGTCGGCCTGGAATACCTGACGCTCTCGCGCCCCGCTCCCACGCTCTCGGGCGGCGAGGCGCAGCGCATTCGCCTGGCCAGCCAGGTTGGCAGCGGATTGTGCGGCGTGCTGTACGTACTCGACGAACCGACGATCGGTTTGCATCCGCGCGACAATCGCCGCTTGCTGGGCGCGCTCGAAAAACTGCGCGATCTGGGCAACACGCTGCTGGTCGTGGAACACGATCGCGAGGTCGTGGCCGCCGCCGACCAGTTGCTCGATTTTGGTCCCGCGGCCGGCGAGGCGGGCGGAGAAATCGTCGCACGCGGCACGCCGGCGCAAGTCGCCACACAGAAGAATTCCGTTACCGGTCCGTATCTTTCCCTCAAAAAAGCGATCGCCGTGCCCACGAATCGTCGCATGCCGAGCAAGCTCGCATCGCCCCAGCCCGAGGGCAAAGCGAAACGCAAGACGAAGGCGAGCAAGGTACAGGCACATCAACCCGCGACCGCGGCCCCCGCGAAAGATGCAACCAATCTGCCCGACGCGCCGGGCGGCTGGCTGGAAATTGTCGGGGCCCGGCACAATAACCTGCGCAACATCGACGCCCAGATTCCGCTGGGCACCTTCACGGTGATCACGGGCGTCAGCGGCAGCGGCAAAAGCTCGCTCGTCGAGGACGTGCTGTACAATTCGCTCGCGCGCACCCTGCACCGGGCCAGCACCACGCCGGGGCAGCACGACGCGATCCGCGGCGTCGAGCAGATCAACAAGGTGATTCGCGTCGATCAACAGTCGCTGGGCCAGACGCCCACCTCGAATCCGGCTACGTATACCGGTGTGTTCGATTTGATTCGCGCGCTCTATGCTCAACTGCCCGAGGCCCGCGTGCGCGGCTACACCGCGCGGCGGTTCAGCTTTAACGTGCCCGGCGGGCGCTGCGAGGCCTGCGAGGGAAACGGGCAGATCTGCATCGAAATGCACTTTTTGCCCGACGTGTGGGTCGAGTGTGACACGTGTCGCGGCCGCCGCTACGATCCCGAGACCCTGGCCGTGACCTATCACAGCCAGTCGATCGCCGACGTGCTCGACATGTCCTGTGCCAAGGCAGTCAAGCTGTTCGAAAACATTCCCAAGATCCGCCGCATCCTGCAAACCTTGTGTGACGTGGGACTCGATTACTTGACGCTCGGCCAGGCCGCTCCGACGCTTTCGGGCGGCGAGGCGCAGCGCGTCAAGTTGGCCGCCGAACTTTCGCGGCCCGATACCGGCCGCACGCTGTACCTGCTCGATGAGCCGACCACCGGCCTGCACTTCGACGACATCGCCAAGTTGCTCGACGTGCTCAACCGGCTGGTCGACCTGGGCAATAGCGTGGTGGTGATCGAACATAACCTGGACGTGATCAAGACGGCCGATTGGGTGATCGACATGGGACCCGAGGCCGGCGATGGCGGCGGCCACCTCGTCGCCAGCGGCACGCCCGAGGACATCGCGGCGTATGCCGCCAGTGCGAGTGGTGGCACTGGCGTGTCGCCAGTGCGCGTTTCGCGCCGGATTAGCACTGGCAAGATGCCAGTGCCACCCAACGCCTTGCCAAATGCCCGGTCGCACACCGGCGAAGTGCTGGCCGAGGCCCTGGCCCAAAGCCCGCGCCAGCGGCGTGAGATCTACGACTTTGCGGCCGAGGAGTCGAAAAAGCGCGGCGACGTCGACATTGCCGAGGTGGGCAAGGACTCGCGCATGCCGTGGGAGGTCGACGGGCGGCGGTGGCACGTCACGGACCGCGTCGGCCGCAAGGGCCAGCCCTGCCGCTGGGACGGTCAGATCCTCGAACGGATCGTCGATCGCATTGCCGCTTCCGGCAACTTCGGCGAAACGAACTGGAACGCCCGCACGATCGTGGAAATCGCCGCGCCGACGAAAACCGATGGCTGGTTCATGCATGCCATCACCGGCGAGGAATGGCTGCTGAAGTTGAAATTTCGCGTGGCCAAGAACACGTTCAAGCGCGAGGAACTGGTGGCGGAGCTGAAGCTGATACCACTCAACGATCTGCCCGACCTGCCGGTCTATGGCCACGAGCCGCGCGTGAAGTGCAAGAATCTGCGCGGGCCGTTTCAGGAAGTGCAACTGCAAGTCCATTCGCTCGAAGAAGTCGACAAGCCCGCGTTCTGGAAGTTCCTGGACGCGGCGATGGCCGGCTTCAACAAGTTTGCCGCTCGCGCGCGGCAAAACCCCGAGGACCTGATGCCGTGGAAGGTGCTGGGCCAGAAATGGCACTTCCTCCGCAAAGGGTTTCCGCCGGGCAAGCCGCCGCAATGGGACGTCGACGTGCTCGAAGAGCTGTGCGAGATGTTGAAGGAGACGGCGCCGCGCGGCCAGTTCCTGTGGAACAATCAGCAACTCGTGCACGTGTTCGTGCCCGAACAGCACGAGCCTTGGGCCACGATTTACACGAAGCGCACCGCCGCGATCGACCTGACGCTTACCGGGCCCAAGGGTCATTTTGCCTTGGGACGCGTGACCGAGCTGGGCGCCGAGCGCGAATTTCAAACCGGCCCGCAGCGCGACACGTTACGGTTGCGGTTCGCTTCGAGCGAGGACGTGGACAAGGGGGATCTACGCGGATTCCTGGCAGAACATTTAACAAGCCTGGCCGCCGGCGGTCGAAAGGTTGTGCAGGCCAGTGCGTAAAACCGGATTCAAAACCACCTGGTGAGGGAGATTGCGTGCCACTGCTAGCTCGCCTAGCAGTGTTCTGCCGGACGCTGCACTGCTTGACAAGCAAGCAGTGGCACACTGGTTCGGCTTTGAAACCGCCTCTAGCCATTACCGCGAGAGCAAATTCGTAAACGCCATGGCCGAACAATTGCTGCCCACGCGATTCCTGTTCCGCTTCGCGGCCAGTTGCCTGTACCAGCCGAAGCTCGGTTCGCAGGCGCCGGCTGAGCTGCCGGTCGAGTGCCGGTTGCCACAATTGGGCGAACTTGAGGGCCAGAAGTCGTTTGCCGACGTGCGCGCCGCCTGGAGCGAGGCGGGGCTGGCGTTTAGCGTCCGCGTCGAGGGCAAGCGACACCCGAGCTGGTGCCGCGAAACCAAGCTCGAAGACAGCGACGCGTTGCAGGCTTGGATCGACACGCGCGACACGCACAACATTCACCGCGCCAGCCGCTTTTGCCACCGCTTCATTGTTTTGCCCTCCGGCGGCGGGCGCAATCATGAAGAGCCCATCGTCGACCAACTGCTGGTGGATCGGGCCCGCGAGAACGCTAATCCGGTGCGGCCGGGCCAACTGCGCGTCACGAGCGAAAAGCGCGTGGGCGGCTACGTGCTGTCGATTTTCATTCCCGCGGCGGCCCTGACCGGCTTCAACCCGGCCGATCACCCGCGGCTGGGGTTCACCTATTTTGTCTTCGACCGCGAGCTGGGCCAGCAATACTTCAGCGTTGGCAGCGAGTTTCCCTTCGCCTCCGACCCCAGTCTGTGGGGCACGCTGGAGCTTGCGCGGTGAGGGGAGAGGCTGGAGGCCGGAGGTATGAGGTACGAAGAATCCTTCGAGTCCAAATCTCGCTGACACCTTGTCCGCGATTTCCTTTTCCGGCATCTTCCCTCATACCTGCGGCCTCCAGCCTCCAGCCTCCGGCCTCATCTCCAGCCTCTCTTCCGCCATTTCGCGGGCGTGGTAGCTCGAGCGCACGAACGGACCGCTGGCGACTTGCGAGAAGCCCATCTGCCGGGCCGCGCGGCCCAGGTGGTCGAACTCCTCGGGCGGCAAGTAGCGCGCGACCGCCAGGTGCGCGGGCGTCGGACGTAAATACTGCCCCAGGGTCAGAAAGTCGCAGCCCACGTCGCGCAGGTCGGCCAGCGTGTCGAACAGCTCCTGGTGTGTTTCGCCCAGGCCCAGCATCAAGCCGCTCTTGGTCTTGATGGCCGGATTGAGCCGCTTCACGCGCCCCAGCAACTCGAGCGTCCAGCGGTACACGCTTTTGCGCCCGCGGACTTCGCGGTATAAGCGCGGCACAGTCTCGGTGTTGTGATTGAAAACTTCGGGAGCCGCGCTCACCACGCGCTCGATCGCGCCCGGCTTGCCGATGAAGTCGGGCGTCAGCACTTCGACCGCCGCGCCGGTCCGCTCGCGCACCGCCAGCACCGAACGATAGAAGTGTTCCGCCCCGCCGTCCGGCAGATCATCGCGCGTGACCGACGTGATAACGACGTGCTTGAGTCCCAATCGCCGGGCGGCCTCGGCCACGCGCTCGGGCTCGTCGGCTTCCAGATCGGCCGTCTTGCCCTTGGGCACCGAGCAAAATCCGCACGGCCGGGTGCACGTGTTGCCCATGATCATGAACGTGGCCGTGCGCTGCGACCAGCATTCCATCCGGTTGGGACACTTGGCGCTTTCGCACACCGTTTCCAGGTGCAGCTCTTCGATCAGCCGGGCCGTGAAGTGGTTGCCGTTTCCCAGAGGGATATACTTCTTGAGCCACCGCGGCAAGCGCTGGTCGGGCTCGGCGAGCGAAATGACGGGAAGGGCGGTGCTCATGGCAGATTGCGTCTGAAGAAACGGGGCCAGCGGGCATTATAGCAGCCGAGGCCGCGCTTCTGACAGGTCGGCCGGCGGTGCTTCGGGTTGGTGGCTGCCCTCGCTTGTGCTTTGGGCAGCTATTCTCGCGGGCGATCCCCAGGGGGCTGGAACGAGGCGCCGCGAAGAGTCAAAATGGCGCTGGTCATCAACCAACGAATAACACGGCAGCGGACGATTCCGTGGCGGCTAAGCCCAAGAAAAAAACGGCGACCGACCGGGAGCACGACAACGAGCGGCTGATCGCGCAAAACCGCAAAGCGCGGCACGAATACGAAGTGCTCGACACGCTCGAGTGCGGCATCGTGCTGGTCGGCAGCGAAGTCAAGAGCTTGCGCAAGGGGACGATCTCGCTCGACGACGCGTACGGCCGCGTGAAGGACGGCGAAGTGTGGCTGATGGGATGCGACATCGCCGAATACGTGCAGGCCAACCAGTTCAATCACAGTCCCAAGCGCCCGCGAAAACTGTTGATGCACCGCCGCGAAGTCAAGAAGTTCGCCGCGCGGGCCTACGAGCAGGGACTCACCTTGGTGCCCTTGAAGATGTACTTCACCGAGGGGAAGGCCAAGGTGCTGATGGGAATCTGCAAAGGACGCAAACTTTTCGACAAGCGCGAAGTGCTCAAGAGAAAGACCATGCAGCGCGACATCACGCGCGCCCTGCGTCGCGGCTAGCGCGGGCGCAACCATTTGCCGGAGGAGACCATGAAGGACAGACGCTGGATTTCTTCAGGCGGAAAATGGGAACCGATCGTCGGCTACTCCCGTGCGGTCAAAGTCGGTAATCGCGTTTATGTGGCCGGCACCACGGCCACCGACGCCAACGGGCAAATCGTCGGCCACGAAGATCCCTATGCACAAACCGTGCAAACCTTGAAGAACATCGAATGGGCCCTCGGCCAGGCAGGCGCGAAATTGGAACACGTCGTCCGCACGCGGATGTTCGTCACCGACATCAGCCGCTGGGAGGAATACGGACGGGCCCACGGCGATTTCTTTCACGCCATCCGCCCGGCCTCGACGATGGTCGAAATCCGCCGGCTGGTCGACCCGGCCATGATGATCGAAATCGAAGTCGACGCGGTGATCGCCGACTGAGCCGGCGGCCGGGCGAACCAAACGAGCGTCCGGGGCGTACAAAACCTGTCGGCCGCGGCTGGCTGGACCGCGGGTGCGCGCGGCCGCCGCAAACTGGTCTTGTAGCATCGCGATAACCTAATACGATGTAAAGAGATTCGGCGAAATCTCGCGCCTGCAAACGCGGCGCTCGCAGTCGCCCACACGAGCATCCCACCGGATCATCCATGTTGTTCCTCAAGGACGTCCGCAAATCGTTTCGCGAGCCGGACGGCAGCCCCCTGGCGATTCTTGATATCAAGGAGTTTCACCTCGCGGCCGGGGAGCAGGCGGTGCTCATGGGCCGCAGCGGCTGCGGCAAGACCACGCTGCTGCACGTGATCGCCGGCATCAGCCGGCCCGACTCCGGCACGGTGCGAATCGACGGCACCGATATCACGCGACTGAGCGAGGCGGGCCGCGACCGCTTTCGCGCCGACAAGATTGGCTACGTCTTCCAGACGTTCAATCTGCTGGCCGGTTTTTCGGCGTTGGAAAACGTGCTCTTGGGCATGACTTTCTCCGGCGGACGGCCCGACGCCGCCCGGGCGCGAAAGCTGCTGGAGCGGGTCGGACTCGCCCAGCGCCTGACGCATCGCCCGGCCATGCTCTCGGTCGGCGAGCAGCAGCGCGTGGCCGTGGCCCGCGCGTTGGCGAACCAGCCGAAGCTGTTATTGGCCGACGAACCGACGGCTAACGTCGACTCGGGACATCAACAACAAATCATCGACCTGGTGCGCAATTCGTGCCAGGAGGAAAACGTGGCGTTGCTGCTGGTGACGCACACGCCCGAAGTGGCCGAGCAGTTCGCGCGCGTCGACCGGCTGGAAAACTTCAACCTCGCGGTGGCGGTCGCATGAGCTTGTGGAAGATAGCCTGGCGCAGCATTCAGCAGCGGGCACTGGCCTCGAGCCTGACCGGCATTTCGATGGCCCTGGGCGTAATGCTGGTGGTCGCCGTGCTTGTGGTCCACGGCGTCATTGACCGATCGTTCCTGAACAACTCGGGCCTGGGCTATAATCTCGTGGTCGGCGCCAAGGGCGGCCGACTGGACCTCGTGCTCAATTCGGTCTACTACCTGGCCCGGCCGGTGGAAAATATTCCCTACACCTATTACCTCGAGTTCACCGAGGGCAAGTTCAAGGGATACACCGACAAGGCGATTCCGCTGTGCCTGGGCGACATGTACCAGGACTTTCGCGTGATCGGCACCACGCCCGCTTTCTTCAACGACCTGGATTACGGCGGCAAGAAGTATGCCTTCGCCGACGGTCGAAACTTCGAGCCCGACGAGTATTACGGCGCCGTGATCGGCGCCACGGTGGCCCGCGAAACGGGCCTCAAGGTCCGCGACACGTTCCAGCCGGCGCACGGCGCAGGTCCCGACGCCCACGAGCACGATCCGTTCACAGTGCTGGGCATCCTTGAGCCGACCGGCACACCGAACGATCGCGCGTTGTTCATCAACATGGAAGGCTTTTTCCTCATCCCCGAGCACGCCAAGCCGGGCGATGACGACGCCCCCGCGGCGATCGCGGCAGCGGCCGAGGCACCGAAAGTTCATGCGGACGCCTCCCACGCCGAGCCGTCCGAAAGCGAACCCGCTGATAGCAAACACAAGCACGAAGCTCAGCCGGGTCACACCGCCGGGGACGACGACGAACACGCCCAGGACGAGCATCAGCGCGAACAACCGGATCATGATCGTGACCACGCCGGCCACGATCATCACGGCCACGATCATTCGCACGCGCACGAACCACTGCCCGTCGAGCAGCGCGAGGTAACGGCCATTCTGGTGCTGACTGCAGGCGCCCCGGGCGTGGCTCCCGGACTGCTCTATGGTCCCGAGCTGAAGAAGGCCATCAACAAGGATTCGGTGGCCCAGGCCGTCGAGCCGATTCGCGAGATGGCCATCCTGTTCAGCACGTTCGTCGATCCGTTGAGGATCATCTTGCTGAGTTTGACGGTGATGATCGTGATCGTCTCGGGCATCGGCATTCTGGTCAGCATCTACAACTCGATGAGCGAGCGGCAGCACGAAATCGCCGTGGTTCGCGCTTTAGGCGCTGGGCGGCGGACCGTGATGCTGTTGGTGTTGTTGGAGTCGATTCTGTTGAGCCTGGGCGGCGGGTTGTTGGGGTGGCTGGTGGGACACGGATTGATCGCCGCCCTAAGTCCTTGGATTGCCGCCCGAACCGGCGTTTCCATCGGCTTTTTGCAGTTTGTCGGCTACGAGTCGGTTATAATACCCGGGCTGATCGTGTTGGCCTCGTTGGTGGGTTATCTGCCGGCCTTGGCCGCCTACCGCACCGACGTGGCCAAAGCGCTCAGTGCAACGCCCTAGCGCTCCAGCGGGACGGTCCGCGGCCGCCCCCACGCTCAAGCGCGTTTTATACTCACACCTTGTCGCAAGGAAAACAACTCATGATCGCCGTGCCCCGAATCGGACTGAGTTTACTCACGGCCGGCGTCCTGCTTGCCGGCGCCACGGCACTCTCGCAGCGAGCCCTGGCTTGCCCGTTTTGCAGTGCCGTGTCGCTGACGTTTAGCGAAGAGATCACCAACTCGCAGGTGGCCGTGATTGCCAAATTGGTAGAGCCGCCGCCCCGGTCCCAGGGCGATGCCGCGGCCAACAGCTCGCTCGACGTCGCCAAGGCCAAGTTCGAAATCGTCAAAATCCTCAAAGGCGAAACGGAGCTGGGCAAGAACCGCAAGCTCGAAACCGTCTATTTCGGCGACAGCCCCGTCGGCGCGACCTTTCTGATCATGGGCATCGACCCGCCGGCGATCAATTGGGGCACGCCCATCGCGATCACCGAGCGGGGCCAGGCCTACGTGGCCAAGGCGATCGATCTGCCCAAGGAGGGCGCCGATCGGCTGGCCTTCTTTCAGGATTATTTGGAAGACAGCGACGAAATGCTGGCGCGCGACGCTTATGACGAGTTCGCCAAGGTGCCCTACTCCGGCGTGATCGGACTGAAGGACCGGTTGAAGCACGACAAGCTCGTGGAATGGGTCAAGAGCTCACAGATTCCCGTCAGCCGCCGTCGCTTGTACCTGACCATGCTGGGCGTGTGCGGCAAGAGCGAGGATCTGGCGCTGTTGGAGGAGATGATCAAGTCGAAGGATCGACAGACCAAGGGGGCCCTCGACGCGCTAGTGGCGGCCTACTTGACCCTCAAGGGGCCCGAGGGAATGCCGCTGGTCGAAGAGCTGTTTTTGAAAAACAAGGATGCCGAGTACACCGATACGTATGCCACGATCATGGCCCTGCGGTTTCACGGCACCGAGGAAAAAATCGTCCCGCGAGACCGGCTGCTCGTGGGAATTCGCATGATGCTCGATCGTCCGCAGTTGGCCGACCTGGTGATTCCGGACCTGGCCCGGTGGGAGGATTGGACGGTAATGGACCGCCTGGTCGAGCTGTTCAAGAACGCCGACGACGACTCGAACTGGGTTCGCGTGCCGGTGATCAACTACTTGCGCGCTTGCCCGCTGCCGCAAGCCAAGGATCGAATCGACGAATTGGCCAAGCTCGATCCGGAAACCGTGAAGCGGGCCAGCACGTTGTTTTTCCCGTTGGGCGCGTCGCAAGGGGCGACCGCCGGCAGCGACAAGCCGGCCGACGCGGCAAAAGACAGCGCAGCCTCGCAGGAAAAGACGAAGTCCGAGACACCAGCCGTGACCAGCCAGCCGGCGGGCGATAAGGCCGAAAGCAATGGCAAGAAACCCACCGAGCCAGCGGGCGCCGCCACGGGCCAACCCGCCGGCGCCGCCAAAGCCACGGCTGCGGCCGCTCAAGGGCGATCCGAGAATGCCCCTGGTTCCGGCGACACTGCGGCCAACGACGCCGTGCCCAACAGCCTGGGGGTCTTTGCCGGCCTGGCCGCCGCGGCCGTGCTCTTGGGGTGCGCGTTTTGGTTTATCCTGAAGGGTGGACAACACGCCGCCCCCTTGAGCAACGCATCGCCCAAGCAGCCATGAGCACCGAACTCGATACTCGGCAATCGATTGCCGACGACTACCAGCACTATCGCGCGCTGAGCACCTCCGCGGTGGCCAGTTTGATCGTCGGCCTGTTGTCATCCCTGGCAATTCTCGACTGGATGCTCATCGCCCTTCCGGTCGTGGGAATCGCTCTGTCGCTTTTCGCGCTTGTGACGGTCAAGCGGCGCAGCGACGAATTGAGCGGACAAGGCCTGGCCCGCGCGGGACTGGTGTCGTCGCTCGTGTTCGTCGTCGCCGGCCCGGCTCTTTTGACCTACGAATATGTGACCGAGGTGCCCGACGGTTACGAGCGCATTTCGTATGCTGAGTTGCAGCCCGACCCGGCCGAACCGGGTCAACTAGTGCCCCCCTCGGCGCTAGAGCTGGAAGGCAAGCGGATTTTCATCAAGGGATTCGTGTATCCGGGTCGAGAGAAAGACGGGATTCGGCAATTCCTGCTGGTTCGCGACCAAGGCGATTGCTGCTTTGGCGGCAATCCGAAGATTACCGATCGCATTCAGGTCACGCTCGCTGATCCGCTGCGGCTGACGTATCAGTCGCGGTTGCACCGGGTGGGCGGCACGTTTCACGTGGCGGTTTCCGAGACCACGGTGGGCGGGGCCAAGGGCGGCGTGTTCTACCATCTCGAGGCCGATTACGCGCAATGATGCCTGCCGCTCGAAATATCGCCCTGCTCGTGATCGTGTCGACGGCAGTCGCCGGCACCAGGCTATGGGCGGCCGAACGGTCCGACTCCGCGGTCAGAAGCGTCACGTTCGACGACGTCAAGCTGGAACTGAAGAAGGGCGATCCCTACGATCCCTCGCTGCTCACGCCCAAAGTCAAGGGCCTCGACGGTAAAGCGATCCGTATTCGCGGCTACATTCTCCCCAGCTTCCAGCAAACCGGCATCAAGCAGTTCGTGCTCGTGCGCGACAACATGGAATGCTGCTTTGGTCCCGGGGCGCTTCTGCACGACTGCATTCTCGTGGAGATGGTGGCGCCGGCCACGACCACCTTTACCGTTCGACCGGTGAGCGTGGAGGGCGTCTTCTCGATCCGCGAAATCAAGGGACCAGATGGCAAGCACCTGGCCATCTATCGTCTCGATGGCAAAGAGGTGAAATAACATGGTCCCGCGCTTGCGCGATTGGGCCATTGCCGCCGCGCTCCTGGCCGTCGTTCTGGCCGAGCGTGCGCCCCCGGCGCTGGCGTGCCCGTTTTGCAAGGCCCTGGGGCCCACTCTCGTGCAGTTGCGCCAGCAGGCTTCGGTCGCGGCGCTCGTCGAGTTGGAGACCCAGACGCCGTCCCGACAGTCGCGCTTGCGCTTGCATCGAGTCTTCGTCGGCGCGGAGCGTCTCCAGGGAACCGAGACGTTGGACGTGGCGCTCGACGCCGCCGGGCGTCCGGGGGGTCTGCTGTTGGTGTTCGGCAACGGGCCCCCGGACGCTCCGCCGACCCAACTGGCATGGCACGCCGTTTCGGTCAACGAGAACAGTTATGCCTATTTCGCGCGGGCTCCGTCGCCAAAATCTCCCGCCGCCGAGCGGCTGCGATACTTCGCGCCATTTCTGGAACACGCCGATCCGCTGATCGCCGAGGACGCGTATCTCGAATTCGGCCACGCGACGTTCGGCGAAGTGGCGAGCGTGGCCGACGTTCTGCCGCTGGCCCGCATGAGGGGTTGGTTGACCGATCCCAAGGTTCCGCCCGAGCGCAAGGGATTTTATGGCCTGGCGTTGGGCCTGACGCGCGATCCTGGCTCTCGCCGCGCGGGCGCCCTAGTCCTCAGACAACTGATCCTTGCGCCGGAAGATGATTTTCGTGCCGGCTTCGACGGCATCATCGGCGGATACCTGCTGCTGGCCGGCCGCGAGGGGCTCCAGCTCGTCGAGACCCAATACCTGGCCAATCCGCGGGCCGCCGACGGCGATGTGCGCCACGCGATGGCTGCGCTGCGTTTCTACCATGAGTATGGGCGCGACATCCCCCCGGCACGGTTGCAATCGGCCTTGCGCCATGTGCTTGCGCGCCCCGAATTTGCCGCCGCGGCCGTCACCGACCTGGCCCGCTGGCAGGATTGGAGCGCGCTAGAGCGAGTCGTCGCGCTCTATACAAAACCGGGCTATTCCGACCCGGCGATTCGCCGAGCTATCGTCGGTTATTTGCTGGCTTGTCCAGAGCGGCAAGCCAACGAGGCGTTGGCGCGGCTGCGCCAAGTCGATCCACAAGGAGTTGCGGCGGCCGAACAAGTCTTGTCACGAACACTTGGCGTCGCTCCGGCCGAGCAGTGATCGCTTCTCGAACGTCGCGCCTCCGCGGGAACCGCCCCCAGCCTTAGGAGTTCTCGTCAACGTCCTTGAGCCCCAAGCGGCTCAACCACCGTCCGCGGACCGGCTTGCCGGCGTCGGACGGCTCGTTGGACGACGTCCTGGATTGCGCTGTCGCCTGATAGGACTGCATTCTGTTCGCGAGTTCGGCCCGCTCGCGGGCGATTTTGGCCCGCTCGACGGACAGATCCGTTTCAGCCTTGCCGATCTTTTCGCGCCACTCGGCATGTAGCTGTTTCAGTTTCTCGCGCTCTTGTTGGATAATTTCGTCGCGGTCCAGGATCTCCGCGACCGCCTTGTCTTTGGCGCCGCTGGTGCGTGGATTGAGCTCCAGCTCTTCGAGGCGCTGCTTCAAAAGCGCCAGCTCCTCGTCCTTTTTCGCGACGATCTGGTCGGTGATGCGAATCGTGCCTTCGATCGAGTGGCGTTCCGCGATCGCGTCTTCGTCGTCGGATTCGTCGGCTTCCAGCGAGGCCAGCAGCCGTTGCTTCTGGGCTTCCCAGTCGAGCCCCGTATTCATGGAGGCCGACGACGAGGCGTCCGAGCCGCGCGATTTGGTCAGCTTGATTTCCAGTTCCATGTTGGTCCGCTTGGCTTCGCGCAACTCATCGAGCGCCATTTCCAGGCGCCGCTCCAAGTCATTCGTGGTTTCGGACTCGGCGGCTTGGGCGCGTTGGCTCAGTCGGGCCTCGGCCGTCGCCAGGGTCTTGGCCAGCGCATCCCGCTCGCCGCGAAGATTCTTCAGTTCCGCCTGGTGGGCGCTGTCGCGCGCCGCGGCGCGCGCCGAGTCTTCGACGCCCTGGGCGCCGGCCGTTTGGGCCTTGGCCAGCGCCTCGCGCAGCTCGGCGGTTTCCCGCTGTAGGGCGTCGATGCTGGCCTGGGCCCTTGTCAATTCCTCAAGCTGCACGCTATGTTGCGCAGCGGCGCGCGAAGACTCGTGGGCGTCCTCGGCCGTCGCGTCGTGGGCGTTATCAAGTGCCTGGCGCAGCTCGGCGACGTGGGTATCCAGGGCCGCGATTCTGCCGCGCGTCTGGGCCAGCTCCTGCGAGCTTTGCTCCAACGACCCGCGCAACTGGTTCGATTCGTTGCGGGCTTGGTTCGCGTCGGCCTGGGCCGCGGTCAACTGCGCTTCGAGTTCGGCGTTCCTCGCCGCTCCCAGCGACGCCAATTCGGCCTTTCGGCGTTCGAATTCGGCCAGGCGGTCGGCGTGTTGCACCTTCAACTCTCGTGCCATTCGGCGACGCTCGGCCTTTGTCTCTTCTTGCGCGGTGAGCGACCCTTCTCGTTCGTCGGCCAGTTCCCGCCGTAGTTGTTCTTGGCGTTCCTGCGCGGCCGCCGACTGAGACTGCAGGTCGGCGAGCTGTTCGCGGGCCGTCGCCAACTCCGTGCGTCGCTGCTCTTGCTGAGCCTGCGACTCGTGCAGCAACACGTCGCGAGCTCGCAGCTCCTGCTCGAGTCGGGAAATTTCCGCCTGCAATTCCGTGCGGGCGGCGCGATCCTGCGTCAACTCGTCCTGCTGCGCCGCGAGCTGTCGGTTCAACTCATCGACTTGCGGCTGCAAGTCTGCCTGGCCGCTGGCCAACTGCTCGGCGCGGCTTTGCGCCAAGCTGCGATTGATTTCTTCCGCCAGGTTCTGCAAACCCTCGGTCAGCTCGTTCTCCAGCTGATCGAGATACTGTCGCTGCGTTGAAAGAACCTCGTGCACGCGCCGCCGCCGTTCGCCGCGCATCCCATCCGACAGCGGCACCTGGCTGGGCTCGGGCGTCGTTATAGGGCGTTTCTCGTCCATGGTTGCCATGGTGCCGCTTCCAGCCAACACACGAGCGGCCCACGCGCACGCAATTGCGCGCGAAGGAGGCGTGTGCGGGCTATGCTGTTAATTCGCTGATGTTCCGCAACTTCCTAAATAGCTATAGGCCACGGGCCGCGGGGCGTCAAAACCGTCCGCCAGGGCTGTTGACAATTAGTTCGATCGTGACGGTCGCGCTCAATCATGCGGTCTACGACGCGCCGGCCAGGATTGACGGATTGACCACGTTTTCCGGTCGCGAGCCCGACAGGCGGGCCGCCACTTGCCGCGCGGTGCGCAAGCGCAGGTTGGCCAGAGATTCCTCGGAAACGAAAGCGGCGTGCGGCGTGACGATCACGCGCAGATCATTCCACGGCGGCTGGTTCAAATCGGGCGGCTCAGGGTCCTGCACGTCCAGGCCCGCGCCCGCCAACTTGCCCGCGGCCAAGGCGGCCGCCAGGGCCGCCGTGTTGACTAGTCCGCCGCGGGCCGTGTTGATCAAGTACGCCGTTGGCTTCATGCGGGCCATTTCGGCCGCGCCGATCGAATGCCGGGTATCTTTGTTCAGCGGTATGTGCAACGAAACATAATCACTGGCGCCCAGCAATTCGTCGAGGTCGCAATACCTCACTCCCTGGGGCGCGGCGGGCCGCGAGCGGCTGGTGGCCAGGACGTTAAGCCCCAGCCCCAGGGCCTTGTCCGCCAGGCGGCGGCCGATATTGCCCAGCCCGACAATGCCCAGGGTCTGGCCCTCGATGCGCCGCAAAACCGGGCCGGCTTGCAGTTCGTAGCGGCCGTTCTTCGTGGCGTGGTGGTAGAAGGCCACTTTGCGGCTCAGGGCCAAGAGGATCGCCAGGGCATGCTCGGCCACTTCCACCAGACAATAGTCCGGTACGTTGGTCACTACGATTCGCCGGGCGGTGGCCGCGGCCACGTCGATGTTGTCCAGCCCGATACCCAGCCGGGCCACAATGCGGCATTTGGGGGCGGCGTCGATCACGGCCTTTGGCACCTTGGCCCAATTGGTCATGATGGCGTCGACGTCCACGGCCAGTGTCGTCAACGTGTCGACGTCTTGTCGCGGCGCCACGACCAATTCCGCGTCGATATCTGCCAGCGTTCGCCGCTCGATGTCCAAATCCCGCCAGGCGTAGTCGGTCAACAGCACTTTGAATTTCGGCATGGCGCGGTCGATTTCGCAGTCTCGTTTTGCACAGCTAAAGCGTGACCATCCTATCACGCTCGACGGCCCAAGCCAGGGGCCCGGCGGCGATTGGCACGCCGCTAGAGCGTGGCCATGAAGTTCAGGAAGTGTTGTTCCAACATCCGCAGATCGTCGCCGAAGATGGACGTGAAATCAGAAATCCGGCGGGCCGAGGGATAGGCCTCGAAATTGGACCGCGTAGCGACCTTTTGCACGTATTGGCCGAATTTCTGTGGATACGTTTCCGTGAGAAACAACACCCAGGCCCAGGCTTCCGCATAGGCCGCCGACGGATTGCTCTCAAATTGGCGATCGGACCCCAACAGGTTGACCAAGGCGCCGGCCGATCGGCCATGAGCCAGCCACTGTCGAAATTGCGCCAAGCGCATGCGGTTGACGCGATCGTTCAACTGGGGATGGTTGCGCCAATCCCACACGCCCGGAGCCTCGAACATCGTGCCCAGGCCCTCCGCCAGCCAGCGGGGCGTGGGAGCAAAGCGATTGTGCACGCCGGTGTTGAATGCCATCTGGTGCGTGGCTTCGTGGATGATCGTGGCCTCGTTTTGTTGCCAAACGCGCGAATTCGACACACCGGCTCCCTGGTCGTAGAGCGTGACGCGATTGCTCGCCGGCGAGTAGAAGCCCAAGATGTCGGAGCGGACGTGGCTGCCTTCGGCCGCCGCGTAATGCATGAAATCCTCGCGCTTGCCCCAAACCACCGCCACCAGCGGAAACTCGGGCTCGTGAACCCGCATGCCGCGCAGGCTGAAGTAGTTGACGATCGAGCGATACAGCTCCTCGAAGCGCTGGGCCCAGGCATCCTTGCCCGGCGGATGCGCCACTAGATAATGTCCGGTGCCTGTGACTTGCAATTTGCCGGCCAATTCCCGTTCCAGGCCAGCGCGAATTTCGGCGGCCGAGTAACTGCTGAATTGGGAGCTGGTCTTGCGGAAGCGGTTGGCCTGGTTGGGAACAAAGTCCCACAAGCGGCCGTCGCGTGCCAGCAAGTACACTTGCTTGTTGGACCAGGCCAGCGGCATTCCTTCCACCTGGCGGCCGCCAATGTCCACGAGCATCGTCCAGCGTGGGCGATCATCGGCCGTCGCGGTCGCACAGCCCAAGATTACCCACACGACGCCGATCAGGGTCCGGTTGCGGATCACGAGTGGCCGGCTCCATTTTCCGAGAAATGCGCCCCTCAGCCACTCGAATCGGCGTGGCCGTTGGGCAGGAAACGTGGTCGGCCTTCAATGCGATTTTGCGCGGTCAGCCGGAAGTGTCGTTGACGACAACCGGACGACGCGTGGCCGAAACAACCATCGAAAGTCTACGCCACAAAAACCCGGCCGAATCTTCTTGAAATCGGGCGATCATGGGCTTTCGCCCCGCACGTTCGACGACTGCTCCTCTTTTTCCGCGCAAAGCGGCAAATTCGAGCGGGCTCAAAAAATCGGCCTGGGCTCGGGCTGGTGACTGGCTCGAATCTTGGCCGCGCCATAAAATCGGGGAGGACAGTGCGCTTCCGCGATTCGCGGTCCGTTGTTCGCCACCGCGTGCGCGCCCTGGACCGAATGCCGCAGCCGCTTGGCAATCCAGCGTCCAGAACGAGGCAAATTTGTGGTCAGTTTTCTGATATGGACCTCGCTCGCGTTGGCCGCCGGCGACGTGCCCGCGGCAACAGCTGATATGGCCGCCGACGTCGCTCGACTGGTGCGCCAGCTTGAGGCGCGCGAACTTGGCGAGCGCGATCTCGCCGAGCGGAAACTGTTGGAGTTGGGCGCGGACGTCCTGCCGCTGTTGCCTGCCATCGGCGATCGGACCCCCGCCGAGGTTGCCTCGCGCGTCACGCGCGTGCAGCAAAAGCTGTTGCGCGACCGGGCGCTGGCGGCAGCCCAGCCGACGCTGGTTACGCTGCAGGGGGCCGACCTGGCGCTGTCCGACGTGCTCAAAGAAATCGCCGCGCAAACGGGCAATCCGATCATCGATCATCGCGAGGCGTTTGGAGAACAGCCGACCGAAGCGCGGGTCAAGGTCGATTTCAATAAGACGCAGTTCTGGCGGGCCTTGGACTCGGTGCTGGACCAGGCTGACCTGACGTTGTATGGGTTCTCCGGACAGCGAGGCGCGGCGGTGGTCAGCCGGCCTCCCGGCGCCGGCCCACGCGCGGCCAAGGCCTTCTACGCGGGAATGTTTCGCCTGGAACCGCTCAAGTTCGAAGCTGTGCGCGATTTGCGCAACGAAACCATGGAGTCCTTGAAGTTCATCATGGAAGTCACTTGGGAACCCCGGTTGCAGCCGTTCGCCATTATGCAACCGCTCGGACAAGTCAGCGCGACGGGCGAATCGGGCGAAGCCGTTGCGGTCGTCGGCGCCGAAGCCGAGCCCGAGGCCATGATTCGCGAGGGAATCTCCGTGGCCGAGTTGGAGATTCCGCTATCGCTCCCCAAGCGAAGCACCGAAAAAATCGGCCTGCTGAAAGGTAAGATCCTGGCGCTGGTGCCGGGTCCGCTCGAAGATTTCCGGTTCGCCGAGCTGACCGTGGCCAGCAGAAACGCGCCCGCCAGACGTGTCGAACAGCGCAAGGGCGGCACCACGGTGACAGTGGACCACGTGCGCAAGAACAATGAAGCCTGGGAGGTTGGCTTGCGCGTGAAGTTTGAAGCGCCTTCCGCCGCGCTCGAATCCCACCGCAGTTGGATTCTGGAGAACGAGGCTTTTTTCGAAGGGCCCGACAAACGACGCATCGAACCGGGTGGCATCGAACAAACCCTGCAAAACAAGGACGAGATTGGCATCAACTACTTTTTCGACCTCAAGGACGGACCTCAAAAGTTGACGTTTGTCTATCGCACTCCGATCGTGATCCTGGAGGTGCCGGTCGAATACGAATTTCGCGACCTGCGCTTGCCATAGCTTGCGCTGCCGCGCTCAACCCGATCCCCCTTTTGGCCACGCGACGAACATGAACCGACGAACTGCACGAAGTTGTCTGATGGCCGGCATGCTGCTCCATACGCTCGTGGCAGCCCGCGCGGCTTGGGCCCAGGAAAACAAGGACACGACCAAAGAAGTGCCTCCGCTTGCGGCCACGGTCGACGGCGAACCGGTGTACGTGGGCGAGGTCGACGTACTGGTCTATAACCTGCAAAAAACTCGCCAGGTTGTGCCGGCGGGACTGAACAAGGCGCGGGCCGAAATCTTGAACCAGGTCATCAATCGCCGCCTGGCGGAACGGGCCATTCGACGCGAAGGCACGTTTGTCACCAAGGCGCAAATCGACAAGGAAATCGACAAGATCAAGACGCAGGCCTATGGCATGCGGCTGTCGTTGGACCAATACGTCGCCAAACGGCGCATCACCGTCGACGTGTTGCGCCATGAAGTAGGATGGAATATCGGTTGGGCGAAGTATCTCGAAGCCAAGCTGGGCGAGGCGCTGGAAGGCTACTTCAATGAGCATCGCAAGGAGTTGGACGGCACGCTGGTCCGCGCCAGCCATATCCTGCTGCGCAGCGATCGCTTCAACGAATCGGTGCCCCAACTGCTGGCGCGCGCCGAAAAAGTGCGCGAGGAAATCGAATCCGGAACGATTACCTTCGAGCAGGCGGCCGAAAAGTATTCGGCCGGACCGAGCCGTCACACGAAAGGCGACCTGGGCTACTTTCCCCGCTACGCCGTCATGACCGAAGATTTTTCCAAAGCCGCCTTCGATTTGAAAAAGGACGAGCTCAGCAAGCCGCTGGCCACTGCGTTCGGCGTGCACTTGATCAAAGTGACCGACGTCAAGCCCGGCACCAAACAATGGACCGAATCGGCGGCGCAGCTCAAAAGCCCGGCCTCGATCGACTTGTTCGACAAGCTGGTCAAGAAAGAGCGGGAGAGCGCAAAGATCGAATTTACCGGAAAATGTCCGTACCTGAAGCCGGACACCAACGAGCTGGTCCTGCCGGCGCGCTCGTCGCAATAGCATCCGCCTATTCGGCCAGCAAGTTCTTCACGGCCAGCGGATCGCTCGGGTCGCAGCGGAGCATGACCTCGACGACTTCGCGGGCCATCTCTTTCTTGTCGAGTTCCCGCAAACACCAGGCCAGGCCCTTGGCCGACTCGAGAAACGACTGGTTGGCACTGAGCCGATAAGGCAGGGGCCCTCGGCTGCCCGCCTGCTCCAGCGCTTTGGTGCCCAGGCGATACGCATAGCCAAAATGACCGCGCGCCAGGGGCAGGTCCTTTTCTCCCAGGGCAATTTCTCCCAGGATCCGATGCGCTTCCACGCAATCGCTGCACCCCGATAGTAGCCAACGGCATTCGTCCATGGCCACGTCGACCTCGCCGGCGTCGAGCATCTTGCGGACTTCTTCCAAGTCCTCCTGCCGGTCGCGCGCGCACCGCGGATGAACCAACTCCCACGCATCCTCATCGGGCAATTTCCGCGCCCGCAACGCCGTGGCGCCCCGCGCGGACGCGGCAGGCGCGTCGCGCCTCGCTGACTTGGACCGCGCGGGCGACTGCGTTTTCTTCGGCTTGCGGCCAGGTTGTTTGGATGCCAAGCAAGTTCCTCGTCAACACGAGCGGTGAATCACCAGACGGCAACCGTCTCGACAGCGACAGGTGCGCGCCGGTTCGTAGCAGCCTAATGCAACGGTGCGGGGGCGTCTACCGGCAGCTTCCGGTCTCGCGCGAACCGGTCTGCCGGCCTGCGCGGGGCTTGTCGGCATCAGGCACGATCTTTAGAATCCCGTCACCTTGAGCGATCCGGTTCACAAAAAACGGCTTCGCGCGTCGAAACGAGCGCTTGCGTCGTCGGCCAGCGCGCTGCCCAGCGCGGCCTGGAAGCGATCGCTGGCGCGAAAACTACTGGCCTGGTTCCGCCGGCACCGCCGCGATCTTCCCTGGCGGCGCACTTCCGATCCGTACCAGATCTGGATCAGCGAGGTCATGCTGCAGCAGACGCAGGTGGCCACGGTCGTGCCCTACTTCGAGCGGTTTGTCGCGGCGTTTCCCACGGTCCACGCGTTGGCCCAAGCCGACGAGCACGCGGTGCTGCGTCTCTGGGAGGGCTTGGGTTACTATCGCCGCGCCCGTCAATTGCATCGCGCCGCGAAAGTGCTGGTCGAGCGGCACCAGGGCAAGTTTCCGCGCACCCTGGAAGCCGTCGGCCAACTGCCGGGCATCGGCCGCTACACGGCCGGTGCGATCGTGTCGATTGCCTTCGATCTGCCCGCGCCGATTCTCGAAGCCAACACCGTGCGGCTGTTCAGCCGGCTGATCGCCTTCCAGGGCGATCCGGCCAGCAGCGCGGGCGTGCGGCTTTTATGGCGCCTAGCGGCCGAGGTGCTGCCGCCGCGCAATTGCGGCTCGTTCAACCAAGCCTTGATGGAACTGGGCAGCCTCGTGTGCACGCCTCGCGACCCGCTTTGCGACCGCTGCCCGGTGAACGACCTGTGCGCGGCACTGGCGCGCGACCAACAAGATCGAATCCCCTTGCCGCGACCCAAGGCCCCCAGCGAGTTGGTGCGCGAGGCGGCCGTTGTCGTTTGGCACAAGGACAAGGTCTTGCTGCGGCGCCGCGCCGCGGGCGAGCGCTGGGCCGGATTGTGGGACTTCTTGCGTTTTCCCCTGGGGGCCAGCCAATCGGCGGCATTGCAGCAGGAACTGGTATGCAAAGTCCGCCAGCAATCGGGCCTCGCCGTGCGAGCGCCCCGGCGGATTGCCACGCTCAAGCACGGTGTCACCCGGTTTCGCATCACGCTCGATTGCTTTTCCACGCGGCTGAGCGGCCGAAAAACCAAGCTCGCGGCCGGCGTGTGGCAATGGGTCGATCCGAACGACGTGGAAACGTATCCGCTCAGCGTCACCGGCCGCAAATTGGTGCGGCTGCTGGCCTCGAACGCCAGCGGCGCCTGCGAAAGTTAGCAGGCCGTTGAAAAATGGGACTGGCTCCGAGCCAGCCCGTCATCTGAAACCTGCGACAAGCCATGTCCGCGAGGTGCCTGTCCCAATTTTTCAACAGGCAGTCAGCGGTGGCTAGGAAGCCGGCTCCGGCGGCGCGTCCTCGGCAACGATCGACAGCCCGGCCGACGCGCGCAATTCGACCCGATAGCGCTTGCCCAACTCCAGGCGGATCGACGGCGCTTCGCCGTGCGCGGCGCGCAGGCCGGCCTGTTTCGCCTTGGACGGGCTGTTGGCATACTCCCAGAAGTTGGTCCAGATGTCGCGCTCGAGCGGCGATATTTCATTGCCCTGGCTGTAGACCGAGGGCCGCGATCCGGCCGCATCGAGCGCGAAGCCTTCGCTCGGCTCCTGATATTCGCCGAAGATGCGCCGGAACAAGCACACCGACGTCGAGCGCAGCGGGTCGCTGCCTTCCACCAGCGCGTCGCTGTATTTGATCACCCAGGCGTCAACGTAGATCGTCTCGCCCTCGACCGTGAATACTTTCTTTTCGCCCATCGGGGTGCCGTCCTTCGACAACTCGACGAATTGAAAGCGAGTCGTCGGGTGCGGATCGCCGTCACGTTTTTCGAGCACCTGGATCTCGGCCACGCGATGATCGATCTTCAACAACCGCAAGGCCAGGTCGAGTCGTAGATTCTCCTTGGTCAGCAGGTCGACTTGAGCGATCATGGCGGCCAGCTCGGCCGTTTTCTCTTTGAGTTCGCGGTCGATCTGCGCTCGTTCGTCATAGATTCCGTAGGCGATCCAACCCCCGGCGCCCAGCAAGCCCAGGATCGCGAGCGAAACCAGCCCGCGCACGACGGCGGCCAGGGAAGAAACCGTGTTTGACATGATGGACCTGTGCCGCGCTGGAAATGACCCCGACATCGATTTGCGAAAGTGATACTAATTGGACGTGGCAACATTATATGCCACTCGATCAGACCGCCGCTAGCGGTCCAAGTCGTAGGTAGTGTCTGTCTTCACAGTGAATGGCGCTAGGTTAAAAAAAGTACCAGAACCAGCGGCGCTTACAGGCGGTCATGGATGACTCAAGCTATTCCAACGTGTTCCGAAACTCTTCGGT
>JBGQHN010000010.1:0-32918 GCA_041497975.1 Planctomycetia bacterium | reverse complement strand
CTTGCCTGTGCCGGGGGGACCCAAGAACAACACATCGCGCCTTTCGCGCACGAACCGGCAGGTGGCCAGGTCGAAGATCTGCTTCTTGTGGATCGAGGGATTAAAGGCGAACTCGAACTGGTCGAGCGGCTTGAGCTCGCGGAATTGGGCTACCTTGACGCGGCGGTCGATCAATCGCTCGCCGCGGACCAGCAGCTCATCCTGCAGGATCAACTCCAGGAACTCGGCGTGCGACAAATTGTGGCCGGCGGCTTCTTGCAGCCGCACGTCGAGAGTTTCCAACAGGCCCGATAAGCGAAGTTGCTTGAGGGCGGTGATCAGGGAAGCATTCATCATCATGGTCTCCTGTGCAAAAAAGGTTTTAACGGAACAGAGAAGAGGGGAAGGAGGATGGGGGTGTGGGGGAAGGGACCTTGGGCCCCGATGGTCCCTTCCTCCACTGCCCGTAGCTAACGAACTTCACCCTCAGTCTCCATTGAAGGACCGATAAACCTGGCGCAGACCTTGATTACCATTTGAAATCTCCTACACCAACCCCCATTTCTTGCGCAAATACCATTCCACGCTGATCAACCCGACAAAGAGCAAGAAAAAGGGCCACGTGTCCCAGGGAGTTTCCTTAACGAGCGTTTCGACTTCCAGCTCCGGAGGTTTTTCCTGGATGCGCCGCAGCAGGTCGGGCAGTTCCTCGGGCGCTAAGGATTTTCCGCCCACGCCTTTGGTCATTGCAGACAGGCTGGCCAGGAGCGTCGGATCGGCCACGGCGTTGTCCAGCTCCAAATCCTGCTCGAAGACGAGAAACCTCGATTTAGCGCTGCCGGCGGGAGCTCCCTGATTCTCCACGGTGACTGTGACCGCGTAGTCGCCGGCCGTTTGCGTGCCGTCGAAGACGCCCACGACGTGGTCGCCCTGCTGCACGAGGTTGACTTGCTGCTTCGTGCCGTCAGGAAGGGAAATCTCGGCCTGGTAACGGGCAGTTTGCAAGGGTTCGGCTTGGGGTGACTGTGCGCCGGCGGTAAAGTCCAGTCGCTGTCCAGGTCCGAGCCGCCGTTGGGCCAGCTTGATCCACACGTTGCCGTCGGTCAGCTCATCCTTGCGAGCCAGCCACAGGATCACCTGTCGCCAAAACCGCTTGTGTTGCTCCGCGAAACCTTCCATCCACCAGTGCCAGGTCGTGTCGCCGGCAAACGCCATCACGCGCCCGCCCGCCTCTTGCACGATCAAGAGCGGCTTGCGGTCCGGCGTTTCGGCCAGCACTTGCGCGGCGGGTTTCGGTTCGCCGAGTTTATTGGCTCCCTCCAGCGGCGGAAGCTTGTCCCAAATCTGTTCGCGCTGGGATCCTTGGCCCAGAGACATCAAATAGTGACGCTCACCCAGCGGCTTGCTGGGACGCATCTTCAGCGGTCCGCCAAGCTGGACATCCGAACGAATCGGATCGCCAACGCGCTGACGCTCCTTGGAGTCCATCGCAAACGGCAGCAACTCGCGCAATGGCGAGTCGTTATATCCGCCGGGGCCAAAAGTGTGAAAGCCGCCCAGCATCGCCAGTCCAGCGCCCTGCCTGACAACTTGGGCCAGCGCTTGCAGCTCTTCACTGGTGAAAAACGATGAATCGACGTCGCCGATCATGTAGACGTCGTACTTGCCGCGCTGGAATCGTTCTTGCAGATTTACCGGCCGCTGCCGCGGATCGCGCTGGTCAATCCGCACGTAGTCGACCTTGATATCGGGCGAGGCGTCGAGTGACAGCAACAAGTATTTCGGATCGACCCGCAGCGCCCCTTCCAGGTACAAGACGTTGACGCCGCCCTTCAGCACGGTGACGAACGTGCTGATTTCGTTGTTGGTGGTGACCAGTTCGCCTGGCTGGCTAGGAACGCGCAGCGTGAGTTTGTATTCGCCGGGGATTTGCGGAATCGTGCTCAATTCGACCGGCACCGCCTCACCGCCGGACGGCGCCTTGAGCTCTTCGCCGGCCACCGGTTCCATTTTTCCCGAGGGCTGTTCCATCAGCAATTGTATCGGGATCGCTCGCCCGCCGAAGCCTTCGATCCGGACCGTGCCGTGCACGGGCAATTCGTTCTTCACGTAAACGGATTCATTGACCGACAGATCCTTCACGGCCACGTCGCGCGCCTGACCCAGACCGCGCGGCTGGCCGAACGGAAACGAATAGAGCGGAAATCCCAAGTCCGCCAGCCGGCGCACGGGCCCTTGCGGCGCGATATCGCGGGGGGCGTAGGCGCGCTGCGCGCCGTCGCTCAACAAAAGCACGCCGGCCAGGCGCTTGCCCGCCTCGCGGCGCAGCACGTCTTCCAACGCGGCTCCGATAGCGGTCTGTTCTCCGTCGGGCGGCTCACCCAGATCGAGCTTCCCAGGCGAAAAATCGAGGGGGTGGAGCTGGGAATCGAAGGTATACAGTTTGACTTCCAGATCCTCGCCGATTTTTTGCAGCGTCGGCCGTGCTTCATCAAGTGCCGCCTGCAGCACTTCCCAGCGAGTCTTTCCTCCCACCGAATCGGCGATCGTCATGCTGCGCGAACGATCGACCAACAGCACGAGCGTGGCGCTTTGGCGCTTGGCCGTAGTGTGCACCAGCGCAGGCCGCAGCATGGCGAACATAGCCAGCACGATCACGGCCAATCGCAAAGCAACCACCGCGCCACGCTGACGTCGCGACAACCTGTGTCGCGGCAAACCCACCAGCGTGACGAGCAGCAGCATCGCCAGCACGATAGCGCTGGTAAGCGTATAACCGCCGACGGGATTAAAGTACCACTGGCTCATCAGGGTGCGACCGATACCTTGCGCGAATCGCGCTTCGTGACCACCCGCTCCGCCAATTGAGCGGCACGCGAGGGCGCTTGCGCCGTGTCGTAGTCCTGGTAAAAACGGTTGGACAATACTTGCTCGCAAGCCAATAAAAGCGCCACGAGCACGATCAGATAGGGGAAAAGTTCCCTGCCCACGCGGCCGACGCTCACGCTGCGATCGATTTCCTCGCGATTGCGCGCCAGTCGAAAGTCCGTTGGACCCAAGATGGCTTTGAGATCCTCGACCGTGGCGCGATCCAATTGACTCACGCTGGCCGGCAAGTTGACGCTGAAACCGGAGTCGACCCCCTGCTCTCCCCCACCGGCCTGCAGATGGTAGTTGCCGGCCACCTCGGTCGACGTGACCACAAGCGCGCCTTGCTTTTCATCGACGGGAGTGCGAATTTGATCGCCGCGCGGCGTGGTCAACGAATAGACGGAAAAACCCTCGGCCGGGCCGACGTGGACGACGGCCGTGTCGCCGGCCAGATAGTTCAGCCGCTGCTGGCCGCTGCCCACCAGATAGTACAGGACTTCGTTGGCCAACATGACAAAAGGCCATGGCTCGTCGCCGGTAGGAATCAAATTCCAAACATCACGGCGGCTGGAAGGATCTGAAATCGGCGTCGTCATCACGACGACGCGGCCCTTGCCGACCGGCCGTTCCAACAAGGCGGGCTGACCGTTCGAAAACGGCAATACGACGCCGGCTTCCTTGGCGAGATCGGTCAGTTGCCAATGGCGGAACACGGGCAACGCTTCCCACGCGACCGAAATCCCTAGCGGCCGGAATTTGGCTAACAGCGGATGCTGCAGACCTTCGGGCGCCAAGTAGACCTCGTCAGCCCGCCATTGCCGCACGAGCTTGCCGGGAAGCAGTTCCTGGGCCAGTGGCTCGTTGAACGATTGGACGGGCGCGGCGTTGCGGCCCAGGAAAATGCCCAGGCCCCCGCCGGCCGAAACATACGAGCCGAGCTTTTGCCAAATGCCCGCCGCCAACGGGCGGGGATCCACCAGGCAGACGGCCGCAAATCCCTCGAGCGGCTGCTTCGCTAGATCGTCCGTGGTGACTACCTGACACTCAAAGGCCGCTTCCCCTTTGATTCGGATGGAATACGGCGCCAGCGCCTCGGACAGAAACAACGCGTAGTCCGCCGGTTTGCGAGACGAGTCGGGCGGAGCCGCGATCAGAATGCGCCAGGCGGGTCGGACCTCGACGGTGAACCAGCGAACGTCGTCGCAAGCCAGCGCATCTTCGCCGGTGAGTTTTAAAAAACCCTGATGAATGCCCGGCGCCAGGCCGCGTAGCTGAAAATCCACGCGCTGCGACTCGCCCTCGCGAAACGAAGTCGTTTGCTGGCCGCGGATGGTCGGCTTTTCCGCCGGGTGATCCCCCAGATACAGCTCGACGCCGCGCTCTAATGCAGAACCGACGTGCACCAGATCGGCGTCGATCCTCAACGGAGAGTTCTTTGACAGCACTTCGCCGGAAAGATGCACGTCGCCCAAGCCCAGGTTGGTGGCGTCCGTTACGCCCACGTCGATGACGTAAATGCCGATACCCGAGTGTTCGTCGCGCCGTCGAGCCAGGTCGCGCATCGCGTCGGCCGACCAGGCGGCACGCGCAAGATCAGTGAATACGTAGACTTCCTTGCGCGGCTTGTCGCTTTCGTTCACCAGATTGAGCGCCGCTTCCAAGGCCACGGCCAGCGGCTGGGTGATCGCGCTGGCGTCGAGGCGACCGATCTGCTGCCGGGCGGCGCCGAGATCGACCGCGAAGCCGGCCGATGCCGAGCGCGAGTCGACCACGGCCACGTCGCTTTCCAGCGGAAGCTGCGGCAACAGCCACAACGCGGTTTCTTGCGCGACTTCAAGCCGGGTCTTGTTTTGCTTGCGGTACTGCATGCGTGGGTTCGTGTCGAACACCAAGGCGGCCGCGACGGGCGCTTCCTGATCGCCCAGCATGCCCGAGGCCACGATGCTCGGCCGCGCCAACGACAGCGCCAAGAACAGGATCACGGCACAGCGCAAGGCCAACAACAACCAGTGCCGCAGCCGCATTTGCCGGCGGTTGGCGCTTTGCCGCAGCTTGATGAACCGCAGCGCCGGAAACTCCAGGTGCTTTGGCTGCTGGCGCATGATCAAGTGCAGAACGATCGGCACGGCGATCGCCAGCGCTCCGCCCAGGAATGCGATGTGCAGGAATGTCATTGTGCCGATCGTTCGTTATGGAGTCGCGCGGATGCTCGCTGTAATTTGCCGCGAGGACTGCCGATAAGTGGACCCGCTTTCGAGACGGCCGGTTGCCCTTAGTACCTCGCGCGACGGCTGGCCAGATATTCGGTCAAAGCACGGTCGAACTGCATGCTGGTATCGAGTTGGACGTAGTCGACGCCGATCTGGAAACACTCGCGGCGATACCCATCACAAAAAGACTGGATTTCGCTCAAATAATCGGAACGAAAGCTGCCGGCGTCGATTTGCAGCTTTTCCTTCGTCTCGGGTTCCTCGAACTCGATCACGCCGTCGAAGGGAAACTTCGCTTCGGCCTCGTCGAGGATGTGAAACAAAATCACGTCGTGCCCACCATGTCGCAAGCGGCGCAAGGCCTGCACGACCGGCTCCGGTTCGGCGAACAGGTCGGAAAACAGCATCACCAGGCTCCGATGCCGCAGCATGGCGGCGATCTGCGTCAGGCTCGTGGCGATATCGGTTTGCCCGCTGGGGCGAAGATTTGCCAACAGCGACAACACGTTACCCAACTGCGTTCGTTTCGAGCGCGGCGGCAAGCTCTGGCGAATTTTTTCGTCGAATGTGATCAGCCCAACAGGGTCCTGTTGGTGGATCATCAGGTAACACAGCGCCGCCGCCAGGCAGATGGCGTAGTCGAATTTCGTCAACTCCTGGCGAAACGTGTAGCCCATCGAACGGCTCAAGTCCATCACCAGGTAACCGGTGATGTTGGTTTCGGCCTCGAACTTCTTGACGTAATACTTGTCGGTCTTGGCATACACGAGCCAGTCGATGTCCTGCGGGTCGTCGCCCGGCGTGTACTTGCGGTGTTCGCTGAACTCGACAGAAAAGCCGTGGAACGGGCTGGCGTGCAAGCCTTGCAAGAATCCCCTCACGATGAACTCGGCGCGCAAGTCGAGCCGCGATATCTGGCGAATGACCTCGGGCTTCAGATATTGTTCAACGGTGGGCATTCGTTTCAGCCGGCAGGCCTGCAGCCGCGCTCGGTCGTTCCCAACTGCCGCGATCGAAACTGCGGCGATCGACCCCTAAGCGTCTATTCTAAGTTCAAGGGACGAACTTCGGGATGTCCGGCGTGGGGATTTCGTCGAGCAACCGAAGGATTACGTCCTCGGTCGTCATGCCTTCCGCTTGGGCCTGGAAATTCGTGCTGACGCGATGGCGCAACACCGGAATGGCCACCTTGCGAATATCGTCGATCGCCACCGAAAACCGTCCATCCATGGCCGCCAGGGCCTTGCCGCCGTGAATCAGGAACTGCCCGGCGCGCGGTCCGGCACCCCAGTCGACCAATTCCCGCACGAAATCGGGCGAACCCTCGCTCTTGGGCCGCGTGGAGCGCACCAGCCGCGAAACGTACTTGATGATGTACTCGCTCACGGCCACCGAACCGACCAGCTTTTGCAGGTTCAAGATGGCGCGCGCGGAGAGAACTTTGCGAATTTCCGGTTTTTCGTTGCGCGTGGTCGCCGACAGAATCGACTCTTCCTCAGCCTGGCTGGGGTAATCGACCTTGATGTTGAACATGAAGCGATCCAACTGTGCTTCGGGCAGAGGGTAAGTCCCCTCCTGTTCGATCGGATTCTGGGTGGCGATCGTAAAAAACGGCTCCGGCAAGGGATACGTCGTCTGGCCGACCGTCACTTCGCGTTCCTGCATGGCCTGCAAAAGCGCGGCCTGCGTTTTCGGCGGCGTGCGGTTGATTTCGTCGGCCAACAGGATATTCGTGAAAATCGGCCCCTCGACGAAACGGAATTGGCGTTTGCCGTGCTCGTCCTCGTCGAGCACGTTGGTGCCCGTGATGTCCGAGGGCATCAGGTCCGGGGTGAACTGAATGCGTTTGAAGCCGATATCGAGAATTCGGGCCAGGGTGCTGACCATCAGGGTCTTGGCTAGCCCTGGCACCCCCACCAGCAGGCAATGGCCGCGCGTGAATACGGCCGCGAAAATCTGTTCGATGACGTCACTTTGACCGATGATGACTTTCTGCAATTCTTCCTGCATGAGTTGCCGATGTTGGCTGAACTCTTGCAAAAAGTCTCCCAGACTACGGGGCTTGGTGGCCAAACGCAAAATCCTTCTGAGCGCTGATTCGCGAAAACCAGGCCAAGAGAGTCGCCCCTCGGCCTCTTTCCCGACGACACGATCCGCGCCGGTACTCTGTTGCGATTTTGTCGCGGCCCGAGCCAGGTTGCGCGGTTCAACCTGATCCTGCTATTCTATTACTGCCTGGACCGGGGAGCAACGGCGTGCTTGCTTGGCGGGTTTCTCTCGCGTAAATGACCGGCAGCCCTCATGGTTCAAGCTGCCCGGTGCATGGCCGTTTCCGCCGGCGAGGTTTTGTGCAATAGGTCGCCGCGGCCTAAAATGGAGTTGGCAAGTTCTAAAAAGGGAAGAGCGGATGATGCCCAAGACGGTGGCGCTGGCCTGCATTTTAGTTTGGTCGCTCGCATGGACCCTAGCTCGCGCCGAAATCTCCGCGGATCAAGTCCGCGATTCGATCGATCGCGCCGTCGCTTATCTCGAACGTCAGCAAAGCCCCAACGGAACGTGGGCCGACCACCCGGCCTACAACGGAGGCATTTCAGCGCTGTGCACGCTGGCGTTGCTCAACGCGGGCGTCGAACCGCAAGACGAGAAAATCCAAAGGGCGCTCAAGCACCTGCGCGCTTTGACGTCCTCACAGACATACGTCGTCTCGCTGCAAACGATGGTCTTTTGTGCGGCGGAGCCAAAGAAGGACTTGCTGCACATTCGTCGCTGCGCGAAATGGCTGGAAGATACCCAAATTACAACCAGCGATCGCAAGGGCGGCTGGAGCTATCCTTCGCCCGCCGTCGGTAACGGCGATCCCTCGAACAGCCAGTTCGCCCTGCTGGCACTCTACGAAGCCGAACGCTCGGGCATCAAGGTCTCTGACAAGACCTGGCGGCTGGCGCTGCAGTATTGGCAGCACATGCAAAACCCCGACGGCTCATGGGCCTATGTCAAGGGCAGCCCCGGCACCGGCAGCATGACGTGCGCCGGCGTCACGTCGCTGATCATCGCCTCGGGCCAGCTCAATCGGGGCGACGCCGAGGTCGTGAACGGACAAGTACGTTGTTGCGGCGACCAGCAGACGAACGAAGCGGTCGAAAACGGCCTGCGTTGGCTCGAACGCAATTTCTCCGTGCATACCAATCCCAGCGGCGCCGGCGCCAGGGGCGGCCAGGGCAATCTGCTGTACTACTTGTACGGCGTGGAGCGCACCGGACGCATGACGGCACGCCGGTTCATCGGCCTGCACGATTGGTATCGCGAGGGGGCCGATATGCTGGTGCGCAATCAGGACCATCTGTCGAGTTTCTGGAAGGGAACCGGCAACGCCGAAAGCAACCCGCTGATTGGAACCAGCTTCGGGCTATTGTTCATGTCCAAGGGACGCCGGCCGGTTTTGGTGGCGAAACTCAAGCACGGCCCCGCCGACGATTGGAACCACCATCGCAGCGATCTGGCGAATCTGACCAGCTACGTCGAAAAGAAATGGAACCGCGATTTGACCTGGCAAATCGTCGATCCGTCCGCCGCCACCGTCGAAGATCTGCTGCAAGCACCCGTTTTGTTTCTCAATGGCCGGGAGGCCCCCCAATTCAAGCCCGCAGAGAAAGAGCGCTTGCGCGATTACGTGGACCGCGGCGGGTTCATCTTCGCCGAAGCGTGTTGCGGAGGCGCCGACTTCGACAGCGGTTTTCGCCGGCTGATGACGGAGGTCTTCCCCGAAGAAGAGTATCGTCTGCGACTATTGCCGCCGGAGCATCCGATCTGGCACGCCGAGGAGCCCGTCGATCCGCAATACGTCCGCCCGCTGTGGGGCATCGACATCGGTTGCCGCACCAGCGTCGTGTTCTGCCCGCAAGATCTTTCCTGCTATTGGGAACTGGCTCGCCCGGGCCGCAGGCAACAACTGCCGCAAAAAGTCGAAGCCGAAGTGGACGCGGTCAATGCGATCGGGGCCAACGTGCTGGCTTATGCCACGAACCGCGAGTTGAAATTCAAGTTCGAACATTTTGCGGCCGCTCTATCCGACGCGCCGCAGGACAACTTCGATCGCGGCAAGCTGTACGTCGCCAAGCTCGTTCATCCGGGCGGATGCAACGCGGCTCCGGGGGCGCTGCCCAACCTGCTGCGCTTGGCGGGCGAAAAGCTCGAGTTGCGAGTGAACACTCAACCGCGCGACGTGGCCATGACGGACCCCCAGCTCTTCCAGTACCACCTGGTTTTCATGCACGGGCGTCATAACTTTCGTCTTACTCCTCAGGAGCGCCAGCAATTGCGCACCTACCTGGAGCGCGGCGGAATGCTGTTTGCCGACGCGATTTGCTCCAGCCGCGAGTTCAACGAGGCGTTTGCCCGGGAAATTGGCGGCCTGATTCCCGACCACCATTTGGAGCGGATCGCGCCAGGCGATCCCCTGTTTTCGTCGCGGTACGGCGGCGACGAGCTGTCCAGCGTCGAGCGCCGCGAACCACAGCGAGCCGCCGTCGGCGGCCCGCTCAAATCACAAGTCCGCGCGGGCGAGCCCTATCTGGAAGGCCTCAAGCTGGGCGACCGCTATGCCGTGATTTTTTCTCCTTTCGACGTCAGCTGCGCGCTTGAGAACCACGAGTCGCTCGAATGCGAAGGCTACACGCGGAAGGATGCCGCGCGGATCGGCCTCAACGTGCTGCTGTACTCGTTCCATCAATAGCAAATCGGCCCCCCAGCCAAACACCAGGCCGATGCTTGCCAGCGGAAAGCCCTGACATGGATCCCGAAGCGGCAGTGATCCACGGCGGCCAACCCCAGCGGCCGTCGGGTCGTACGCCGCCCCGCTGGATTCTCTTGGTATTGGTGTGCCTCGCTCTCGTTGTCCGCGGCCGCGTCATGCTGGCGAATTTCAATTCGCTCGTGCGAGATCCCGACGCGTACCAGGAGGTTGCCTGGAACATCTTCTCCCAGGGCACGTTTGGCTACTACGACGACAAGTCCCGCAACGTCGAGCCCAAGGCATCTCGCCCTCCGCTGTACCCGCTCTTGCTGGCGACAGTTCACTTTCTGCGCGTCCCGCTGAGTGCCGCCGTGCTAGGGTTCCTGCATGTCGTGCTGGGCGTGGGCACGGTGTGGGCGGTGTGGCGATTGGGACTGGCTTGGGGACTGCCGCCATTGGCGAACCTGTTGGCGGCGGGGCTGATTACCGTCGATCCCATCCTGCTGAATCAATCGGTGCAGGCCATGACCGAGACGCTGGCCACGCTGCTGGCCACGCTTGCCCTCTTGGCCCTCTCGCGCGCCGCCAACGACAGCCTGGCTCACTGGTCCGCTTTGGCCGGCGCGCTGGTTGGGCTGTGCGTGCTTTGCCGGCCCACGTTTCTCGTGTGGCTGCTGTGCGCGGCGGTGGTGTTTCCTTGGATTGCCCTTGGCGCTCACAAGTTTCTGCGCGTCTCCGCGTTGGTCGTAGCCGCGGCCGCGGTCCTTGCGCCGTGGGCGATTCGAAATCAGATCGTCTACGGGCGGCCCATCATCACCACAACGCACGGCGGCTATACGCTGCTCTTGGCAAACAATCCCGAATTCTATGAATACCTGCGCAGCGCGCCCTGGGGCCGTGTTTGGGATGCCGAGCAATTCAACCGTCAATGGGAAGCGGAACGCGGAAGCTCAACTCCCAATTTCGTTTGGGACCTGCGGCGTGAAGAGCTCGACGACGACAGCCGGGCCTATCAAGTAGCATGGGAAAACATTCAACGCGAGCCGCTGATGTTCGCGTACGCCTGCCTGGTGCGCGTGGGCCGCTTGTGGGGTGTCATGCCGCATCAAACCAGCCTCGACGAATCGACGTCGCGGCGCGGCCTTCGCTACGCGATTGCCATCTGGTACGTCTTCGTACTGTCGCTGGCTGCCGTTGGAGCGTGGCGGCTTGGCCGCAAATTGTTAGCCGACGGATGGATTTGGGGGACGCTATTGTTGATATCCTTCACCGTCGTCCACGTGTTTTATTGGACCGACTTGCGCATGCGCGCGCCTCTGATGAGCGTGGTGGTACTGCTGGCGACCCAAGGGGTGCTAACGCTAGCGGCCCGAAGACAAGCCTCAAATGCTTTAGTGAAGCCTGCTTAGGGCGCACCACCTGGCGTCGAACCTACCTTGACCTTGCGGGCCGGTCGATCCTATAATCCCGCCCGCTCACGTCGACCTTAAGAACTTTCGTCACTTCATTTTGCGATCCGTCAGCGGGACCCTTTCTGGGCCTCCGTTGACCCCGAACCGGGAACGCCACGCTGCTCACCATCGGTCCGGCTGAATACGTGCTCGCACGGTTGCGCGCTGCATTGGCATTTTGCGCCGGCACTCGCCTAGCGCGCATGTGGGTGTTCGCGGTCTTGATCGGCTGCTCGTTTGCACATCCGGCGCGTGGACAAGTCGAGCTTCCCGCCGGGAATCTGGCCGACCCGATCGAAGTGGCCGCCGACGGCGGCAGCCATTGGGTCGAAGGCGCATACGACGTCTACCTTTTGCGCGGCAACTGCCTCATCCACCAGGGGTTAACCTACGCGCGCAGCCGCGACGCCGTGATCTGGATTGAGCGCGGCGGCCCCGCCGGAGAACCGCCACACAAAGTCATCGCCTGGCTAGAAGGCAACGTGGAAATCAACTACCAGCCGACGACCGCGCCGCCGGGCGCCGCCAATCAAAACAAAGCCGCTGGCGCTGCCAAGCTCTCGGAAAAAACGTGGTTCGGGCGTTACTACTCGGCGCGGCCGATCGACGTGCGCCCCATGAAACTCTCGGAGCAGTCCGCGGCGCAAAGCGACCTTTACCGCCGCGCCTTTACGGCGATGGGCACGCCAGACGGCAAGGTGAAAAAAGCCCAATTCGCCGAACCGATTGCGCCGCCCCCGCCGATCATCGGGCCGCCTCCCGGGATGGTCCGCATTCGCCTGCAAGGCCGCAGCGCCGTCAACGCCGACGCCGAAGTCAACACGATCAATCCAGCCACCAACGAGGTGGTGGTGATCGTCAAGTCGGGCGTGAATATCATCGTCGACGGTCTGGACAACTTCGGTTCGATCGACGTCGACACCGACAACCTCGTGATCTGGACCGTCGGCGGCTTTCAGCGGAATGCCGAGGGCCAATCGCTGCAGCCCAAGGACCGGCCGTTGGAAATTTACATGGAGGGCAACGTCGTTTTTCGCCAGGGCGAGAGGATCATCCACGCTCAGCGAATGTACTACGACGTCCGTCGCCAGGCCGGCATCGTGCTATCGGCCGAGGTGCTCACGCCAATCCCCAAGTTCGAAGGATTGCTCAAGCTGCGCGCGGAGGTACTGCAACAGCTCGGGCCCGATCAGTTTCTGGCCCAAAACGCGTCCCTGACCTCTAGCCGCTTCGGCGTGCCGGGCTACGAGCTACGCTCCGGCCTGATGACCTATGACGATGTGCAGCATCCGCGCATCAATCCCTTGAGCGGCGCCCCCGAAGTCGATCCGACCGGCGGTCCCATCATCGACCATCAGAAGCTGGCCACGAGCCGCAACAATTTCCTGTACGTCGAGCAAGTGCCCGTGTTTTATTGGCCGTTTCTGGCCACCGACTTGGACGAACCGAATTTCTACATCGAATCGATCCGAGTCAAAAGCGACCGCGTATTTGGCACGCAAGTCCTGACCGACTTCGATGCCTATCAAATCCTCGGCATTCGCAACAAGCCCGCGGGCACCAAGTGGACGTTGAGCACCGACTATCTCAGCAAGCGCGGACCGGCCGGCGGCACAACGTTCAATTACCAGCGCCAGACGCTGTTCGGCGTGCCCGACAGCACGAGCGGCTTCGTCGACATCTGGGGGATCAAGGACCATGGCGTGGACAATCTCGGTCTGCTTCGCCGCGACGTGCCGCCGGAGAAGGATTTTCGCGGCCGCATCCTGGCTCAACACCGGCAATTGTTGCCCGACAATTTCCAATTGACCGGCGAAGTGGGTTTGATCAGCGACTTCAATTTCCTCGAACAGTATTTCGAGCGCGAGTACGATCAGCTCAAGGACCAGACCACCGACTTGGAATTGAAGCAGTATCTGGACAACAGCACGTGGAGCGGGTTTGCTTCCGCGCGGCTCAACCCGTTCTTCACCGAGACCGAGTGGCTGCCCCGATTGGACCACTACTGGATCGGCCAACCGCTGTTGAATGATCGGCTGACGTGGTACGAGCATACGAACATCGCCTACGCGCGCTTCAAAAGCGCGCAGCCGCCGACCGACCCGGCGCAACTGGCGCATTGGGGACCGTTGCCGTGGGAAGCCCCGGCCTCGAGCGCGCGCATCGGCGAACGACTTGCCACGCGACAGGAGCTCGACCTGCCCTTTGCGGTCGGAGCCGTGAAATTCGATCCTTACGTGATCGGCGAACTGGCGCGATGGGGCGAATCGCTCGACTTCAACGACGAAAACCGCGCCTACGGAGCGGCCGGGCTCCGCGCCAGCCTGCCGGTGTGGAGCGTCGATCCCACGGTCGAAAGCCAACTGTTCAACGTGCACGGCATTGCGCACAAGATGGTCTTCGAGACCGATATCTCTTACGCTCGCAGCAGCCAGCCGCTGCAGGACTTCGCGCTTTACGACCAGATCGACGACAACGACATCGAGGCCTATCGCCGCTGGTACTCTTTTGAGGATTTCGGCGTTCCGCCGTCTGCTGTGCCGCTTCAGTTCGACGAGCGCTTTTACGCCCTGCGCCGCGGGCTGGGCAACTGGGTCGCTTCGCCGTCCACGGAAATTGCCGACAATCTGTTTGCCACTCGGCTCGGACTGCGTCAACGCTGGCAGACCAAGCGCGGACCGTTGGGCAACCAGCACGTCATCGACTGGGTCGTGCTCAATACCGACGTCACGCTGTTTCCCGATCCCAACCGCGATAACTTTGGGCAAGTGGTCGGACTGGCCGATTACAACTTCCGTTGGCACGTCGGCGATCGCACGACCGTGGTCTCCGACGGCTATTTCGATTTCTTTACCAACGCTCCCAAGTACGTCACGATCGGCACGTTCTTGAATCGACCGCCGCGTGGTTCGCTGTACATGGGCTTTCACTCGCTCAACGGCCCAATCACCAGCAACGTATTTGCCACTTCGTACAGCTACCGCATGAGTCCCAAGTGGATGTCCACGTTCGGCACGACGTTCGACCTGGCCACCGGTCTTAACATCGGCCAGAATCTGATGCTCACCCGCATCGGTGAGTCGTTCTTGTTCATGATGAACTTCAACGTCGACACCAGCAAAGGCAACGTGGGCGCGAATTTCGCCATCCAGCCGCGGTTCATGCAAGGCCGCCTCGGCGGCCAATCGCGCGGCATGGCCGTGCCGGTCGCGGGGGCTTATGGACTGGAGTAACCCGATGGCTTGTTCAAGTCGGGAACGGCAACATGAAGCGTGATCGCGAGCCACGCATCGCCCACGGCAAGACGGCCGCGTGCACGCGATTCGAGCAATCGAACCGGCGTGCCGCGCTGGGCTCAGATCACTTCGTGCAGCGGCTGGTAGCCTCGCTCGACCAAGTACTGCGGCCGGCCACTCAAGTCGGGCAGCGTGACGCGGTTCACGTCAATGCCCAAGCGCTGATACAGCGTGGCAAACACATCCTGGAAGTGAACCGGCCGGTCCTTGGCCTCCGCGCCCAGCCGATCGGTCGAGCCGATCACTTGTCCGGTGCGCATGCCGCCGCCGGCCAGCAAGGCGCACGAGACGTTGGGCCAATGGTCGCGACCGGCCTGGGCATTGATTTTCGGCGTGCGGCCGAATTCGCCCCACACCACCACCGACACATCCTTCTCCAGGCCGCGGTTGTGCAAGTCTTCGACGAGCGCCGAAAGCCCCTGATCCAGCAGCGGCATATCCTGGCGGCAAGCATTGAAGTTTTGGCCGTGGTGGTCCCAGCGGCTGAAGGCCAGCGTGACGCACCGCGTGCCGGCTTCGATCAAGCGCCGCGCCATCAAGAAATGCTCCATGAGTTTCGGGCCGCCGTCGTCCCGATTTCGCGGGTCGCCCTTGCCGTAACGCTGGCGGACTCGGGGATCTTCCTTGCTGAGGTCCAAGGCTTCCATCAGTCGGCTGGACGTGAGCACGCCGAAGGCCTGGCTGTTGAAATTGTCGAGCCCGCCCATCATGCCGCTCGAATCGGCATCGCGACGGAAGCGGTCGAAGCTGGTCAACAGCGCCTTTCGATCGCTCAAGCGGTCGAGCGTGATGCCGTTGAGCACCATGTCGGCCTTGCCTTCTCCATCCGGCTTGAAGGGGGCATGCGCGACGCCCAAAAACCCGGCCTGCCCGTTGTCGGCCCATTCCATGTGTCCCATCTTCGGCGACAGCCCGACAAAGGCGGGCATGGCCGGATGCATCGGCCCTTTAAGTTTCGACATCACCGCGCCCAGCGCCGGCCAACCGCCGGGCGGCTGTTGCCGATTGCGGCGATGCCCAGTCACGCACTCGAAGGCGTCGTGCGCGCCGCTGGCGCCCACGATGGACCGAATCGGGATCAACTTGTCCATGTGCGAGGCGATCAGCGGAAAATGCTCGCAAATTTCGATGCCGGGGACCTTGGTCTTGATGGGACGAAACTCGCCGCGAACTTCCGACGGGGCATCCATCTTCAGATCGAAGAAGTCCTGGTGCGGGGGCCCGCCGGGGAGAAAGATCATGATGATCCCCTTGGGCGAGCGTCGAACGCCGGAGGCGGCCTCGGCCCGCAGAATCTGCGGCATCGAAAGCCCACCCAGAGCCAGGCCGCCGATCTTCAGAAACGCGCGCCGCGAAAGACCGTCACAAAAACCATTTTGCGGCCTGCCGAGAATCGTCAACATGGCACGGTCTCCTGCATGAGCACAAATCGTTGCATCCAGCGCGCACTGCGGCTCAGCCCAGATCGTATCAAAATGGCTGGGGGTAGGGCATTTGACAAACCCAGCATAAAATGTGGGTCTGCCCAGTCGGTTTGATGGATCGGCGGGCTCCGATGGATTGTAGCCGGTTTGGCCCCGGTCAGCAACATAATTACTGATGGCGGCTTTTCTTCTTTCGGCTAGCCTTCGCGGGCTTCTTTTTCGGCGACGTGGCTTGCGGCTGAGCCATTCCCTCTGAGTCGGCCCGGTCGATGTCGGCCACGTCCTGCTTTTTCGCCGGGCGCGGCGGCCTTGCCTTGTTCGGAGCGGGCTTGGACTTCTTTTTGGCCGGGACCGCATTCGGGTCGACGGCCAGCAGGCCCTTCAGCGTCGTCTCGAACGAGAGCGGCTTCAGGCTGACTGGCTTCGTGGGGCCGCGTGATCGTTGCTTCGGCTTTGGCGTGTTCGCTTCCTGCTAGGTGAACAAAACTAACCGTACAGAACAGAGGTGCGGTCGCTGTTCGCTCGTCATATGAAAAAAGTGATTTCGTTGGACTCGTTGTCGCGTAATAGTTTGCGCCTAAATTATCGACACGATTGTCGGTTGCCGTTGATCGGGCGCTTGCAGTCGGTTCGCACGATCGTTATGTTGACGTTGGCTTTGTTGAATAGGAGGACTTTGCCATGTCAAACGAACACGTGCTAAAGACCATCGAAATGGTGCAGGCTCAGGTGCGGGAACTTGAGCAACAGACCCTCGAAAAGAAACGGGTCGCCAACGATCTCTGCAAGCTTGCTGACCGACCACCATGTTACGCCGACACCCAGGGTACGAGCGCCGTCACCACGTCCATCCGTGCGGATGAGTTTTACGGGAAGCCCTTGGCTACGGCTGTCCGCAGTATCCTCGAAAAGCGTGCCGCTGCCAATCTCGGCGCGGCCACAGTGAGCGAGCTTTACGAATCGCTCGTAATAGGCGGTATGGCCTTCGAGGTCAAGAACGATGCGAATGCTAAGCGTGGGCTCTACTCGTCGCTGAGCAAGAATCAAGCGTTCCACAAACTGCCGAATGGCACCTACGGATTGTCAGAGTGGTATCCGAACAAGCCCAAGAAGGAAGCCAACGGCAGCGACGGCAAGACGACTACGACAGATGAGATGTTCACCGACGAGGCCGGTGAGCCTGATGAGGAATTGGTCGAGGCGGCGGCGCAGGACGAGCCCGAGGCCAGCGCGCCACGGAAACCGAAGTAATCAAAAACATGGGCCGGTCGCGTGTCACCGCGCCGGCCCGTGAACCCCTACCTATAGATTTTGGCTTTGTCGTAAGGAGGCGCTTCCGTGTACGGACGCACCGCTCAGGATTCATTTTTTCACTGTCTCAGAAGCCCACCGAAGCGTCAAGCCCCACGGGAAGTCAGCGCCGTCAACGCACTTCCCGTGGGGCTTTTTCTGATTAAATGCTGAAAATCCTCAAAAGATTGACGTCAAAACCGTATCATCATTTGGCGAACGTAGCGAAACTGGCAAACGCGCCGGCTTTGGAGGCCGGTGGGCCTAAACCCGCATTCTGAAAGCCCTTGCGGGATCGTTTCCCGGCGTCCGCATTTGCAGGTTGGTTTCTGTCCATTACACTGTATTTTATGAGGCTCCGATGGCCACCGAGCGCCGGTATGAGCTGACTGCCCTTGACCCGTATGACTTGGCTGGATTACGAAGTTGGTCAATCTGGATTGACCAGGAGCAAATGGACTGGCTCTTGGGGAAAGCAAAGAAAAAACAGCCTGCGCCTGAGCACAGGTTGGCGAGATTAAAGCTCGTCGAGGAAGTGGCAATAGCTCCGATCGTTGTGTTTCGAGGCTTGGATCGTCACGGCCAAGCCGCCAGCCTCTGCTATGTCGGCAAGCCAGAGAGAGACTTTCCGCGTATTGGCGTGGATGTGCCCAGGCCGCCCAACATGGTATTTACTTTTTTTGTCCTTCAGTCGGGAAAATTCTTCGACTGGCGGTGGGAACCTCAGTGCCCGGCAAACCCCGATTACCCAGAGAACTGGAAACCACGATTCACCGAAATTCTATGGCCGACCCCAACTCAGTTGACCTGAAATCCTTCTTTGAGTCTTTGCCTCCGAAAAGTCGCGGTGCGTTTAAGCCAACCGCTCACTACGGAGAAGAGGAGGACGCGCTGATTTTCTATTTTCGCGATGATCCAGATTACGCAAAGCGGATCAATAAGCGAGTGACCATCTACCTTTCTCTTGATAGCGATCAACTCGTCGGCTGCGAAATCAAGGGCGTCCGGCATGTATTGGAGGATTTGGGATCATTTGATGTCGCGATCAATCATAAGGATGCAACCCTCCAGATGTTATTCATGGCGTACTTGGGCACGCTCGACAGTCCAGATGATCGCAAAGTTTTTCGCGGGCTTGCAAAAGAGGCGATCAAGTCCAAGCTCAAGATTCCCCAGTTAGCCTAGCGATTGGCGCCTTGAACATCAGCCGCTTGCCCTGCGTCATCACCACGGCCCTGAGCGCTCGCGGCCCGTCGCTCACTTTCCGCTCGTTGTAGCGGAATTCAAACTCCGCCACGTAGGGGTGCAAGTGGTGCGGGCTGACGTGGTGAAACACGCCGAACACGCCGCGCTTTAGCAGGCTGAAAAAGCCTTCGACGGTGTTGGTCATGACGTCGCCTTTGACGTACGCCTTCGTTGTGCTTGATGACGCCATAGCGGGAAATCCCCGACAGACCCTTATGATCATTCGGTGCAAGTGGATGGGGACCAACCTGACCCCTTAGCCGTAGGATCGCGTCTGCCCTGGGTGTACATTTCGGACGTAAACTGGTCTGTGGATTGCTTTTTTGAGCAATCGGCGGCAACGTGCGGTCATGTTAGGCTCGCAGCGGGCCGAAATCATTGAATTCGCCGAGGTTTCGGAGCGAACCGACCGAGTGCGCGCGCTTTGTCTGTCATTTCAACGGCTTCCAGTTTAGGGTCTAGGTTGGTGAGCTTCGTCTTGCAAGTTGACAGACCGATTGCAAATTGACAGGCGCAATTTCGTGTTTCAGTTTTCTGATCGCTAGCGCGCTTCGGCGCGAACGTAATGTCGAGCGTAAGCCCCCCGGCCGATTCCGACGTCTTATTACGGCTGGCCGACGTCGGCAAGACGTTTCAGATGGGCGAAGTGCCGGTCGAGGTGCTGCGCCATGTTTCGTTCGACGTCTACCGCGGCGAATTGCTGGTGATGGTCGGCCCCAGCGGATCGGGCAAGACAACGCTGCTGAACATCATGGGCGGACTCGACTCGCCCACGGTCGGAAAAGTCTGGTACGGCCAGCAGGACTTGACGGCCGCCTCTCCGCGCGAGCTGACGCGCTTTCGCCGCGATTCGATCGGCTTTGTCTTTCAATTCTATAACCTCGTGCCCAATCTTACGGCCCGCGAAAACGTGCTGGTGGCCACGGAAATCAGCCAGAATCCGCTGGCGGTCGACGACACGCTGGAATTGGTGGGCCTCGAAGAACGAATGAACCACTTCCCCTCGCAGCTTTCCGGCGGCGAGCAGCAGCGCGTGGCCATCGCCCGCGCGCTGGCCAAGAACCCCCAGTTGCTGTTGTGCGACGAACCGACGGGGGCCCTGGATTTTGAAACGGGCAAGCACGTGCTGCGGCTGCTGGTGGATTTGAAGGAGCAGTTGAACAAGACCGTTCTGATCATCACGCACAACGGCGCCATCGCGCCGGCCGCCGATCGCGTGATTCGGCTGCGCTCCGGCGAGATTCACGAGATTCACGACAATCCCGCGCCGCAGCCGCCGGAGGAAATCTCGTGGTGAGCGTGCTGGATCGCAAACTGCTGCGCGAGATTCGCGGCTCCGGCGCGTTGCTGATGGCGATCACGAGCATCATGGCCGTGGGCGCGATGTGTTTCGTCTACATGCGCTCGACGTACCACAATCTCAGCCTCGCCAAGCGGCGCTACTATGTCCAATGCCGGATGGCCGATTTCTGGATCGAGGTCAAGAAGGCGCCGTTGGCGGAGGTCGAGCGGTTGAACAAGCTGCCCGGCGTGACCGCCCTTCGCCCGCGAATCCAGTTCTTTGCCACCGTGGACCTGGAGCGCGTGGCGGAGCCGCTCAACGGGCTGGTGCTGTCGCTGCCGGACGATCGCGAGCCGATCATCAACGACATCGTGATGCAAAGCGGCGGCTACTTCACTGATCGGCGCAGCAACGAAGTCATCGTCAACGCGGCCTTCGCCCGCCGGCACGGAATACGTCCGGGGCAGATGATCCACTTGATCCTCAACAATCGGCGCCAAGAGCTGCAGGTGGTCGGCACGGCCATCAGCAGCGAATTCGTCTACCTCGTGGCCCCCGGCTCGATCGCGCCCGATCCGGAACATTTTGGCGTGTTCTATTTGAAGCGGACATTTGCCGAAGAAGTGTTCGACTTTGCCGGGGCCACCAATCAAATCGTGGGGCTGTTGGATCCGGTGCATCGCGGGCGGCCGCAAGAGATTTTGCGCCGCATGGAAGTGCTGCTGGCGCCCTATGGCGTCGCCACTTCTTATGCCCAGAAAACGCAGGCCTCGAACCAGTTTTTAAGCGACGAGATCCGCGGCCTGGGCATTTTCTCGACCATGATGCCCACCATCTTCCTGGCCGTGGCGGCGCTGGTGCTCAACGTGCTCATGGTGCGGTTGATCGACCAGCAGCGCGTAGTGATTGGCACGTTCAAAGCCCTGGGCTACACCGACGCGCAGATTTTCGCGCACTACACGAAGTTTGCCCTGGGCCTCGGACTCGCCAGCGGCTTGATCGGCTTGGGGCTGGGCTATCTGATGGCCAACTTCGTGACTTCGCTGTACCGCATGTTCTACGAATTTCCCGACCTGGAAAACCACGTCTACCCTACAACGTACGCCGGCGGACTGTTCGTCGCCCTGGGTTGCGCGCTGGTCGGCTCGCTGCAGGCGGCGCGTGCCGCCCTGCGGCTGAATCCGGCCGAAGCAATGCGTCCCAAACCGCCGGTGCAAGGCGGCGCTATTTGGCTCGAGCGTTTCCCTTGGCTGTGGCGCCGGCTTAGCTTCGGTTGGCGGCTCGTGCTGCGAAACGTGTTTCGCAACCGCTTGCGCAGCGCCGTGGGGGTCTTCGCGACTTCGATGGGCGCCGGATTGCTGGTCTGCGGATTGATCCTGTCCAGCGCCATCAATTACCTGATCGGATTCCAGTTCCAACTCGTGACCCACAGCGACGTCGACCTGCGCTTCAAAGACGAACGTGGACTGGGGGGCTGGCTCGAAGCCGGCCGTTTGACCGGCGTGGACGCCGCCGAACCGGTGCTGGACGTCAGTTGCACCTTTATCCACGGCCCGCACCGCCGCCGCGGGGCCATTTCGGGCTTGCTGAACGAGCGCAGGCTGACGATTCCGCGGGACGTCGAGGGACGCGCGATTCGCGTTCCGACCGACGGGCTGGCGATGAGCCGAAAGCTGGCCAGCCTGCTCGACATTTCCGCCGGCGACGAAATCACCGTGCTGCCGACCAAGGGCCTGAGGGAGGAGCTGAGGGTCCGCGTGGCCGAGCTGTCTGACAGCTACATCGGGCTGGCCGTGTATGCCGACATTCGCTACCTGAGTCGGTTGATGGGCGAAGAATTCGCGCTCAACGGCGTGCAACTGGCCGTCGATCACACGCCCGGCGTGCAGAACGCGCTATTTCGCGAGTTGAAGCAACTGCCCGCCGTGCAGACCGTCAACTCGCGAGCCAACGTGATCAAGAACCTGAATTTCATCGTGGAAACACAGCGGATCTTTATCATGTTCCTGGTCCTGTTTTCCGGCGTAATCTTCTTCAGCAGCTTGCTCAACTCGTCGCTGATCGGACTGGCCGAACGGCGGCGGGAAGTGGCCACGCTGCGCGTGTTGGGTTACAGCCAGTGGCAAGTCGGCGGATTGTTTCTGCGCGAGAGCCTGGTGATCAACTCGTTGGGCACGCTGGTCGGCCTGCCGCTGGGTTACTCGCTGTCGTGGGCATTGTCGATCATGTACGACACGGAAATGTTCCGCTTTCCGCTCGTGTCACCGCCCAGGGTCTGGTACGGCACGATCACGATGGCGGTCATTTTCGCGCTCGTGGCCCACGCCGTCGTGCAGCACACGATCAACCGGCTGGACTGGCTCGACGCCTCGAAAACCAAGGAATAAACATGGCACCTGCACGGTCGCGCGCGAACGACGGGAACGGGTCGCGCCTGGCATGAACGAGACATTGGAACGATACTGGATAGTACCGCACTGGGGAGCTTCGCTATGCGCACTTGGATGATTCTGGCAATCGCCGTCGTCGCCGTCGGCCTGGCCGGGCTCTGGTATTCGTCCTGGTCTTCCGGCGTGGCGGTCGAAGCCGCCGCGTGCCAGCGCGGCACGGTCCAAGAATATGTCGATGAAGAGGGCAAAACCCGCCTGGCGGAAACCTACCTTGTCACCATGCCTTACGACGGCCGCATCGAGCCGATCGACCTCGTCGAGGGGACGCGCGTCACCAAGGGCCAGGTCATGGCGCGAATCAAGCCGTTGGATATCGAATTGAGCAAGGACATGGCGGTGGCGGCCGTGAATCGGCTCAAGGCTTCGATCAAGGAAAACGACGACACGACCGTCGAAACTACCGCGCTCAAGCAGACAGTGAGCATGGTCGAGTCGGTCGATCGCATGGTCGAAGCCGCGGCCACGCGCGTCAAGTCCGGACAGGCTAAACTCGAGTATTCGGAAAAAAACTTGTCCCGCACCCAACGCCTGGCCCAACAGAACTCGAAGACCGAGGACGATCTCGACCAGGCTCGCGTCTCGCACGTGGAAAGCAGCGTGCAGTATCAGCAAGACGTGCTGGTGTTGCGATCGGCCGAAGCCATGCGCGCCGCGACCGCCCTGTTGCCGACGGCCATGCGGCAATACATCCAACGCAAGCTGCTCGCCCACGACGTTCTGGAGCAACAGCTTGCGGAATCCGAAGTTCGCATGCGCGAGGCCGAGAAAAACGAACAGCTAGGCACGATGGTCAGCCCGATCGAAGGCGTCGTTCTGGAACGCGCGGTCAGCGACGAACGCCAGGTGGCGGCGGGCACCGTGCTGTTGCGCATCGGGCGCTGGGAGGACCTGGAAATCGAAGCCGACGTGCTCAGCCAGGACGTGGTGCGCGTCAAGCCCGGACAACACGTCGAAGTGCATGGCGCCGCGATTGGAGAGCGCCACGCGCCGGCCGAGGTCACGCGCATATTTCCCGCCGGCTTTACCAAGGTCAGCTCGCTGGGGGTGGAGCAACAGCGCGTGAAAGTCGTGATGAAGTTTGGGCCCGACGAATTACGTCGTCTGCGGGAAGAGAACGAGTTGGGGGTCGGCTATCGCGTCCGCGTGCGAATCTTCACGGCCCAGTCGAGCGGTTCGCTGGTCGTGCCACGTTCGGCCCTGTTCCGCGGAGCCAAGAACGACTGGCGCGTGTTCACGGTGCGGGGCGGACGGGCCCACTTACAGGCGGTGAAAATCGGCTTGAGCAACGACGAGCAGGCTGAAATCAAAAGCGGGCTCGAGGAGAACGACCAGGTGATCCTGGCTCCCGAAACCAACCTGAGCGAAGGCCAAAGCGTGCAAGTCATCGCCACCTCGCCGGCGGCGGCGAGTTGACGCCGCGGCGGCAACGCCTTAATTTGTGGGCTCGTGTCCGGCCCCCAGAGACAGCCGGGCGGTGGTGGGCACCCGATCGTTCGATTTCCGTCGTTGGAACTGGCATCACACTATGAAAATCGCAGGCAGCACATTTTTCGTCACCGGCGGCGGCTCGGGTCTGGGCGCCGCATGCGTTCGACGCTTCTCAGGTCTGGGCGGCAACGTGCTGATTGCCGACGTCCAGGAAGAAGCCGGCCAGAAGTTAGCCGCGGAATTGGGCCCTCGGGTTCGTTTCGCGCGGACCGACGTGACCGACGCAGCCAGCGTCGAAAGCGCGCTGACCGCGGCACGGCAAGCGTTCGGCGGCGTGAACGTCGTCATCAACTGCGCCGGCATCATTGGCGTGGGCCGCGTGGTCGGCAAGGAAGGACCCTACGATCTGGCTTCGTTTTCGCGGACGATCCAGGTCAACTTGATCGGCACGTTCAACGTGATTCGGCTGGCGGCGGCGGTGATGGCCCAAAACGCACCCGACGCCGAACAAGAACGAGGCGTGATCATCAACACCGCTTCGGTGGCGGCCTTCGAGGGCCAGGTCGGCCAGGCGGCGTATTCGGCTTCCAAGGGAGGCGTCGTGTCCATGACCCTCCCCATCGCGCGTGAACTGGCTCGCTTTGGCATTCGCGTGGTCACGATTGCACCGGGCGTGTTTGAAACCGCGATGATGGCCGGCATGTCTCAGCCGGCGCAAGAGGCCCTGGCCGCGGCGGTGCCCTTTCCTCCGCGCTTGGGACGCGCAAGCGAATTCGCTGATCTCGCCGGGCACGTCGTCGAGAACACGATGCTCAACGGAACCACGATCCGCCTGGACGGAGCCTTGCGGCTGAGCCCGAAATAGCCCCATGAGGGCTTGTGCCCACCCGCCCCGGGGTCACACTGCGCGTCTCGCCCTCGGCGGTCGCGCCCGTAGCCAGCTTTTCCGCGGCAGGCTCAAAGGTTTTTTGACAACGGACCGTTTGTGACGTAGGTATCCTTTGTCGACCTTTGCTCCATGCACCCTAGCCTGCGGGCAGGGCATCCAATCAAAAATCGGCCATTCCGGCCGCCAGACCAGGAATCTTGGCTGAGTGACTCCCGACTTCGATTCCGGCCCTTTTTTCGGACAGAAAGAGGGCCAGGAATCCGAACGCGACGAGTTACTGCGCCGCCACTTCTCAATAGGTATCGCTTGATGAGCACCAGTCTTGGCTGCCCGCACGTAGAGCACTTTGTCGAGACCGGACTGCCGCCCGACGAGCTCGTGCGTCGGCAAGTATGGGAAATTCTGGCCGGCTTGTCGCCTCGCTCACATCACCCCGAGCGCCGCGCCGCCCAGCGCTTTCCTTATCCGAATCTCCTGTACTTGACACCGGTGGCTGACGATGGCATTGCGCCGACCGGTGATTCGATCGTGGTGGTGGGCAAGCACATTTCGGAGCGCGGGCTGGGATTCTTCTATCAGCAACCCCTGCCCCATCGCCGCATGATCGCTTCGCTGGAAGCACAGCAGTCCGGCTGGGTCGGGTTCTTGATCGACATTACCTGGTGCCGCTTCACGCGACACGGGTGGTACGACAGCGGGGGGCGCTTCTTGCAGGCGGTGGCCGCGCCCTTGCCGCTGCGCGCTCGTTGACGCATCGAGCACGCTTTCAAGCCGATTGACCTTGATCGCCGTCGTGCGCGGAAGGCGCCTCGCACGAAGGCTCTACTTGCACGTATCGCGCGAAGCGACGGCTTAAATCTTCGCGCTGCTGGGGCGTCCACCAGGCGAGAAACTCTTGACGGGCCAGCTCGCGTGAATGCTGCTCGTGCAACAGGCCCACGTCCAGCGCCTGGCGAAGGGCGCACGAGTCCGTTTCGTCGCGCCATTGCATGAGATACTTCTCGGCGGTGACGTGGTCATTGATGGCGCCGAGTCGCTCTTGGAGCGCGGCCACGATCGGGTACAGCTCGTTCCGAAAATCCGCGTCAAACGCCCCGGCAAAGATCTCCATGGCGTAGCGCACTTGCTTCCCTTGAATGCGAAACTTGTGCAGCGCCTCGGCATCGCTCATTTCGGCCGCGGCCGCCCGCAGGTACGGCACTACGAGCTGACCCAGCGCGACGCGGGCCATGCAGGCGAAGGGCTCATTGCACGCCGCGCTATCCCCACGGCCGCGCAGGCGACGCAAGAATTTGGCGGCCTGGCGTCTGAATCGCTTGCGCACCAGCTTGATTAGCGCCTTCTCGATCGGCCGCTGGGCCGTGCGGCGTTGACGTTTGACTTGACCCAGCAGCAATGCCGCCTGGTCCGAAGGCATTTGCCCGATGCGATCCACCCAGCGCATCCATAAGACGTCGAGATCACGAGCCTCTCCGGCGGCTTTGCGAATTCGCTTGACCTGCTTTTGCATCCATCGCCCGCGACGGGGCGGCAGGCACGCCTCGAAAGTTTCCAGGGCCGCCGCCGCCCGCCTGGAAAACACACGCAATTGGTGTACGTTCTCGGTCTCGCTTTGCGGCTGCCGCACCGCCAGCTCGAGAAAATACCAGACTCGCTCGAATCGCGCCTCGAGCGCGCGCCGCGCGATCTTCCGCACGGAATCGCGCGGCTCGCTGTCGATCCATTTGCTGTTGCGTCCCATGCCGTACTGTTCTCAGAAGGTCCGAGCCAGTCCCGTGCCCCTGTGCTACGCGCGCCGCCTGTCGCCAACGGCGACACAAATATCCAGGCGCGGTCGCGACCACACGCCGTCCAGAAAGAAGGATTGCAAAGTTTTCCGACCGGTTCTGCGAAGCTGAGGGCGTCGCGTCAGAAATGCCGCCCGGACCGTTGCGCCATCCGCAACAGCCCGCTCGCTTCCAGTCTGGCCGCAATCCGATCGGCTTTTCAAGCCTCGCGGGCTCCACGTTTCACGCGAGGCGAGACTGTTTCGACTTGGAACCCGAGCTCCTAACGCGAATCAGGCTAGCAATCACCGGCACCGTCGACAACGGGCTCCCCGTATAGAGGGGGGGTGGCCCAGAGCTAGTTCGCTTCCGTCGGAGCGTAGATGCTGCGCCCGCCGTCAACGTTCAAGCAGGCGCCGGTGATGAACGTGTTTTGCAGCAGAAAGACGACTGCCTGCGCCACATCGTGCGGGCTTCCTTCGCGCTTAACTAGTGTGGCATTGACGACTTCGCGTCGCTCGACGTCAGACATCGTGTCAGGCAGGAGCACCGGGCCCGGTAGAACCGCATTCACGCGAACCCGTGGGTTGCGGGAGCCTAGCTCGACGGCGAAGGCGCGCGTGAGCGTGGGAATGCTTCCCTTGGCAACGAAATAGGCCAGGTGGTTCGGATAGGGGCGCACGATCGCCCAATCGCCGATGTTGACAATTGCGCCGCCCTGGGACTGCTCGACCATGATCAGGCCCGCTTCCTGACAACAGATAAAAGTGCCCAACGTGTTGATTTCGAAGTGCTCGCGCACGTCGGCGGCCGTGACCTGCTCGAGTGGTTTGGCGCTCCAAATCGCCGCGTTGTTGACCAAGGCATCGATGCGTCCAAAATGGTCGCGCGCCGCGGCGATCATTTTTCGCGTGGCTGCCTCGTCGCGCAAATCGGCCACCAGCGTAATCGCCTCCGTCCCCGCCGACGACAACTGCCGCGCCGTCAGTTCTGCTTGGGTCCGCGAAGCATTGACATGCAACACCAGACGATACCCTTGGGCGGCCAACGCGTGCGCCAGGGCGTTGCCAACGCGACGGCCGGCGCCGGTCACAAGCGCCACGGGGCTGTCGGAATTCGTGCGTTGTGGTTCGCTCTGACTCATGGCTCGTGGCGGTGGAATTTCGTGATCATGTTGCAAATCTCTGCGGGCGTTTCGGCGCAGACGTCCCGCCTGTTGGTTCGGCATGGCCGGTCACAACCGCTCCTCGTGCCACGCTACCGCGGTTCAATCATACCCTCACGCATTCGCGATCCTAGCCGCGAGAGTTGCTTACCTTGAAATCCAGTTCGATGGTTTGGCCCATTTTCGGCACGATCGCATTCCAGCCGCGGTCGCGCCGCAATTCGTTTGCCAGGGAGGTTGCGCTCGTAAGCTCGCCATGCGTCATGAACACGCCGCGGGGAGGTTGCAGGGGTTCAAGCCAGCGCCGCAACTCGCTGTGGCCGGCGTGTCCGCTCAGCCCGGACATTGCCACGACCGCCGCGCGCACCGGCAAGTCGCGGCCAAACACGCGCAACGTCTTGGCCCCGTCTTGCAGTGCGCGGCCGCGTGTTCCCGCGGCCATGAAACCGCCCAACACGATCGTGTTGCGCGCGTCTCCCAGACGTTGCTGCAAGTGATGCAGAATTCGCCCCCCGGTCATCATGCCCGAGGAGGAAATGATCACGCCCGGCCCTGCGAACTTGTTGATCTGCCTGGACTCGCCCACGGTGCGGGCCAACTTTACGTGGTCGTGGCTGAATTCAAAATCCGAATCCACGGCCAGTCCTTCGCCGATATCGTGTTCCGCCGCGTAATAGCGATAAATGTTCATCCCGCTGGCCGCCATCGGGCTGTCGAGAAAGACCGGGATCCGCGGAATCCGCTTCTGTTCCATCAGGACTTGCAGCAGGTAAATCAATTGTTGCGCCCGGCCCACGGCGAACGAAGCCACGAGCATGACGCCGCCGCGCGCGATCGCTTGGGTCGCGACCTGGCACAACTCGTCGAACACGTTCAGCGGCGAGTGTTCTCGATCGCCATAGGTGCTTTCGCAGACCAGATAATCGCACGGCGGCGGCGGCTGCGGATCGTAGTAGAGCGGCGCTTGGTAGCGGCCCACGTCGCCCGAAAAGACGATGCGCAGCGGCTGGCTACCCTCGCGAATTTCGACTTCGATCAGGCACGAGCCAAGCAAATGGCCGTTGTCGTGGAAGCGGGCCCAGACTGGCTCCGCCGGTGAAAACCACTCTTCACGGCGGACGCTGCGAAATCGCGACATGGCGCGTTTCACGTCCCACGCGTCGAACAAGGGGAGTGCCGGCTTGTGTCGCGAGTATCCTTTGCGGTTGGCGTAATCGGCCTCTTCCTCTTGGTTGTGCGCGGCGTCCAATAGGAGCAACTCACTCAGCGACTCGGTGGGTGGCGTCGAATAGACGGCGTGCCGGAACCCGTCCTTCACAAAGCGCGGCAGATAGCCGGCGTGGTCGATGTGAGCATGCGTCAGCAAGACGGCGTCGACGCGCGCCGGATCAAACGGCAGTCGTTGCCAGTTGCGCTCGCGCAGCTGTTTGAGTCCCTGAAACAGCCCGCAATCAATGAGCACCTTCGCGTCGCCCGCTTCCAACAAATACTTCGAGCCGGTTACGGTTTCGGCGGCGCCGTGAAACGTCAAACGAACCATAGTTTCTCCCGTCACGGTTGCCTGAACTCGCGCGCCGGAGGCGACACAAGTTGCAGCGTGATTGCCAAAACGGCCATGATGACGCCCCCGACGATCAACCTGCTGACGCCGTCGGCCGGCAACGCCAGATCGAGCGGCATCAGGTCCGGCCCCGTGAAGATCCAGACCAGCGTAACCGCCGTCAACGGTCCGGCCCAACCGAAGCGACCGGCGGGCGGAAATCGTCGCGCCAGTATTGGCACGATTAGATAGACCAACATGCTTCCCACGCCAATCGAGAGCACGGCGTGGTCGCCCAAAAACCCCCCCACCAACACAAGCTCCGCCAAGGCGGCAGTTGCGTAAGCAAGCCGCGATTGCTTGACGCTCATAAACCAGGTGAACCAAGGTCCGACGCCAATGCCAAGCGCACTGGCCATTCCAACGCAACTGGCCGCCACCCCATCGGTCCTGATCAAGTCGCTCCACGGCAGCAAGTGACGCCAGGGTAACAGCATTGCCAGTCCCGCGGCCAGCGGCACCCAGATCAGGCGGCGGGGCGGCAGATAGCCGTCGAACTCAATCAGGCTGGCCGAAATCAACGTGCACGCCAACAGCAGATGGAACGCGAAAAAAGCGAAATCCATTTCGCTCACTGTGACGCCATTCGGTGCCACGTCGGCAGTCCACAGCCCCATTGCCTTCCAGGCCAGCAATCCGCTGACCATCGCCACCAGCGCTTCGACCAGCGGATAGCGCGGCGAAATATCGACTCCACAATCGCGGCAACGACCGCGCAAACGAAGCCAACCAAACACCGGCACGTTGTCGTGCCAGCGAATCGGGCGGCGGCAAGAGGGGCATTGCGAGCCGGGACGGCTCAAACTCATTCGCCGCGGCAATCGGTACGCAACGACGTTGATGAAACTGCCGAAAGCCCCGCCAAGCACCACCGCCAACGCGATCAGCACCCACCCGCCCACCGCGGTCAGTTCGATATCGGACACCAACAGATTGGCAACAGAAACGTTCATCGGCCTCGCACTCAAATGATTCCCGCCAGCGGACCGCCAGCGGCTCCCAACGCGTCAACTCGTCGCGCCACTTCCGCGTCCTCGACCAACGGCGGCGCGTGATGTGGCTTCATGCGGGCGTCGATCACCAGCGAACCGCGGCAGCCCCAATGCTTGTTGTGTGTAAAGGCTCCGATGCCATAGACGTCGGCCGCCGGATTGCTGCGCGTGAACGTCACCCACAAGAAATTATTCAGCGTCCGGGCCGTAAACTCCGAGTCATCGACGATGACGATGAGTGGAAATCGGTTCAGCGGGTCCACCGGTGTCAATGCGGCGCAAAAGCTGTCGACCGCCGCGTCCGTCCCGCCCGCTTCGGGTTGGAAACGCGGACCTTGCACGGCCAAGATCCCCGGCAAACAGAGTCGGGCAAGCCCGAATCGCTCGGGCAACTGCAACGATCCGATTTCCCTGGGCAGCCGCCTTACCGGTCGCCCGACGGCGGCGATGACGAGCTTCGAACCTTCGTTGATCGCGCCGCCGGAGTAATCGAGTGTATCGATCGTCGTGCACGTTTGAAAATGCAAATCGCGCGACCAATCCACGCGCTCGAGCATGTGCTGAAACATGCGGCTTACGTCGTGCACGTCCAGCGCCGGGTCGTCCTCTCCCGCCGCGATCCACAGATACTTGGCCAACGAAAGTTGTCCCTGGCCCAAGATCGCGTTGGCAGTCGTGAGCAATTCCTGCGGCCGGCGAAGCTCGGTATACGGCGTGTACCGCTCGCTGGCGATCGCCAACAACAGCGGGTGCACGCCAGCGGCGTCGACGGCATGGATCGCGCGCAGCCCGGGGATCAGGCTACTGACGGCCGGCCCGGTGAGCTCGTGAATCAACTGCCCGAACATGGTGTCCTCTTGTGGCGGGCGACCCACGACCGTAAAGGGCCACACCGCGTCTTCACGATGCCACACTTTCTCCACGCGCAGCACGGGATAGTCGTGCGCCAAGCTGTAGTAGCCCAAATGATCGCCGAACGGGCCCTCGGGCAGCTTTCGCTCGGATTCGACAACGCCGGTAATGCAAAAATCCGCTTCGGCATACACTGGCAATTGTCGGTCGCGGCTGATCATCCCAATGCGGTGGCCGGCAAGAGCCCCGGCAAACGACAACTCCGACAATCCTTCTGGAAGCGGCATCACGGCCGCCACGGTCATCGCGGGCGCCCCGCCAACGAAAATGTTGACCCGCAGCGCCTCGCCGCGGCGGATCGCCAACGCATGGTGCACGCCGATACCCCGGTGAATCTGATAATGCAGCCCCACCTCTTCGTTCGGTCGATACTGGCCGCCGGAAAGTTGCACGCGATACATACCCAGGTTCGACCGTTGCCAGCCCGGGCGGTCGACGTCTTCGGTATAGACTTGCGGCAGCGTCACGAACGCGCCGCCGTCGTCGGGCCACGATTGCAGTTGCGGCAATTGATCGATCGAGGTCGCATTCGACATGACTGGCCCGGACCTGACAAAGCGCGGCCGCATGTGCCAAAGTGCGCCGAGCAGGCCCGCATGGCTCCAAGGTCGCCGGGCGAGTTGGCCCGGATCGGCTTTCAACGCCACGAGGCGTCGCACGTTGTCGAGCGAATCGCGAAAAATGAATTTCACGCGATGCATGGTTCCGAAAAGATTGCTCACCATGGGAAAGCGGCAGCCCTTGACCCGGGCGTAATAGACCGCCGGACCGCCGGCTTGAAACACTCGCCGGTGGATTTCCGCGGCCTCGAGGCAGGGATCGATCTCGCGCTCGATGCGCACCAATTGTCCGCTGGCTTCCAGCTCGTTCAAGCAAGCTCGTAGGTTGCGATAGCCCATGGGCAGCGTTCGGCGTCATCGTTATGGAAGCGGTGCCACTTTCCCGTAGCTTACGGCACGCTGCGCGCAGCGTGGAAGGGCGAATGCCGTGATTTTGCCGCTGATTTCCGGCGGAGCGGCGGCTAAAATGCGAACTTCGACATGCGGCCCATTCAGAAAGGTGCGACACGTGCAGATCGAACGGATCCATTCGCCATGGAATCAAACCGAGGCCGACGCGGTGGTGGTCGGAGTTTTTGAAGCCGCGCCCTTGTCCGGCGCGGCCAGCGAGGTCGACGCCGCGCTGGGCGGTGCGATTCGCCGTCTCGTCGAGGCCAAGGAATTCGCCGGCCGCAGCTATGAACTCGCTCCCCTGCTCGTCAGCGTCGGCCAAGCGCGGCAGGTGCTGGTTGTGGGCCTGGGGCGTCGAGAGAATTTCGACGCCGGCGCGGCCTTCCGCTGCTCGGCGGCCGCGGCGAAAACACTGGCTGCCAAGCCGCGCTCGAAGGTGGCATTCTTTCTCGACGATGGCTGGCCCGCCGAATGGACTGAAAGCGGCGTGTGCGGAGCGCTGGTTGGCTGCCAAGGACAGGACCTCTATCGCGCGGAAAAAAATCGTCACCCGTTCCGTAGCCTGGGCTGGTCGCTCGGCGACGACCAGGCGATCGCCAGAGGCCGTATTTTGGGAGATAGCGTCAATCTTACGCGCCGGCTGGTCAACGAACCATCGGACATCATCTATCCCGAGACGTTTGCCATGCGGGCCGCCGAAGTCGCGGGAAAGAACGACTTGCACGTCGAAATCTGGGATGAAGTGCGGCTCGAGGCTGAGCGCTGCGGCGCGCTGTTGGCCGTCGCCAAAGGTTCAAACCGCCCCGCACGGCTCGTCATCTTGCGTTACCGCGGCGCCGAGCTGGACGCGCCGACCTGGGCGATCGTGGGCAAAGGAGTCACGTTCGATTCGGGGGGACTGTCGCTCAAAACGCCCGAGGGAATGCTCACCATGAAATGCGACAAGGCCGGCGCCTCAACGATGGTCGGCGCTATGCAGGCAATCG
>JBGQHN010000009.1:0-34480 GCA_041497975.1 Planctomycetia bacterium | reverse complement strand
CGGGAACGGCCCTGCTCGGGCGAACCTACGGTGAACGGTAGCCGCGAAATTGAATACTCGGCGCTTGGCCGCGGCAATAGGGCGGCCAGCACCAGCAAGATCGCGATGACCACGGTGCCCGTCGAAAGCCATAGATTCGCCATCAGCGTGGGCATTTCGATCCGCCGCTGCCGCAAGTAGCGTCTCAGCCCCAGAAAGCTCGTCGTCAACAACAGCCCCATGCCACTGGCCACATAAACGCACAACAGCCAGAACGCGTAGCGCCGGCTGACGACGTCGCTTTCAGGGATGAGCCACTGTCCGATGCCAAAGAGGGGCAAGGCGGCCAGCGAGAAGTAGACCACCCATACGCCCGGCGCGTGCGGCCGCCGCTGGTGCTCGACAAAGCGTTGCCAGTAGCTGGCTGGCACTTGTCGCGACGTTGTTCCTTCGACCCGCTTGTCGTCGGCGTTGTCTGCCTCCACCTGGGCAGGCTCTAAGCCGGCGATCTGCAGCAGGCCCGCGCCCGAGGAGTCCTGCGAGTCGTCGATCACGGTGCAGTCCCAGGTCAGTCGATGGGCGCACCACCAGACGACGGCGATCAGCGTCCAATTGATGGCCCAACTGAAGTGGTCGATCCAGCCACCTTGGTATTCCATGAATCGGTTTGCCGCGATGCCCACCACGATCGCCAGCGCGGCCCCGAACGGCGCGGCCCGCTCAAACCCCTCCTCGATCGAAATGCGTCCGATCAGTACGGCGGCGAACACGAAACACGCCATGACCCAATGCAGTCGGGCCTGAAACTCGCCTTGATAGAAGACCTGCAACAAAAAGAACACCAGGCTGCCGACCAGCGCCATGATCAGCGCCGGGCTGATGGCAATCACGACGTAATCGGCCATCGTTTGATGCAGTCGGCGGGCCATGTTCTTTCCATTCTCACGTCGGCGGCGGCATGGCGCTGGCATTTCGCCGGCGCCGTCCGTTGCGGCGGCGTCCAAATGCCCCTTGGCGTCCGGTGCCCGCCGCGCCGAAACCTAGTGCAACACGTAACTGCGGCAAATGGTGCTGATCGCGCTTTCGTCTTTCAGGTACCGCGACTGGATTCGCTCGGTCAGCAACTTGCCGGCCGCTTCGGCGTAGTCGTGCTCCTCGAAGACGTTGATGATCGCCGTCACGGCGAAGCCCCCCCGGCGCAAGTTGCCCAGAGCAACAGCGGCCTCGGGCGTCACGTTGGTTAGAATTGCCACCACCGTGGCGTCTCTGGGCAGCCGGCTGGCGGTTTCCTGAATCAACTGTGGCAGGTCCAAACCGTCGGTCAGCTCGGAGCGAGCCAAGGTTTCCAGGATGCGCATCAACTGTTCGGCCCCGCGGCGTGTCTCGACCACGAGCGGACGAAGCCGGTCGCTCGCGTTCAGCATGCCGGCCGCTTTTTGCGCGGCGCCGCGGGTGCGAATGTCGAAATCCCAGCCCTCTTGGCAAATCCGGTCGGCCGCGTCGCGCGCGTTGGTCACGAGTCCTACTTGCTGACCCATTTGAAATACGGCGTTGGCCAGCGACGCGGCGGCGGTTACGGCCAATTCGGAGCGATAAGGCTCATGACGGGTGGCAAACGAATTCTGATGAAAGTCGAGCAGCACCGTGGCGCCGGCCACGGTCGAGGGCTCGTAGATCTTGCTCTGCAAAACGCCGGTCCGGGCCGTGGCCCGCCAGTGCACGCGATTCAGCGGATCGCCGGCCTGGTAACGCCGCACGCCGGCGATGCGCGTGGGGTCCTCGAACAGGCGGTAGCTCATCGTCACTTCGCCGATCGGGCGACGCGAGGCAATGTCGAAACCCGCCAGCGGCTGCACTTGAGGATAGACCAACAGAAAATGCGGATCGGTGGCCACACGGTAGCGGCGGTGCAAACCAAACAGGTCGCCGGTCTCGAGCACCAAGGGACCGATCTGATAGTACCCACGGCGATTGCACGTGAGTTGGTAGTGAATGGTTTTTCGGCCGCGGCGCTTGAACATTGCCAATTGCAGCCGCTTGCCGCTGACGCCTAAGTTGGGCGGTTCGTAGATTAAGGCGTGCCGCGGCAATAGATCCTCGACCAGCAGCCACGCAATCGGCAGTGTGCCGCGGTTCTCGATCGTAATCACCACGGCCACCTTCTCGCCGACGTTGGCCGAAAGACGATTGCATTCGCGCCGGGCGGAGAGATGTTCGGACCAGGTCCGGGCCAAGAAGCGGCTAAGCACCATCACGCCCAGAAGCGTGTACATCGCATATGCCAGCAGGCCCACGCGGAACACCAGGGCGACGGTCAAAAGCAGCAGGGCGCCCAAAAACCATTTCATGTCACTTGTGCTTCGGCGGTCATGGTGGGAATGGGAATCTCGCCCAGTATTTCGTCGACGATGACCGCGGAGGTCACTTTGCGCAGCCGGCTCTCGGGCCGCACGATCAAGCGGTGCATCAGCACCGCCGGGGCGACGCGCTTGACGTCGTCGGGCAGCACGAAGCTGCGGCCAAGAATCGCCGCCATGGCCTGCCCCGTGCGAAACAAGGCCAGCGAGGCCCGCGGGCTGGCGCCCAGGCTCAAATCGTCGTGGGTGCGCGTCTCGTGGACGATCTGCATCAAGTAACGGCGCACTTTGTCGTCGACGTGCACTTCGCGCACGGCGCGCTGGCAGGCCACCAGGTCGGCGGCCGAAACGACCGGCTGCAATGTGTCCAACGGGTGGCCGCGCTCCAGCATGTCGAGCATCTTGAGCTCTTGCTCCATGCTCGGATAGCCCAGTGAAAAGCGGACCAAGAAGCGATCCAGTTGTGCTTCGGGCAGCGGAAACGTGCCCTCGTGATCGATCGGGTTTTGGGTGCCGATCACCAAAAAAGGCCGTTCGAGTTCGTGGGTCACGCCGTCGACTGAAACTCGGCTTTCGGCCATTGCTTCCAACAGCGCGGCTTGCGTGCGGGGCGTCGTCCGGTTGATTTCGTCGGCCAGCACGATTTGCGCGAATACGGGGCCCGGTCGAAACTCAAAATCGGTCGTCTTGGGATTGAAAATCGATGCGCCCGTTACATCGGTCGGCAGCAGGTCGGGCGTGCATTGAATGCGCTTGAACGAACAACCGACGCTGGCGGCCAGAGCCCGGGCCAGCATTGTCTTTGCCACGCCCGGCACGTCTTCCAACAGGATGTGCCCTTCGGAGAACCACGAAACCAGGGACAACACAATCTGCGAGCGCTTGCCGACGATTACGTTTTCGACATTGCCGATGATCTTCTTGGCCGTCGCCGCAACTTCCGACATGGTGGCAAAGCCTCGTATCCGGTTCCGCAGCCGCTCGTCAAAGAGGTGAATCTTTATGCTAACCGCCACCCGCGCGATTTGCCACCTTCACGCGCGGCTGGGGCTATTTGGGCCACAGAGGCCTGGGCGCTCAGGCAGAGTGTCGTTCGGGAAGCAAATAAATAAAGCTCTTGCCCAGGCGCCCGCCGTAATTGCCCGCGGAAATCTTTACCAACCCCGGCGTGTCGACAGACGCCTCGATGGCGCGGCGCGTGGCGTCGGCAATGGATTCAAAATCGCGCCCATTGATGATGACTTCCATCACCGATCCGACGCCGCTGGGGAGCTTGCTCTGCGCGCCAAGCTTGTCGACGAGCGTGGGACAGAATTCCGCGTACGTGCTGGCGACCGCAAACGAATAGCGGCTGCCGGCCTTGGATCCGCTGGCGGCGATGCCGCCTGGAAAGGGCGTGATCACCCCGGGCACCTGGGCCACGGCGGCTTGGGCCCGCTCGGCCGCCAGCAGCGCCGCCGATTCGTCGACGCCCATGAACCACAGATTGCCGCCCATCAGCCCATCGCGGTGGCCGAAGCGGCGGTCGATCACAAATTCGCCCGCCAGGATCGGCACGATCCACACGGGCCGCCCCCAGCGATGCCCGCGGGTTTGATAACCGTCGCCGAAAAATGCCAGTTTGCGCCCGAGCTTGAATGAGTCTTCGCTTTCCAGCATGTTGAAGCATGCAGTGGTGGGGCAGGTCAACACATTCTGGCTGATCCGCACCAGCAGCGAGCGCTCCAGGGCCTGGCGGCGATCCTTGCGAAAGCGCGGGACATGGAGTTGCACGATCGCTCCAGAACGCCCATCCGGCGTGGCCACCGAGGCGTCGCCGCCGGGCCCGACATAGCGATCCACTCCGGCCTCGCAGTCGCACATGATCGTGCTCGAAGCGTTGCCGGTGGCGGCCGAGACGGCGTGGTCGAGCCATTTGCGGTCGCGCGCCGTGATCAGAAATTCGGCGTAGATGCTGCGAAACGCTTCGGCGTAGGTATCGTCCACCAGGGCGCGAAAAGATCCTGCCACCGGTTATCGCCCTTTCCCTCGATAAATCGCGGTCTCGGTCACGATCTTGTCCATGAAAACATCGTGCGCCTGCGTCGGAATTTCGCGAAAGATCTGGCACTCGAAAGCCAAGGCGACCAGCGGCGCGTCACGCCGGACATGCTCCAACATCCTGTCGTAATAGCCAAATCCGTGTCCCATCCGCGCGCCGCGCCGGTCGAACGCGACGCCCGGAACCATGACCAAATCGAGTTGTCCGACATCGACGCGCTTCTCGGGCAGCGAACGCAGTTCGGGCTTGGGCTCCAGAATCTTGTACATGCCGATCGCCAGCTCATCCATGCTTTCGAGCAAAAACAGCTCCAGGTCGCTGTCCAGGCAATAAGGAATGACAATCCGCTTGCCGCTGCTCAGCAGCGTGGGCAAGCAGTGGCGGGTGCGGACTTCCGTGCGCACGTCGATGTACGCCATCACGCACCCCGCGGCGACAAATTCCGGCAATCCGGCGAACGTCGCGCAAATCACCTGGCTCAGCTCGTCCTTGTCGGTCTGGGCCTGCCGGTTGGCGTGGGCTTGCGCGCGAATCGTTTTTTTCAGCTCCTGCGGTTCCATCAGTTGATCAGCTTCCATACTTGCTTCCTGCTCGCGTTGGTGAACGTTCCAGCACGGCCGCTGGGCGCACACAAGGACGATATCGTACCGGCTTTAGAGACAAAGGCAATCGGCTCTCGAATGCCATCGCGGCCCTGCCGGCAACGGCGCGGCTGGTGGGGTTCAACCCCCGACGGTACACTGCCTTTGCGCGATCGACTGGACATCGTCTCCCCGACGTTGGATCACCAGGTCGTGTTTCCATCGTCGTTAGCGCGTACAATATTTGCATGACCCCTTCATCCTATATCATCGCCGGCTGCCGCACTCCCATCGGAAAGCTCCTGGGCTCGCTCTCATCAGTACCCGCGCCGAGACTCGGAGCGCTGGCCGTGGCGGAAGCGGTTCGCCGCGCCGGCCTGCCGGCCGATTCGATCGACGAAGTCATCATGGGCAACGTCCTTTCGGCCGGACTGGGACAGGCTCCGGCCCGGCAGGCGGCGCTCTTCGCCGGGCTGGGCGACAAGATTGCCGCGTTGACGATCAACAAGATGTGCGGATCGGGACTTAAAGCGGTCATGCTGGCCGACCAGGCGATTCGCGCGGGCGATTCCCAGATCCTTGTGGCCGGCGGCATGGAAAGCATGAGCCGTGCGCCGTTCCTCATTACCGGCGCCAGACAAGGCTGGAAATTCGGCGATCAACAAATTCGCGATTCGATGCTCTACGACGGCCTGTGGTGCGCAATCGAGGACGTGGCGATGGGCGCCGAGGCCGATTACATTGCCGAGTCGCGCGGAGTTTCGCGGGCGGATCAAGACGCGTTTGCCGTCGAAAGTCACCGCCGGGCGGCGGCCGCTGCCGGCAGAAAACGTGACGAAATCGTCCCCGTGATGGTCGCCAGCGGCAAAACCGAGACTATCGTCAGCCAGGACGAGGGCCCGCGGCCCGATACATCGCTCGAAGGCCTGGCGAAACTGCGACCATCGTTCGGAAAAACAGGCACGGTCACCGCCGGCAATGCCTCGCAAATCAGCGACGGAGCCGCGGCCGTCGTCGTCGTTTCCGAACAGGTCGCTCGCGACAGCCATTCGCCGATCAAGGCCAGGATCGTAGCCAGCGCGACCAGCGGGGTGGCCCCGAAAGAAATCTTCATCGCGCCGGTCACGGCCGTCGAGAAAGTTCTGGCCAAAGCGCGGTTGACGATCGACGACATCGACTTGATCGAACTGAACGAGGCTTTCGCGGCGCAAGCGCTGGCGTGCATGAGACCTCTTGAGGCCGATCATGCAAAAACCAACGTGCACGGCGGAGCGATCGCTTTGGGCCATCCGATCGGGGCCAGCGGCGCTCGCGTGCTCGTGACGTTGCTCTATGCCCTGGCCGAACGCGACTTGAAACGCGGCCTGGCATCGCTGTGCCTGGGCGGCGGGAACGCCGTCGCCATGATTATCGAGCGCGAGTAGAGCCCGACGGGCAGCAGTCCAGCGGGCAGACATCGTGGCTGGCGCCAAAATTACCCAGGGCCCGCCGCGGCGCGCCCGACACGCGTTCCTCGATCAACTCGCGGATCATGCCGACGAAATCGGGATGGCTGCCTACCGTGGCCGCGCGCACCATGTTCAGTCCCAGCTCATCGCAGATTTGCCGCGCCTCGACGTCGAGGTCGTAGAGAATCTCGATGTGATCGGACAGAAAGCCGATGGGAACGATCACCACGTCGCGCGCCAGTCCGGCGGCATGCAGCTCGCGCAGTGCACCACCGATGTCGGGCGAGAGCCAGGGTTGTCGAAGGGAGCCGCTACGGCTTTGATACGCGATTTGGTAGTCTTTCAGCGGCAGGGCCTCGGAGACCAGCCGGGCCGCCTCGGCAATCTGCGCCGCATATTGACAACCATTGGCCATGGCCGCGGGAATGCTATGCGCGGTGTAAATGACCCGACAGCTCGCTCGGCGTTGCGGCGGCACTTGTTCGATGGCCGCCCGCACGCGTTCGATCATCGGAGCGATGTATCCGGGATGATTGAAGAACGCGCGCAATTTGTCGACCTGGGGCGCGGCGGGACCCACTTGCAGCCGGGCTCGCTCGATATCCTCGAGATATTGCCGGCATGAGGAATAGGAGCTGTAGGCGGAGGTCACGAACCCCAACGCGCGGCGCACCCCGTCGCGGGTCATTTCCGCTATCGTATCGGCCAAGAGCGGGTGCCAGTTGCGGTTGCCCCAATAGATCGGCAGTCGCGGCCCGCGCGCGTCGAGTTCGGAGCCCAAGGCGGCGATCAAGGCCCGATTTTGCGCATTGATGGGACTTACGCCGCCGAAGCGTTGATAGTGGTCGGCGACTTCGAGCACACGCTCGCGCGGCACGTCCTTGCCGCGCAGCACGTTTTGCAAGAACGGCAACACTTCGCCGGGGCCTGCTGGTCCGCCGAACGAGACGACCAGCACGGCATCATAGTTGTGTGCCACGAGGTTCTAGCGAAAAGGCGAGAGAAGCGCGCCCGGCCCCTGACGTGCCACAATGGTCGGCGAGGCGCGGGCGAGATGCTCCCGTGTTGTGAAAAGTGACCCCGACGGGATTTGAACCCGTGTTATCGGCGTGAAAGGCCGGTGTCCTAGACCAGGCTAGACGACGGGGCCGGCTAGCGCGAGCGACTGCGTAAGCGCAAAAGCAGTAAGGGTGTATAATGGCCCGACTGCCAATTCGTCAAGTGGATTCGATGAGGCGGACTACTGAGAACGGTTCAGGCCCAGTGAGGAAAACCGGTCCCGGCGCCAATGTCGAACTGCAAGAGGGCAATGCAAGACGAGAGCGTGATGAAAACGAACGATCAGGCTTCACCGGCGGCGCCATTGGCGTCCGATTCCGCTTTGTCGCCAACCGTCATGTCGTTGCGGCGGATTGCATCATAGACCTCGCGTCGATGGACCGGCACTTCCTTCGGAGCTTCCACTCCTAGCCGGACCTTGTCGCCGCGAATCTCAACGACGACGATTGTGATGTCATTGTTGATGACAATACTCTCGTTCTTCTTGCGGGATAGTACCAACATGGCCATTCCTTCGATGTTGTCGCGGGGCTTCCTTTTGTCTCCACAACCCCTGCATCCGCCGTCGCGCTTCCTGAAACGTGCGCGCCGGGGCCCATGGGACGTCCCCCTAACCAGAGGGACATTGATGCCCTCGCGCACAGGCATTTGCTACCATTCACTCTACGGACTGAGTGGGCAGAGTCAAGCTTTCCAGGCATGTCGGTGAGTATTTCTTGGAATTCTTACTGCCCGCCACACAAGATGTTGGGGCCTCACTTCTATGGAACTTCCGTTGCGGTGCCGTGCCGCTGGATCGATTGACTCTCCGTAAACTCAATCCTAATCGTCGTTTATGTGGCTTGATGGACTGCCCGGCCGGGGTTTGATTGTCGTGCTGTCAAAATACAAGCCGTGGCATGCATTCTCCTGTACGTTTTAATCGCCGGGCGCGTTGCGCCGCGCGCCCAAGCCCGTGCAGCGGTTTCATAAGTTCGTCTAATGCCGTTGGGCCAACTTCCGAGCGCTGCCGCGCGCATATGGACCTCGGACTGATCGCGGGGGCGAGAGTTACGCTGCGACCAAACAGCAGCGCGAGACACGTCGAAGCGGCGAGCAAGACAACGATCATGCAAAGCGTCGTGCGAACGCGATTGAAAGGCAAATAATAGCCCGGCGCGCGGGATGGCATGCGTCTTGGACTTAGCCAGCGCGCCGTTGACGCGCACTTCGCCGCGCTGGACGGCCGTGCGAGCAAAAGCATCGCTTGCGGCGGAGCGCTTGCTGCCTATAATAAAAAGCGATCAACCCCGCACTTGCCACCACAGCGGGCCGCACAGGGCGACAAGGGACTACGAGCGCCCGCTCACGGGAGATAAGTCTTCGCCATGGGTAGATGGTTGCGCGACGTTTGGGAGGCAGTTTTCACGGTCGCTTATGGCATGTGGGTGACGCTGCACTATTGGTTGATCACCTATCGTCCTGAACGCAAGACGTTTACGCAGCACTTCGAGTATCCGGAGTTGCCGGTCCCCGTAGCTGCTCGCTACCGGGGTTTCCATCGTTACGACTTGACCACATGCATTGCGTGCGACCAATGCGCGAAAGCCTGCCCGGTGGACTGCATCTACATCGGCAAGGAGCGCGTAACGACCGGCAAGGGGTTCAAGATCACGGGCTTTACGATCGATTACTCGAAGTGCATGTTTTGTGCGTTATGCGTGGAACCTTGTCCGGTCGATTGTATCTTTATGGGAGCGACGCACGATCTAAGCTGCTATAGCCGAGACGGTTGTCTGGTGGATTTTGCCCGTTTGCCGGTGGACGTGGCGTGGGGCCGAGCGACGCTCAATCCCACCGCGGTTGCCGCTTCGAAAGTGATCGTCGAGCCGGTGCACGGCGGTCCTAACCAGTGAGATTTTCCCCATGATGTCCGAGCCTTACACTCCGCGCAAGTTGTTCACCGTGGAGCAAGCCAACGCGGCCTTGCCATTGGTGCGCGCCATTACGGCCGACCTGGTAAAGCTGTCGCGTGAGGTGCTCGAGCGCCGCGAGCGTTTGGCATTGCTTTCAGCCGGCCGCGGCGCCGCGGCTAATGATCCGTATGCCCAAGAACTTGCGCAGATCGAGGAAGAGCTCGAAAAGGACAGCGACCAGTTGCAGGCCTACGTCGAAGAGTTGCGCGAGTTGGGCGTCGAGCCGAAGAGCGGTCCGGAAGGCTTGATCGACTTTCCCTCGATGATGGACGACCGCCTGGTGTTTCTTTGCTGGAAGCTCGGAGAACCGGAAGTATTGCACTGGCACGAACTGGAGGCCGGTTTTCGCGGCCGACAATCGTTGACCGCCGGCAGCGTCGCTGACCCGCCGTCCGGCGAGTCGCTGTAGGCAGCGGTTTTCCATTCCCGGACGACCATCTCTCCTCTGATGGCGCATTGTTCGCGCGCGTACACCTGGCTCGCTCGCCGCGGCGGTACGGCGGGTTTGAGTTAAACAGTCGAGGTCGCTCGCTGGCTTCACTGACGACTTGGCGCGGACGAATCGATCCATCGGTTCGAGCGACCGGCTTGCAAGCTCGACGGCTTGCGTCCTACAATGCATCCTTCTCAGAACATGATGGGTGCCCAGCGGGCGCCTTGCCGCGCGGCTCGAGCCGATTTCCGTAAACCAAAGTAATTCGCGACCATGGCCACTCCCACAGCCATCGTGGCTTATTTGGCCCTCTTTGCGGCGATCGGTTTCTCGTTTCTGTTTATCACGCTGCTCGTCGGCCGGTTCCTGCGGCCGTACGCTCCGAATCAGGAAAAGCTGGAAGTCTATGAGTGCGGCGAGCCGACCATCGGGTCGAGCTTCGTGCAATTCGATCTTCGATTTTATGTCGTGGCGCTGTTGTTCATTATCTTCGACGTTGAAGTCGCGTTATTCTTTCCATGGGCCACGGTGTACGGCAAAGCCACGCATCTGATGGATCCTTACCTGGTCAAGGTTACGGACCAGGGCCAGCTCACTCCCGAGGCGGCCGCCCTGTTTCAAGAGCTGGGCGTCGACCGCCCGACGATTCCGCCGCTAAGCGATGAGTCGGCCGCTTCGATCCCTGGCGGGTTGACCGCCGCCGAGCGGGAAAACCGCGCCATCGAGGACCTGGCGCGAACGCTGGCGAAGATTTCGATTGTCGACATCGGCGTATTCTTTGCTGTGTTGATGGTCGGTTTTGCCTACGTCTGGAAACGCGGAGACCTGGACTGGGTCCGCGCGCTGAGCAAAGAGCGATCGCTGGCACCGACGCGCGCCGCGCCGGTCGAGCAGGAAGAGTCCGCGCTGGGGGTCTGACGCGGCGCGCTGACGCGCGAGTCGAGACGTCGATTGAACGAACGAGAGCCTGAGACCTCGGAAGAATCCATGAGTGGAGAAGCATTTCTCGAGCGTCTGAAGAAGCAGTTTGGAGATCAAATTGCCGGCGCGAACCTGACGGCCATCGATCCTTGGGTCGAAGTTCTGCCGCGAGGATTGGTAGGACTATGCAAGTATTTGCGGGATGAGCCCGATCTGCAGTTCAACATGCTCAACTGCATCTCGGGGGTGGACTACTTCGAGCCGGATGCCAAGAAGGCGGCCAAGAACGACTGGCAGCCGCACTTGGAAGTGGTATACCACCTGTCGAGCTTGACGCATAAGACCACGCTAGTGCTGAAGGTGATTCTTCCCCGCTGGCGGAACGACAAGCCCGGCGAATTGCCCGAGGTGCCCTCGGTGAGCGGCGTGTGGAGCACCGCCGACTGGCACGAGCGCGAAGTGTTCGATCTGATCGGCGTTCGTTTCACCGGCCACAGGGACTTGCGCCGCATTTTGTGTCCCGAGGATTGGATTGGGTATCCGCTGCGCAAGGATTACGAGATGCCGCTGGAATACCACGGAATCCGCGGCCGGTAGCCGCGACACCATTTCAACCCGGCGCTTCAAAGCATGGCCTCGCAAATAGACGATCCGCGAATCATCGAGTTCGACGTGCGAACCGATGAGATGCTAGTCAACATGGGCCCCCAGCATCCCAGCACGCACGGCGTGCTGCGATTGGTGTTGCGAACCGACGGCGAAGTCGTTTCCGAAGTGACGCCGCACATCGGCTACCTGCACCGCTGCGCCGAAAAAATCGGCGAAAACCTGACGACCAGGCAGTGGATTCCGTACACCGACCGCATGGACTACCTGGCCGCCATGAACATGAATCTGGGCTGGGCGCTCGTGGTTGAAAAGTTGCTCAACCTGAATTTGCCCGAAAAGGCGCGCCACCTGCGGGTCTTGATTGTCGAGCTCAACCGGATTGCCAGCCACCTGGTGGGCATGGGCGCCTACGGGCTGGACCTGGGAACGTTCAGTCCGTTCTTATACGCCTTCCGCGAACGCGAAAAGATCTTGGACTTGTTCGAGGATGTTTGCGGCGCGCGGCTGACCTACAGCTATATCACCGTCGGCGGGGCGACGGCCGATCTTCCGCCGGGTTGGTTGGAAAAATGCGAGAAGTTTCTCTGCGAGCTCGAACCGGTAATCGATGAATACCATGCGTTGCTGACGACCAACGCCATCTTCGTGCGGCGCACGGCCGGCATCGGAGTGCTTTCGCGCGAGAAGGCGATTGATTTTGGCTGCACCGGCCCGGTGCTGCGGGGCAGCGGCGTCGACTACGACTTGCGCCGCGACGGCGAGTACCGCTACACCGAGATGTACGATGGCTACGCCTTCGAAGTGATTGTCCAGAAGGACGGCCATTATCCGAAGGACCGCGATTATCCCGCGGTGCCCGCTTCGACCGTTCTGGGCGATTGCTGGCATCGGTTCTACGTGCGCATGCTCGAAGTTATGCAGTCGATCGACCTGGTGCGCCAGGCAATGGATCGTTACAGCATGGCCAAGGGGTCCTTCGGCGAGCCGGTCAAGTTGACCGAAAAGCTTCCCAAGGGCGAAGCCTATTTGGAAACCGAGGCCCCGCGCGGCCAGATGGGCTTCTACATCGTTAGCCTTGGCGGCGGCGCCATCCCCTGGCGGGTCCGGGCCCGCAGCAGTTCCTTTTGCAACTTGTCGGTTACTCACGACTTGTGCCGCGGCTGCTTGATTGCCGACGTGCCGGCGATCGTGGGCTCGCTGGATATCGTCATTGGTGAAATCGACCGTTAGCCACGGCAGAGGTCGGTTTCCTGTTGGTCGGCCCAACGCTCGCCGCGAATGGTCGCTTCGCGGGGCGAAGAAAAAACGTGTCGTCGAGGGGCTTGTCGATGCAGGGTGGTTTGTGCGATATTTCACGATCTTCCGGCATCCTTCCAACGCGGAAATACCGATGGATTTGGGCCGCTTAGGCGGTCCTCGGCGGCACACCAGTACCAATCGCGGCTCCCAGGACGGGACCTGCAAGTTAGGACGCTCTGACGGTGGCTGAATTTCTCAAAGGGTATCTCGCGCCCGACTGGTTGGCTTATCTCGTCGCCGCGCTGGTGCACGCCTTTCTGTTGGTCAACCTGGTCGCCATCGGCGCCCTGATTTTCATCTGGCTGGAACGCAAAGTCTCGGGCCGAATTCAGGACCGCCTCGGGCCCACGCGCGTCGGCGGCAAGTTCGGATGGCTGCAAACGTTGGCCGACGGCATCAAGCTGGTTACCAAGGAAGATCTTATGCCCGAGGGCGCCGACGCCCTGTTATTTCGCCTTGCGCCGTACGTGAGTTTCTGCGCTTCGTACGCGGGCTATCTGGCGCTTCCGTTTGCCTACGGCTGGCTGGCCGCGCGGCTTAACGTGGCCGTGTTTTTTATAGTCGCCGTGCTGGGACTCGAGGTTTTCGGCGTGATTCTGGCCGGCTATGCTTCGGCGTCCAAGTGGTCGCTGTTCGGCGCCATGCGCGAAGCCGCGCAGGTGGTGAGCTATGAAGTGCCGCTGGGAATGTGCGTGGTGGTGCCGGTGTTGATCGCCGGAACGATGGATTTGACGACGATCGCACAGATGCAAGAAGGCTTGTTCGTCAATTGGTTCGTGTTTCACGATCCATTCACGTTCCTCACGTTTTGGGTTTACTTCACCTGCGCGACGGCGAGCGTGAATCGCGCTCCGTTCGACCTGGCCGAGGCCGAAAGCGAACTGGTCGCCGGCTTTCACACCGAATATTCGGGCTTGCGCTGGAGCATCTTTTTCATGGCCGAATACGGCTCGATGTTCGCCGTCAGCGGACTGGCGGCATTGTTGTTTTTTGGCGGCTGGAACGGACCCTTGCCGTTGATTCACTGGCTGGGGCTGGCCGATGCCACCAACCCGCTCGCGCACTACTTGGGCAACTTCCTGGGCATGGTCAACTTCATCGGCAAGTGCGTGTTCGGCGTCACGTTCATGATGTGGGTGCGGTGGACGCTGCCGCGCTTGCGGATCGACCAGGTGATGACCACGTGCCTGAAGTACTGCACTCCCATCGCCGCCGTGACGTTCGTGGGGGCCGTGTTGTGGACCTACTGGATTCCCGGCGGACTTTTCCTGCCGTCGCGTTACGGACAAGTGCGCGAGGGCCAAATGTTGCTCGAACCCTATCCCAGCGGCGTGGACGATTCGCTCGCGGCCGCTGCCACGAGCACGGCTCGCATCGCCCCCGCACCCCAATCGAGGTAACCAGCGTGGAACCGATCAATTGGCATTCGTTCTTCTTTCTGTTGTTCGGCCTCGTGGCCTGCGGCTTCGCATTGGGCGTGATGCTGTCGAGCAACATCGTGCGGATGGCGTTTTACCTGGTGGTATCGTTGGCCGCGACCTCGGGACTTTTTTTCCTGGCCGGCGCCGATTTTGTCGCCGCCATGCAGTTGATGATTTACGTGGGCGGCACGCTCGTGCTGTTGATCTTTGGCGTCATGCTCACGGCCAAGGGCCCTTTTATCACGATGCGAACTTCGGCCGGAGAATGGATCCTAGGCGCGATCGTCGGCGGTTCGCTGTTGGTTGTCTTGATTTCTGCCGCCACGAATGTCAGCGTCTGGCGAACCCCGCTCGAGCAACCAGCGCAGGCCCAGGTCAGTGCCACGCGCTTGGGCATGGCCCTGCTCGGCGCCAGGGTCGACAAGCTGGATGATAGCGACCCGGCCCAGCGCGCCGGAGCGTCGGGCTATTTACTGCCGTTTGAAATCGTGTCGGTGCACTTGCTGGTCGTGCTCATCGGCGCGGCGTACCTGGCCCGCCCGAAGAAACGCATTCGAGGCGCGGCGGACGAGGTGGCGTGAGATCTTTGCTTACTTGCACGAGTACCAGCGCGGGAGAGACAACGGTATGGACCTTCTGAGCGAGCCGATCAGCGTTTCGCACTACATGGTGGTGGGCGCCGTCATGTTCGTGACCGGCGCCGTGTGCATGGCCACCAAGCGCAACGCGCTGGGCGTGCTGATGGGAATCGAGCTGGTGCTCAACGGCGCGAACGTCAACTTCGTCGCGCTGGGGAGCCAGTACTTGCGGCCCGGCGTGAGCGGCATCGGGCTGGACGGACAATTGGTGGCCCTGTTCGTGATCGTGCTGGCCGCCGCCGAAGCCGCGGTCGCACTGGCAATCACGTTGAATTTCTATAACAACCATTCCACGGTCGACGTCGATCAGGCGGACGAACTCAAAGGCTGATGGATCCCGACTCGACACTACCGCTGCTCTTGGGACTCGCCTGGCTGCTGCCGCTGGCCTCGTTCACGCTGATCTTGTTTTTCGGTCCGCGGATGGGCAAGGCCGGTCTCGGCGCCGGATACCTGGCGACCGGCGCGATTCTGGCATCGTGCCTGCTGTCGCTGTTTGCCTTGTTTTTCGTGTGGCTCCCCCACCATGGCGTGCCGGAGCCGATCCAGCACGCGGCGGGCGCAGCATCCCACGATGCGCACGCAGTCGGGCACGACTTGGGTTCGCTAGTCAAACCGATCACGGCCGACTGGTATACACTCGGCAAGTTCGGCGCGCTGCGGCTTTCGATCGGCTATTACATCGACTCGCTGACGCTGTTGATGTTCTCCATGGTCACGCTTATCGCGACCTGCATTCATTTTTACGCCATTGGCTACATGCACGATGAGCTGCACGAAGTCGTCGACCATGAGGTGCGCCTGTCGAACCGTGATCACTTGCATCGGCCCGGCCGGTTCCACCGCTTTTTCCAGTACTTGTCGCTGTTTTGCTTCAGCATGTTGGGCATCGTCATCGCGGGCAACATCGCGATGATGTTCGTGTTCTGGGAACTGGTGGGCATCTGCTCGTATTTGCTGATCGGTTTCTACATCGAACGGAAGAGCGCCACGAACGCCGCCAACAAGGCATTTATCGTCAATCGCATCGGCGATTTCGGCATGATCATCGGCCTGATGGCCCTGCTGGCCAGCCTGGGAACGTTCGACTTCGGCGACATCGACTACGACGGCAGTGGACAGCCCGAGCGCGGCATTTTCAGCCAGGTCCGCAGCCCTGAAAACCACTACGCGCTGCAAGTGCCCGCGGGCATGGTGAAAAACACCGCGCCGGGCGGCAATCCTTATTGGCTGCTGGTCATCGCCGGGGTCGGCATTTTTTGCGGCTGCGTGGGCAAGAGCGCCCAATTTCCGCTGCATGTCTGGCTTCCCGACGCCATGGAAGGACCCACGCCCGTCAGCGCGCTGGTGCATTCGGCCACGATGGTGGCGGCGGGCGTGTATCTGGTGGGTCGGTTCTTTCCCGTGTTCGCGCCCGAAGTGCTGCTGGTGATCGCGATCATCGGCTGCATCACGTTGTTTATCGCGGCCACGATCGCGATCACGGCCACGGACATCAAGCGCGTGCTGGCGTACTCGACCGTGAGCCAGTTGGGCTACATGATGCTGGCCTTGGGCGTTGGCGGTTGGTCGGCGGGTATGTTCCACCTGATCACCCACGCCTTTTTCAAAAGCTTGCTGTTCATGTGCTCCGGGTCCGTGATCCACGCCTGCCACACCAACGACATGACCAAGATGGGCGGCCTGCGGCACAAGATGCCCTGGACGGCTTACACCATGCTGGTCGGCTGCCTGGCGATCATGGGTGCCGGCGTCCCGTTTTCGATCTGGTTGGCGTTCAGCGGCCACTATTCCAAGGACGCTATCCTGGCGCAAGCGCTGTCGTTTACGCAGTCCAATCCAATGTATCCAATTCTTAGCTTGCTGTTCTACGTGGCCGCCATGGGAGCCGCGATCACCGCGTTTTACATGTTTCGGCTGTGGTTCATGACCTTCGCCGGACCGCCGCGAGACCATCACATCTACGAGCACGCCCACGAATCGCCGAAGATCATGTACTATCCGCTGGTCGTGCTGGCGGCACTGGCCATCGGCTCGGGCTGGAGCATCTTCGGCTTCGGCGTGCAACCGCTTTTGGAGCAGGCACGTCCGGCTGGAATCCAGTTGGAAACCCACGGCGTGCTGCTGCCCGAGCTGATTCATCCCGACGAGCACGATTCGCACTTGGACCAGTTTCACGTTCCGGCCACGCTGGTGGCCACGGGCACGGCGCTGGCCGGTTTCTTGCTGGCGGTGATCTTTTATGGGCTACGGATCCTGGATCCGAATGAAGTGCGCCACCAGTTCCGTCCGATTTACGAATTCTTGATACACAAGTGGTATTTTGACGAGCTTTACGACGTGTTGTTCGTTCAACCGGTGTTGTTCGTATCGCGCCGCGTGGCTGAATTCGACAAGAAGGCGATCGACGGGTTCATCGACAACCTGGCGCTGTGGGCGCGTATGGTGTCTAGCCTGGACGATTTGATCGACCGCTACATCGTGGACGGTTTTGTGAACGTCGCGGCGGCCCGGATTTTTGCCATCGGCGAGTGGCTGCACGGCGCCGAAACCGGCAAGCTGCGGCAGTACGTCATGTTCATCGTCATCGGCACGGTGGCATTGTTCATCTTGATTACGTTCTACTTGAACTCGACCTTGGCGGGGCCGTAAGCGCGTTTGTTGTCCGGCCGCCGATGGGCAGTCGCCCCCGCGCGGTGCAATCAATCACAGGCTACTTTGCTCGAAAGATCGGGACCATGGAATCCTCTTACGTGACGCTCTTGAGCTTGATCGTTTTTTTGCCCAGCGCCGCGGCACTGATCCTGACATTTTTTCCGCGCGACAACACCGAGGCCATGAAGGCGTTCTCGCTGGCCGCCACGGCCGTCGTGTTTCTGCTCACGGTAATCATGGCCTTGCCGGGCGAGGGCAGTTGGAATTTCGACATCAGCCTGGCGGAAATGCAAAAGATCTTCTCGATCAGTTGGATTCCCGCGTTCAACATCCGCTACTACATGGGCGTGGACGGCATCAGCTTTCCGCTCGTGCTGATCACCACGTTTATCTGCATGCTTTCCATGGCCGCCAGCTGGTCGATCAACAAACACGTCAAGGCCTATTGCATCCTCTTCTTGATCCTGGAAACGGGCATTCTCGGCGTCTTTCTGTCGCTTGATTTCTTTCTGTTCTACGTGTTTTGGGAAGTGATGCTGCTGCCCATGTACTTTTTGATCGGAGTCTGGGGCGGTCCCCGGCGGGAGTACGCCGCGATCAAGTTCTTCCTGTACACGCTGCTGGGCGGAGTGTTCATGCTGATCGCGATCCTGATGCTGTACTTCGCCAGCGACCTCAAACAGCTTTCCGACGGACAATTGATCGCGGCCCACGCGGTCAGTTCCCACCTGGACGCGGCCGAACAAGCCAAGGAAATCGCCCAGCTGCGGTCGCAAGCCGACCCGGTGCACACGTTCAACATTCTGGCGCTGCAGCAGTTGGGGCAGCACACGGCGGTGTTCAGCGATACCATCCTGTGGGGCAAGAGCCTGCAATGGTGGGCCTTCCTGCTGTTGCTGTTGGGCTTCGTCATCAAGGTCCCCTCCGTCCCCCTGCACACCTGGCTCCCCGACGCCCACGTCGAGGCCCCCACGCCGATTTCGATGATCCTGGCCGGCGTCCTGCTGAAACTCGGCGGGTACGGCATCCTTCGCATTTGCTACCCCATCTGTCCGCAGGCCGCCTATGACCTGGCCTATTTCGTCTGCGCGCTGGGAGTGGTCAGCATGGTCTACGGCGGATTTGCCGCCCTGGCCCAAAAGGACTTCAAGCGGCTGGTCGCATACAGCTCCGTTAGCCACATGGGTTACGTGGTTCTGGGCATCGCGGTGTGGAGCCTGGGCATGTGGAGCGTCGATGGCAAGCAGTTCAACGCAGATGCCTGGAAGATGGGTGTGAACGGCGCCATGTTTCAAATGGTCGCTCACGGCATCAGCTCGCCCGGCATGTTTTTTTTGGTGGGCGTGATTTACGATCGCGTGCACCATCGCAACCTCAACCAGTTCGGCGGCCTGTTCGCCAAGATGCCGGTCTATTCAGGCATCGCGATCGGCATCTTCTTCGCCGGGTTGGGACTGCCGGGCCTGTGCGGCTTCATCGGCGAAGTGCTGGTGACGCTCTCGGCGTGGCCTTATAGCCGCGCGCTTGCGGTCGTCTCGGCCTCGGTCGTCATCATCACGGCGGCCTACATCCTGTGGACCTTGCAGCGCGTGTATCTCGGGCCCGAATACAAGGGTCCGCACGGTGATCACTTGTATCCGATGACGGGCCGCGAGCTGGCGATCGCCGCGCCGCTGTTGGCCCTGGCAGTTATTCTCGGCGTTTATCCGCAAGCCGTGTTCCGCTACATGACTCCCAGCGTCGATCGCACCGTGGACGACCTCGCCGCGTGGACGCGAGCGGTCGAGGAGTCGCCGAGCAGAAGCGTTACCCAAAGCGAACCGCCCCGGCACGAATCGTCCGTCGCGACGGAATCGTTATCACAGAAGGACTAGTCCGCTCAACTCCCGCCAGTCGAAAGTCGCGCAAGCGGAAGCGAATCAGGAAACGGCAGTTATCGTGAGCCTTTTTGAACTTACTCACTCGTTGGCCAGCAACACGCTTACCAGCCTGGCTGGTTTTCAGGGCGAGCTGGTCCTCTGCGCGACGATCGTGCTGATTCTGTTTTTGCGGATCCCGAAGCTTACCGCCCGGATCGACTCGTTCTATATCATGCTGGCCGGCTCGGTGGCGGCCTTGTACCTGGCCGGTCCGTGGCATCCGGTCGAGCGGCCCACCGAGTTGTTCACGGGGCTATTGGTGTACGACTCGTTCACGGTGTATTTTCGCACGCTGCTGTTCTTTTTCGCGGTGCTATTCGCCATCTTCACGCGCATCTCCGGCGTTCCCGATCGCGTCGCCGCGCCCGATGCCTACGTGCTGGTGTTGGGCGCGACCTTGGGCATGTGCATCATGGCCTCGGCCAATCACATGCTGATGATTTTCCTGGGCGTGGAAATGGCCAGCGTGCCTTCCTATGCCCTGGCCGGTTTGCTCAAGGGCCGCCGCAAGAGCAGCGAAGCGGCCCTCAAATACGCCGTCTACGGCGCCGGGGCGGCGGGCATCATGCTCTACGGCATCAGCCTGTTGGCCGGAGTGCTCGGTTCGCTGCACTTGCCGACCATGGCTGTGCGGCTGGCGGATTTGCTGCAGCCGGCGAACCTCCAACAAAACATCGGCACCGATACGCACATGGTGTTGGCTCTGGGCGCGCTGATGGTTATGGTCGGCGTCTCGTTCAAGCTGGCGGCCGTTCCGTTCCATTTCTGGTGCCCCGACGTGTTCGAAGGCGCCAGCGCCGAAGTCAATGCCTTCCTGTCGGTTGCATCCAAGGCCGCCGCGCTGGCGCTATTGGCCCGCGTGGCGATCGGCTTCGGATATATTCCCGAATCGACCGTGCCCGAGACGCAAGCCGCCATGTTGAGCGTGGCCGACGTTCCCGCCGCGCACGATGCCCAGCGCGCCGCGGCGGCGCGGCCGCCGCTGGATCGGACCGCGCAGATCGAGGCGCTGGCGCCGGCTCGCGATTTTCTGTGGCGCGTGGTGGCGTTCGTGGCGGTCATCACCTGCACGTTCGGCAACCTGGCCGCCTACGGCCAATCGAACATCAAGCGCCTGCTGGCCTACTCGACGATCGCACAAGCCGGGTACATGATGATGCCCGTCTCCGCCGCCATGGTCCTGGCAGGGTCCGACCCACAAGCCGCCAGCGCGGCCATGGGGTCGATGGCCTTTTATGTCGGCGTGTATTTGTTCATGAACCTGGGCGCGTTTGCCGTCGTCGCGTTCTTGCGAAATATGTTGCACAGCGAGCAAATTGCCGACTATGCCGGCTTGATCCGACGCGCGCCGGTCGTCGTCGTTTTCTTTTCGGCGATTCTTTTCAGCCTGATCGGACTGCCGCCGTTTGCCGGCTTCGTAGGCAAGCTGCAGATCTTTTACTACCTGGTGAACGCCAGGCTTTGGACCGTGCTGGTGATTGCCGGATTGAACACCGTGATCAGCTTGATTTATTATTTGCGGGTCGTGAAGATCATGACCATGGATCCGGAGCCCGAGCAGCGCACGTCGACCGACATGTCTTTCATTCCCGTCACGTACGTGGCGCTGGTCACCCTGCCCCTGTTCATTTTGGGCATCTGGTGGAATAATTTGACCGAGCTGGCCACGTCCGCGGCTCGGCAACTGTTCTAAATAAGAACTCCAAAATATCGGGGCCCTTCGCCGGCTAGGGCTTCGCCACTTGCCTCCCTTGTGAAAGTGCAGCGCTCCATTCGCCCCCTGGACCTATTTAGCAATCGCACACGGATGCCCGCATGAACAAGCTCGGCACGCACCAGGCGCTCAATCGGCTACTGACGATCCTGTATCGTTCGCTTCCCATGTACTTGACCTATGCCTGTCCTTGGACCCATCGCGGTGACGAGCAGGCGGTGGCGGTGTTGCGGAACATTGTCGAAGATCAAAAACAACTGGCCAACCGCATCGCGCAGTACATACTGCGAATCGGCCCGATTGAAACGGGCGAGTATCCGAGCGATTATCTCGATATGCACGATTTGTCGCTGGATTATCTGATTACCAAGCTGGTCGAGCACCAGCAGCGCGACGTGGCGGCCTTGGAGCAATGCGTGGCGGAGTTGTCGCGCGAGCGGCCGGCCGCGGCGCTGGCCGAAGAAGCCCTAGGTGCGGCGCGCGGCCACCTGGAGGCGCTCGAGGAGCTGGCCGGCCGGTTGGCCAAGAACGACTCCTAGCGAACGAGGCACCGCCGGCGCCACCGCAAGTATTCGCGTCCAGCCCTTTCAGGATACGCTTCGCCTCATGGCTCTGGTCGATACGCACGCACACCTGGACCAAGAGGAATTTGATGCCGACCGCGAAGCGGTGATCGAGCGCGCCCAAGCGGCCGGGGTCGAAGCGATCGTGGCCGTGGGCGTGACGGCCGCATCGAGCGCCCAAGTGCTGGCGCTTGCCGATCGACACGCCTGCGTCTTTGCCGCCGTGGGCATCCAGCCCAACTACACGGCCCAAGCCGAGAGTGGCGACTGGCAAACAATCGTCGAACTGGCCGCGCGGCCCAAAGTTGTGGCCCTGGGTGAAACGGGGCTCGACCGCTATTGGACCTACTCGGCATTCGACGTGCAGCAAGATTATTTCGACCGCCATTTGCGGTTGTCTCAAGAGCGCGGCCTGGGGGTGGTCGTACATACGCGCGACAGCGACGCTGACGTGTTGGCCATGCTGCGCGAGGCGCGCCGCCGTGGCCCGCTTATGGGCGTGATGCACTCGTTTACCGGCTCTGAAGAGACAGCCTCCGAGTGCGTGGCCTTGGGGCTCTATATCAGCTTTGCCGGCATGGTGACGTTCAAAAAGTCCGATGCGCTGCGCGCCGTGGCCGCCAAGGTTCCGCCGGACCGAATTCTGGTCGAGACCGATAGCCCCTACCTTTCGCCGCACCCGCTGCGCGGCCGTCGCAATGAGCCAGCGCACGTCGTGCATACCGCCACTTGCCTGGCCGAGGTTCGCGGCCAAAGCGCCGCCGATTTCTTCGCTCAAACGACCGTCAATGCACGAACTTTGTTTCGGCTCGGTGTTTCGACCAATTAGCTGCGGTGAACCGACTGGAAGCGCACCCCCCGCGATACTTGACAGTCCGAGATGGCCTGCGAGACAATTACCTCTTCCGTGATGGAACCACCTTGGGCCATTCTCGTTAAGGCGCACTTGCTTTGCACCAAACCGCCAGGCTTCGCATGGTCGCGACCGCCGACGCAAAACGCCACGCCGCTCAGATCGTCCGGCGGCTGAAAACGGCCTATCCCGACGCCCGCTGCGCGCTAGATTTCCGCACTCCGCTCCAATTGCTCGTGGCCACGATCCTTTCGGCCCAATGCACGGATACGCGCGTGAACATCGTCACCAAGGATTTGTTCGGCAAGTATCGCGATGCGCCCGCGTTCGCGGCCGCCAAGACCAGCGAGCTGGAACGGGCGATCCAGAGTACGGGGTTTTTTCGCATGAAGGCCAAGAACATCAAGGCCGCATGCGCCCAGATCGCCGAACGATACGCCGGTCGGGTGCCGCAAGATCTCGACACGCTGGTAAAGCTGCCGGGAGTCGGACGCAAAACCGCCAATGTGGTGTTGGGCACGGCATTTGGCATCCCCACGGGCGTGGTTGTCGATACCCACGTGACGCGGGTCAGCCGTCGCCTGGGAATGACCAGGCACACCGACGCCGTCAAAATCGAGCGCGACTTGATCGAGCAATTGCCCAAGCGTGCGTGGATCGACTTCAGCCACCGGATGATCGCGCATGGCAGGCAAATCTGCGCGGCGCGCAAGCCCCATTGCCAGATATGTCCGCTGAATGACATCTGCCCAAGAATCGGCGTGGCGGACGGATCGAGCGTCTCCTAACCAGTTCCAGCGACCCCGACTTACTGCCGCGAACGAACATGATTCTCTCCGGCCATCAAATTCGCAAAAGCCTGGGTTCGAACATCGTCATCGATCCATTCAACGAGGCGAATCTCAATCCAAACAGCTACAACCTGACCCTGCACAACGAGCTGATGACCTACGAAGAGGTCGTGCTGGATATGGCCAAGGCCAATCGAGTGCGCCGCATCAGCATTCCGCCGGAGGGGCTGGTGTTGGGTCCGAACCAGCTTTACCTGGGCCGCACCGTCGAGCGGACCGAAACGCACCAGCTGGTGCCGATGATCGAGGGCCGTTCCTCGATAGGCCGTTTGGGGTTGTTCGTGCACGTGACCGCCGGTTTCGGCGACGTCGGCTTTTGCGGCTTTTGGACCTTGGAAATGTTCGCCGTGCAGCCGGTGCGGATCTATCCGGGCGTGCCCATCTGTCAGATCTTCTACCACGAAATCAGCGGCCCGATCACCGAGTACGCCAGCGACAAATATCAGCACAATCGCGATATTCAGCCGAGCTTGCTGTTCAAAGAGCTGAATCCTGACTCGGAAAAAGATCCGCAATTGAAACTCAATTTCGGCATGGAGCGCTCGCACCGCTAGGGACTCTCGTCGCTAGCGGCAGACAGCAACCCGGCACTGGAAGGATCATCCATCGCGATGCAAGTTGACTTGAACGGCCAGGTGGCACTTGTGACTGGCGGCGCCCAAGGCATCGGCCGCGCGATTGCCGAAAGCCTGGCCGAAAACGGCGCGTCGGTCGCCATTCTTGACGTGGACGAAGAGTCCGCTGGGCGCACCGCCGGCGAAATTGCCGCTCGCGGCCGGCGCATAATCGCGCTGGCCGGCGACGTAGCCGATGCGAACCGCATGGACGACGTCAACGAAGAAATTCTCCATCAACTTGGACCGATTGGAATTCTGATCAACAACGCCGGCATCAACACGTTAAAAGAGCGCCGGCCGATTCACGAATATGCCGAAAGCGATTGGAACAACATTCTTCGCGTCGACCTGACCGGCGTGTTTATCGTCAGCAAGGCCATCGTGCCCACGATGATCTCTCGCGGCGGTGGCCGGATCGTGAACATTGCCTCGGTCGCCGGCCTTGTGCCCCTGCGATTGCAAAGCGCCTATGTAGCGGCCAAAGCCGGCGTCGTGAATCTCACGCGCTCGATGGCGCTCGAGCTGGGACCGCAAGGCATTCTCACCAATTGCGTCGCGCCGGGCTCGATTGTCACGCGCGGCACGCGCGCCTTGTTCTACGGTCCGGAGGGCGACAAGACCGACATCGCCAAGAGCCTGCTTTCGCACGTCCCCTTGGGCCGGCCGGGCACGCCCGAAGAAATTGCCCACGCGGTAACGTTTCTCGTCTCTCCCGAGGCCAGTTACGTGAACGGGGCCGTGCTGACGGTGGACGGCGGCTGGACGGCCGGTTATACACGTGATTGGTAAGCTCTCGATCGGGGTGGGAAGACCCGCGGCGGGCCATGGACGGCGACACCTTCTGGAACTCGCACGGGACTTCGACCCATGGCTGCTTCGTCGACGGCGCCCGCCGCGCAGGAGTCCGCTCCGCTGGCCGCTCCCTGGCCCGGATCGCGCGATATGCCCCGGTGGAACAGCGGTGAGCTGATCGACGCGCCGGTGTTCGCCTGGAAGAACTGGTTCGCCATGCTCGGGCCGGGCTTGCTCGTAGGCGGCTCGGCGATCGGCGGCGGCGAATGGCTGGCCGGCCCCGCCGTCACGGCGCGCTACGGCGGCGCGCTGATGTGGCTGGCCACGCTGAGCATTGTGGGCCAGGTTTTCTACAACTTGGAAATCAGCCGCTACACGCTGTACACGGGCGAGCCGATCTTCACGGGCAAGTTTCGCACGTTGCCCGGCCCGCGCTTTTGGTTGTTCATGTATTTGCTCCTCGATTTCGGGGCCGTGTTTCCCTACTTGGCGGCCAATGCGGCCACGCCCTTGGCGGGTGTGTATCTCGGCCGCATTCCCGCGGGCGCCGGCGACGAATCGCTCGTTCGCGGGTTGGGATTCGGCGTGTTTCTCGTGTCCATGATCCCGCTGGTTTTCGGCGGCAAGATCTACGACACGCTCAAGAAGGTCATGTCCTTCAAGATCGTGACCGTCCTGGGTTTTCTGTTGTTTATCGCGATCTTCTTTTCGAGCGCCGCAACCTGGCGCGAAATAGTCACGGGGTTTTTCAGGTTCGGCACCGTGCCGATTCAGCGCGGCGAAGACGCAAACGGCAACGGAGTGCTCGACGCGGGCGAAGACTGGGACGGCGACGGACACCTGGATGTCGTCGAACGGCCGTTTAAGCCCACGATCGACAGCGACGGCGATGGCAAGCCGGACGCTTGGGCCGATATCGACGGCGACGGCAAGCCGGACAAGTTCGAGGATCTGGACCACGACGGGGTGCGCGACGGCGACGCGACGGAGAATATTCTCTTGTCGCTGGCCCAGGGCCGCGGCTTTCCAACGATCGACTTCAGCACGATTGCGCTGTTGGCGGCTTTCGCCGCGATCGCCGGTTGCGGTGGATTGTCCAACGCGCCGATCAGCAACTACACGCGCGATCAAGGCTGGGGGATGGGACATCACGTCGGGGCCATTCCCAGCGTCATCGGCGGTCACAATATCGAGCTGTCACACGTCGGCATGGTCTTTCAGGTCACGAAGGAATCGCTGCCGCGGTGGCATCGCTGGCTGCGGCACGTGCTGCGCGACCAGTTGGTAGTGTGGATGCCGGCTTGTTTTCTCGGGATGGCGCTGCCCAGCATGCTGTCGGTGCAGTTCTTACGCCGTGGCACCGAGGTCAGCCAATGGTACGCGGCCGGCATGACGGCCGACGGCGTGGAAAACGCGGTCGGCGAGTCATGGGGGACGCTCGCCGGGTCGACCGCATGGTACATGACGCTCCTGTGCGGCTTCCTGGTGCTGGCGCCCGCGATGGCCACCAGCGCCGACGGGATCGTCCGCCGTTGGGTCGACGTCGTGTGGACCTCCAGCCGCATCTTGCGGACCTTCGATCCTAAGCACATCAAGACGCTCTACTTCAGCGTTTTGGTCGCTTACATGATGCTGGGCTTGTTTTTGTTGTCGACCAGCACGCCGCTGGCGCTGTTGACGATCGCCACCAACATCATGAACTTTGCGTTGGGCTTCAGTTGCTTCCACACTCTGGTGATTAATCTGACATTATTGCCCAAGCCGTTGCGGCCAGGTTGGCTTGCCCGCATTGGGCTCGTTTTGGCCGGAGTGTTTTTCTTGTCGCTGGCGGCGATTTCGGCCGTCGAGACCCTGCGCGTCTTTTTCGCCTCGCGTTAAGCTAGCGCCCCGGACCAATGGCCGGGCCATTGCTGGCGAATAACTTTCTGCCGCTGGGGCGGAAATGCCGCGGAACTTTCCATCACCGCCGGGCGTCTAAAAAGCTAGAATTACCCGCAGGGCAACCGCTGGCGGACCATGCGCCCAATCGGCCCTGTGCCGCACCAACACAACCGGAGCGATCGAATTATGTGCAGCAAAATGACCCGGCAGTTCGCCTGCGCAATCCTGGCATTCGCCTGGAGTGGCGCCTTGACCGCACCCGCCTGGGCGCAGCAAAAAAACGAAGCCAAGGGCGATCAAGGTGACAGTGCTTTGCCCCTGAACAAAGTCGTAATGTTCAACTCGGGCGTGGGATACTTTGAACATCGCGGCGACGTCGACGGAAACACCAAGATCGACCTGCGATTTCGCGTCGAGGACATCAACGATCTGCTCAAGAGCATGATCCTCGAGGACCGCGGCGGCGGAAAAATCTCGACCGTTACTTACGGTTCGCGCGATCCGATTACCAAGACATTGAAAACTTTTCCCGTCGATCTCACCAACAACCCGACGCTCGGACAGATCCTCGACCAGGTGCGCGGCGAACAGGTGCAGATCGACGCTCCCACGGCAATTTCCGGCGTGCTATTGGGCGTCGAAAAACGCAAAAAGGACGTCGGCAAAGACCACGACGTGGTCGAAGTCGAGTATCTCAACCTGCTGACCGACGCGGGCTTGCGCAGTGTTCCAATGGAATCGATCGGACGCATCAAGCTCGTCGATGAAAAGCTTGACGCCGAGTTGCGCCAGGCGCTCTCGGTTCTGGCCGCGGGCCACAACACCGACAAAAAAACAGTCAGCCTGAACATGCTGGGTCAGGGAAAGCGCCCCGTGCGCGTCGGCTATATCCAAGCCACGCCCGTGTGGAAGACCAGCTACCGGCTCGTGCTTTCCGACAAAGACGCCCCCTATCTGCAAGGATGGGCAATCGTGGAGAACACGTCCGAGACGGATTGGAACAACGTGTCGTTGACGCTCATGAGCGGGCGGCCCATTTCGTACACGATGGACTTGTACGAGCCGTTGTACGTTAGCCGTCCGGTGGAGGTGCTGAATCTGTTCGCCTCCTTGCGTCCGCAATCGTACGGCCAGGATATGCACAGCGCCGACGAGCGATTTCGCCAGTTGGCCAAGAACGTGCCGCAACGGGTGGCCGACGTTGAATCGCGATTCGCAGCGACCCGAAATGAAAGGGCCGCCAAAGCTCGAGGCGGCGCGGCCGGCGAAGTTGCCCCGGAGGCTCCGGCGCTGGCGGCGGCAGTGCCCGGCGAGCGCGATGATCTCAAGTTGGCCGAGACGCGCAATGCGATTTCGGCGGCCGCGGCCGGCGAAGTCGGCGAGCTGTTCCAGTACGTGATCGGCACGCCGGTCACGCTGGGCCGGCAGAAGTCGGCCATGCTCCCGATCGTCAACGAAACGATCCAGGGCGAAAAGGTCTCGATTTACAACCAGGCCGTGCAGGCCAAGCACCCGCTCAATGGACTGAAGCTCGTCAATTCCACGTCGCTGCACTTGATGCAAGGTCCGATCACGGTCTTCGACGGCGGCGCCTATGCGGGCGACGCCAAGATCGAGGACCTGCCCCCGAAGGCAGACCGACTGATCAGCTACGCCTTGGATTTGAAAACCGAAGTGGTTCCGGAAACCAAGGGCCGTCCCGAGCAGTTGTTGAGCGTGAAACTCATCAAGGGCACCATGCTCATCAGCCGCAAATTGAGCCGCACGCACAGTTTTACCGTGAAGAATTCCGACGCGAAGACCAAGACCGTGTTGGTGGAATTGCCGTTGGACGTGAACTGGAAACTCGTGTCGCCCAAGGAACCCAGCGAAAAGACGCGCGACCGCTACCGCTTTGCCGTCAAGGCCGAGCCCGGCAAGCCCACGACGCTTTCGGTCGAGGAAGAACAGGTGGTCAGCCAATCCTTGGCACTGTCGAACCTGGACGATCACACGGTGCTGTTCTACATCAATCAAAAAGAGGTCACTCCGGCCGTCAAGGCCGCGCTACAAGAAATCGTCAAGCGAAAGCAGGCCTTACAGCGCGTGGTCGAGGAACGCCAGCGTCTCGAGCAGCAGATTACCGCAATCACGCAGGAGCAAGACCGCATTCGCCAGAACATGGGCCAACTGGACCGCAACACGGATCTCTATAAGCGATACGTGCAAAAGTTCGGCGCCCAGGAAGACGCGGTCGAAAAGATGCGCGATCAGATTCAGAAACTCTCCGGCGAGGAAACCCGGCTGCGGGAATCGCTCGACCAATTCCTGATCAACCTGGATATTTAGGCTCGCGCCCAGAAGTTGACCGGGCTGAAGATTTATCGCGCCCGACGGTTCCGGATCGCCCGGAGCCGTCGGGCGTTTTTTGCTCAACGACCCAGCGCGGTTTTCTGCGCCTTAGCCGCTGGCTTGCCGACTGCGGGGCGAAAGAGTAAAACGCCGACAAGCAAATTCGAGGTCACATGCTCGACCGATTCGAGGCTTCGACGATGACTCTGCTGCCTGTGCCCGATGACCCCTCCCAGCTAACGCGCCGCTCGATGCTCGAGCGATGTGTTACCGCGTTGGGGGCTTCGGCGCCGTGGGTCGTAGCGGCTCGCGCCACGTCGGCCCAGCCGATTGCCGACAGCGCAAAAAATTCGGTGCCCGTCGCCGGACTGATCGACGCCCACGTGCACGTGTGGACGCCGGACGTGAAACGGTATCCGCTGGCAAGGGGCTTTGGGCCTGAGCAAATGCAACCCGCCAGCTTCACCCCGGACGAACTGCTGGTCCACGCGCGACCCTGCGGCGTGGGACGCATCGTGCTCATTCAGATGAGCTATTACGGAGTCGACAACAGCTACATGCTCGCGGTCATGCGCGACTCTCCGGGCGTGTTCTCGGGCGTGGCCGTCATCGACGAGCATGGCCCGCGGGTGCACGGCACGATGCGCAACCTGAAACAGCAGGGGGTTCGCGGCTTTCGCATTCATCCGGCGGCGCAGGCCGTCGACCGCTGGCTATTCAGCCAGGAGATGGCCGCGATGTGGCGGTTGGGCGCCGACGAACAGTTGGCCATGTGCGCGCTGGTGAACCCCGAGGCGCTGGGGCCGTTGGATAAAATGTGCGAGAAGTTTCCTCACACGCCGCTGGTGATCGACCATTTTGCCCGCATCGGCATGGATGGCACGATCCGCCGGGCGGACGTCGACAACCTGTGCCGCTTGGCGCGTCACCAGCACGCGCACGTCAAAGTCTCGGCCTTTTATGCACTGGGTCGAAAAAAATCGCCTTACACGGATTTGGGGCCCATGATCCAACAGCTCCTCGGCGCGTTCGGCCGCGAACGGCTGATGTGGGCCACCGATTGTCCGTTCCAAGTCCAGGCAGGCCACACGTATCGCGACTCGATCGAGCTGGTGCGCAGCCGTTTGGATTTTCTTACCGACGTCGATCGGGCATGGCTCTTGGAAAAGACGGCCCAGCGCGTGTTTTTTGGGTGAACCCGCGACGATTGAAGTCTATTCATACTCCCATTTGTGCAACCAAGGATCCTTGGTGCGCATTTGGAAATCCTTGAGCCTGCCGATGAGGCGGGTGAGCGTGGCCGAATGCCGAGGGTCGGCCGCCAGGTTCACGACTTCGTCGGGATCGCCTTGAATGTCGTACAACTCGATCTGCGGCCGGTTGACGTAGGCCGCGATCGTTCGTTTGCCGTAGAGCGCCTCGGGGCCCTTGGCCCGCGCCTCTTGCCAGGTAGCCGATCGGTACAAGTCGGAGGCGAACGGAAACGGCAGCCCATGGGCAACGTTCCAAATCAATTTGTATTGCCGCGTCCTCACGACGCGCATGGGGTAGTACATCGTCACTTCGTGCAGCGTGTGCGAGGCGTATATTTCATCCCAGCCACTCGGATGAACTTGATCGAGGATGCCCAGCAGCGACCGACCGTGCAGATCGGGGCCGCTCGCGGGCGCGCCGGCGAATTCCAGGATCGTTGGAGCCAGATCGACCCACGACACCAGCGCGTCGCAGCTCGTCGGGCGTCGCCCGGCGTAAGGATTGCGCACCAGGCATGGCAGTCGCAAGCCGGCATCGTAAACGGTCGTCTTGGCCCCCGGAAAAGGAACGCCATTGTCCGAAATGAACACGAACAGCGTATCGTCCCAGTGGCCGGCGTCCTTCAAGAGCTGCACCAGCCGGCCGATGCCTTGGTCGACGCGGGACACCGCCTGGTAGTATTGCGCAAGCTCGGCCCGGCATGTCGGCGTGTCGGGCAGAAAGGGCGGCACAGTGACATGCCGCGGATCGTAATGCTCTTCGCTGACGCCTGGATGTTGTCCTTCGTTCCCGAATAGATTCTCTCGGTCGGGCGCGGGGCCAAAGCGCCCGCTACGATGCGGGTCGGTCGTGCAGAAATACAAAAAGAATGGTCGCGGGTCGTCGGCGGCAATCAGTTCGCGGCATCGCTCGGCCAGTTGCACGCCATTGCGCGGATCACCGTCGAGCGCTTCATCAAAGGGATAAACTTCGTCCGGCGCGACGTGAAATTTGCCAATGCGCGCCGTGCGGTACTTCGCGTCGCGCAAGCGGGCACTGAGCGAGCGCACTTTGGCCAGCGTGCTGAAATGATGCACGTCATGTTGCAAGCCGTATTGTCCGTTTGAGTGGTTGTACATTCCGCTCAAGATGACCGACCGGCTCGCGCTGCAGCTGGCGGTCGTGCAAAAAGCATGCGTGAAAAGCGTGGCGTCCGCCGCGAGCTTGTCCAGGTTGGGCGTCTTGACGGCTTTGTTGCCGTAACAACCCAAATCAAGCCCCAAATCGTCCGCCACCACGAGCACGATATTCTTGGGCGCGGCGACGGCCGGCGTCGTCAACACAAGCAGGGCAAACGCGGTCCAGACACGTCGCGCGAGCATCACAACTTCCTCCCGACTAAGTTTGCGAACGTAAATCAAGCCGGATCGACCGATCGCCGAGTTCATGCTCCTTGAACTGTGCGCCGACGAGCGGTTCACGAATGCGCAGCACGAAGAGACTCTCGACCAGTTCGACTCCGCCGCGCTCGCGGTATCGCGCCATTGTACCTGGAACCTGGCCAAATCCGATTTCCAGCCGCGGATTGGCGGCGCTGTCGCAAATACGGAGCGTTGAGCGTGCCCGGGGCGTTTCTTGCGGCGCGTGTTCGACCAGCAGTTTGGGTTGTGCCGACGTCAGCCACGCGCACGTTTCCGGCGCCGCGGCCGCGAGCGGTCGCAAGTCGTAATGCGCAAGCAACTCGGCCAGCGAACCGCGCGTGGTCCGCAGAAATACAAAATCGGTTGCGGCCCGGCGCGCGTCAGCCAATGAAACCACTGCCGGACGTTCGAGAACTGCAACCGCGTCGGCGGCCACCCCGGTGACCGGTAGTGCTTCCAGCGCAGGCACAAGCTTCCCGTGCGTTTCCGCGCCAATCCAACCCGCGGACTTTATTTGCCCGAGGCGTGCTTTGGCGGTCAGGCGGCCAAAAGCCTCGTAAGACAACAGCGGTGTACGATCGACCTCGCCCGGTTGCTTGAAGAGACCCAGTGGTCGAGCGAGAAATTGGGCCATGCCCAGTTCGCGAAGTTCAATGGGGTTCTCTAAGTCAGCCAGGCTCGCCCAGAGCACTCGCCGGGCGCGTTCGCTCAGCTGGCTCTCGAGCGGCTGCGTGTCGAACAATTTCCGCCGCCGCTTAGAGACGTCTACGATCTGTTCCTCCGGCACGCGCACAAATGACGCCGGGAACACACGCGCGTTTTCGCCCATCGAAGTTGGAGCGTCCGGTACGGGGTGTCCCTCATAGCGCTTACGCACCAGGCACGCTTGCCGCAGCGCTCGGCGCCGGCGGCGTTTGTGACCCTCGACGGCCGACGCATCGCCGTTTTGCCGCTCGAACAACGCCGGGTGCGCGTCAATCAAACGCAGGTACGCCGTCAAGAGCGCATCCAAAAACAGCGCGTCTGGATAATTGGCGCCAAAATTGTGAAACACGCTCAGGTCAAAGGCGGTCAAGTGCCGGCACAAATGCCTCAGCATGTAGCTCAATATGTCAATTACGACGGCGCCGCCCGGCAAATCTCGATACGTCAATTCCATGAGCACCCCGATCAGCCGATCGACAAACTCGGTATAGGGCGATAGCGCCGCGCCTTGAAACAGTGCCCGAAACAGTCGCGGCAGCCAATCGGGCTCTGTTGCGTGTCGTTTAGCCGCCTGGCCCAACACATCGGCAATCGCCGCCACCTGTTCGCTTGACGCCGCGCGCAAAGCCGTCTCCAGCGCCTTGACCTGATGAACGATCGGGCGCTCGCCTACGAGCGCCGCTCGCAAAAAGTCGGGCGGATCGCGCCACGCGTCGTCGCTTTCGGCAAGGCCCGGCACATAGCCGAGTTGGCCAAGGGAAAAGCCGGGCAGCGGCGACTCGAGCGACGTAATCGGCAAGCGGCTGGTGCCGATCACCGCCAACAGCACATACGTGGCAAGTTCACGTTCAAGCGCCGCATTGCCAAGTCCCTCCAGCTCAATCGTTCCGACCAGTTCCGCGACCCATTTTTGCGTCGGCCGGCTGAGGATCACACCGGGAGAATCTTCATAGGCCTCGAAGCCGTGCGTGAGAATCCGTCGCGCTACGTACACGCGCCGGTGCTCGTGTTGCCACAGAACGGATGCCAGTGGCGCGAGCGACGTAAGCTCGACGTCATCCAGAAAGACGTTCCAGGACTCGAAGTCGGTGACCTGGCGAGCATGCGCCGGATCGAGCAAGTGGCCCCTGAACACTTCCCAGGGCACGCTTTCGCAGTCCCGCCGTTCGATACGCAGCCTCCGCCGTCCGGCGACGAAGAAGCACCCGCCACGCAAAATCGCGCTAGCGGCCGCGCGAACTTTTTCGGACGCCGTCGATTGGCTGCCTGGCACGCGCTTTAGCCCTCGCGGCGGATCGTGCCCAGTTGTGCACCCAGCGGAACAACCGTGCCGGCCGTGGCGACGATTTCAATCAGTTGCCCGTCAAGCGGCGAATCGACGGTCATCACCGCCTTGTCGGTTTCGACTTCCACGACCCCTTCGTCCTTGACCACTCGATCGCCGACTTGCTTCAGCCACTGAATCACGCGGGCCTCGGTAATCGTCAAATCCTGGTTGGGCATCACCAGCGGAACGCCGGACGATGAAGCGATGTTGTGAGCCGGCGCCGCGACCGCCGCTGGCATCGAGATTCCGGACGAAACCGCCGACGCAGACCCGCGCGATTTCGCGCCGGCGCGTAGCCGCCGCGGAATTTCCGGCCGCCCGGCCAAAACGGCCTTGGCCGCCGAAACGATACGTTCCACCGAGACCACGACCGCGTTTTCATGGGCCGGACTGAACGGATGGCCGACCGGATCGGTATGCAGCCGGCCAACCGGGGCGTACAGACTTTCGAACGCGTGCTCCATCGCGACGGCGGCAATTTCCGCGCCGAGGCCACACATCGCAAAGCCTTCATCGACGACCAGCATGCGGCCAGTCTTCGACAGGCTGGCCACGATCGTCTCCACGTCCAAGGGCACAATCGTCCGCAAGTCGACAATCTCGCAGGAGATTCCCTCCGCGGCCAATCGCCCGGCGGCCTCCAGGCAGCGATGCACCGGCGAGCCGCACGAGACGACCGTCAGATCGCTCCCGCTGCGCACGATGTTCGCCTGGCCAAACGGCACGAAATGCTCCGCAACGCTCACCGGGCCCTTGGTCGGAAACAGGGCCTTCGGTTCCAGAAAGATTACCGGATCGGCCGCCCGCAGCGCCGTTTTGAACAGACCCTTGGCGTCGGCCGGATTCGACGGGATCACGACGATGAGTCCTGGGCAAT
>JBGQHN010000008.1:0-35185 GCA_041497975.1 Planctomycetia bacterium | reverse complement strand
GTCGCGGTCAGTTCGTATTTGCAGGTCTGCGGCTTCGATTCGATGGATGTTACGGTCACGCCCATTTATTACTGAGCGGCAAATGGCGGATTGCGTTTGGGAACCTGGCGACAGCGCGGACGCGAAGTGCGTTCACTGCCGGCGTCCGCGCATGGTTGCGGCCAACGGCAAGCGCATCGCCCGCAACTGTAGGGCAAGCGCGATCGCTTCGCCCAGGCGAGAGCCTCCTGGTCGAACGACGCGAGCCAAACCGCTCGGCAGAGCGCTCGCGCCGAGGCCGCCTAGCGTATTTGCCAAAGCAAAAGCACTGCTCGAAGCCGAAGCCCGCTGGATTGCGGCCGGGCGACCGACACGAGCGCCTGAGCTGGTCGCGGAAATCTTCGAGACGATATGCAAGCCGTGCGAGCACTTCCAAGCGAAGAGTGAGCGCAACGGCACGTGCGGCCTTTGCGGCTGCCGCCTGAAGCAGGCCGGGGGCGTGCTCAACAAGATTACCATGGCCACAGAAGATTGCCCGGCTGGTCGATGGCCGACCGAGCCGTGAGCCAGGCTCTTTGACAATTCGACAGGCCGTCTCGCGGTAGCGCCCGGCGGCCGAAAATACACGCCTCAGCGCCCACTCGCCTGCTCTTGTAGCTCCCGCGCCGATGGCCGCTTGCGAATCGAAGGGACTGTGCCAGTTGGGGGCAACACGATAGGCACCTTAAAGCGAATGCGAGATTCGGCGCCGCTTGAGGATTCCGACTTTTTCTCGCCGCCTACCCCAATCGCAGCAACCTTTAATCCACCACCAGCGCTGCTTCCCTTACCTTCATGAGCATACACTGCAACATCGAAGTCGATCATCTCGACGTGCGGATGCGCGGGGGAACTTACGTTAACGATGGGATGGGCAACGCCATTCGTCGTAAGGACGACAATATTGGCGGGACTCACTCGCGCGCCAGTTCTGGCTGTGGCCTGTGTTGCCGCAACGATCCATTGACGATTTGCACCAGCGTATCGCGAACAAAATCTTCAAGGTTCATGGGTCGCCTCCTGTTGAGCTTTGTTTGAAGGTGCCGTTCTCCCGCGCCGCCGCTAGCAAGTCAACTAGTTGCAAACGGGCCGGGCCGTGCCACGGTAGCTCAAGGCGAAGTATTCTTCGGCTTCGGCTCGGTCCATAGCTTCCGCATGATACTCGAAGTTGTCCCGCCGACGCGTATCGGCGGCATGGGCTTAGCTCCCGCAGCAGAAACTAGTTCGATCAGTCCGCTACCCTTTGCGAGAAACGTGTCATACATGATCCCTTCGGTGTCGTGTTCGTCCATCCCGCAGGCGTGAATAATTTCGTGGACAACCACCATTTCCTTTTGGTCATTCGTTGTCTTTGCGACCTTACCTGGAAGAAAAATAGCTGCAAAATATATCTCGTCTCGACTGTCGAGCTGCGCTGCGGTTTGACCGTGAAGTCCGTCGGGCTTGAATTTAGGCCCCGTTTCGGCGGTGCCCCCGGAAAACTTGTATTTCGTAGGACCATTTGCGAGAACGAAAACGACTCGTGCGTCCTTTTCCTCTGTTGCGGGGACAAGTTCTACGCCAAACGAAAGATTGTTGAAACTCGCTATCGCTGCAGCAACCGGACCTTTCCACGTAGCCGCGTTGTTAAAGTAGGGCAGTTTTGGTGTTTCTCTTATTCTTTTGAACCAATAAGTCGACATCTTGTAGTCCCTTTCATTTATCTGGGCGTAGCCCGGGCCATTAGAGCATGCGCAAGCATACGTGCAAGAAGTTGGCGAAAATACGCGTGGGTCCGCCGGTTCACCTCACACGACGGCCGCGCAAATAGGTCATTGCCCTCACCAGCCCGCCGGCACACAATTCGGGGCATGGACAGCTTTGACCTTACCGAGGCCCAACTCGACGCCTTGTTCAAGCGCCTGGGGCCGATGACGCATTATCTGTGCAAGCTCAAGGACAAGATGCACGCTCAGGGCTGGCCGGAAGATGACGAGCTATTCAAGCTCGCCAGGGCAGCGCACGGTGCCATGCACGCACTGACGATCCCCACGCACTATCTGGCGTGCGGGAAGGTGAAGCGGCCGTTTAACGCCGCAGTAAGGGATTCAGATCGTCTTCGCCTGCGCCCCAATTGAGCATGCATTTGCGGCACAACGGCCCCTGCCGGTCGGCACGAGAGTCTACAAACTCGGTTGCGACTCCGACCGCTTCGAGGAGAGTCTTGATATTCTTCATCGACTCCGCGGCCACCATTGAGCCGATTTTGGCGTGGCATATCTTACAGTTGATGCCGGCCACAGCAGCACGGCGCGTGGAGCAATCATCCATGAGCATGATGTTCAGGTCGGCGCGTTCTCGGAATAGTGCGGTCCTTTCGCGGAGACTATCCACGTCAAATGTGGGCGTGTCCAACTTGGCGTCAATCTCGTCGATCAATTCCCCAATCGCAACGGTTCGCTGCTCGACTGCAATGCGTTCGTGCGGATCAAGGACCATGAAGCATCCCCCATATTTGAAACAATGGGGATGCTCGCGTCGCACCTATGCCCAGTGGCAAAACAAATGTGCTGGGAGCCTAGCAGACGCCGCCGGGCAGCGATACGCCCCACGTGGCGCCGTTCTCCCGCGCCCGCGGGCGCAACTCAATGTTTTGCTAGCAGGCTTGATTCCGCGCCCCGGCGCGGTGCGGAAAGCTAAACCCTCGCGGCGCGAAGGGGACGGGACTATTTAAGCTACGACTTTGTGGTCCAGCACAATGATCGTCGTCTTAGTCCCCTTGTGATGCTTTTTCTTCTTCCCCTTGGTCGCCTCGCCACAGCCCGACAGCAGCCCAATGATTATCGTGACGACAAAGATCGACAGGAGGCGTCTCATAACCTCTACACTAGACCCCCAGAGAGTTGCCGGTCAAGCATTAACGGTCGCATTAGCGGCATTTGGCGGCCCTACGCGCCGCCGCCGCGAATGGGCTCGGCGCTTGCGGCGGCGACAACCCGAGGCAGCAAAGCCGATGAGGCCAATGGTGGCGAGGACGATGCTGGAGGGCTCGGGCACGACGGTCACATGAATCGACGGCGACAGGCTAAGTAGCGATCCGTTGACCGTATATGCCGGTAAGCCCCCGGGGCCGAGCGGCGTCACGGCGCTGATATTGCTTAGAAGATTGTCCTGCGTGCCGGCGCGAATCGTAAGCTCTGCTGACGGTTGGCCAGCCAAATCGACGTGGGCCATCGCGTGCGGTCCCGGCACATTAAGATCAAAGTTCACCGTGGCAAGCCCAATTGATTGAACGCTGCGAATCAGCGGGTTTTCGCCGCCGGGGTAGCTCCAATCGAGGCCGAACGTCGGACCCTCGGTCGCCCCATCGGCGGGCGAAACGATTTGCGAAATTGGCCCCGGCAAAATCGCCGACACACTGAAGCTGTACGTGGCCGCTGGAGAGGACTGATGAATGGTCCACGTGCCGAATGCCCGGGCAGAAAGCTGCGAGTAGGTGAGACCGGGAAGCTCAAATGTTGCAAACGGAATCGACGTGCCGTCGGGCATGCTGAGAGTAGCCGGTCCGAATAGTTGCGTTCGAACGGTATAGTCCACGCTGCCGTCATCCTCGGCGAGCTGAAGGATCGTGAGCGTGACCGGCGCCGCGGCCGCAGACGCTGGCATGAGCACCGCGCAAAAAGCGGCCGCAACCGCAGCGGCGGATGTCAACAGAAAGATGCCATTTGATTTGCGTGTGAGCATTCTTCGCATGTCGAGCGTGACCTGGACGAGCCAATCCAGTCTAGTCGCCGCCACGAGCCGGGACAATAAACGCGCGACGCTGGGCCGGAAGAAAATGTACAAATAGGTCATTGTCCTCTCGCCGCTTGTCCGCCCACAATTCGGGCATGGACTCCCTCGACCTGACCGAAGCCCAAGTCGACGCCCTGTTCAAGCGCCTGGGGCCGATGACGCACTATCTGTGCAAGCTCAAAGACAAGATGCACGCCCAAGGCTGGCCGGAAGTTGACGAGCTGTTCAAGCTTGCCAATGCAGCGCACGACTCCATGCACGCGCTGACGATCCACACGCACTATCTGGCGTGCGGGAAGTTCGGACGGAAGGGGCGCGCATGAAACGACCCGCCGCAGCGCGTGCGCCCGACGGGTCCAGGCGTGAATGAGCCAAGAATGATCGGTGGTTCGACTAAGAAACCTGGTCCGGGCTGCTATTCGGTCTCCATGATCTCGCGGCGCACGTCATGGGCCACCGGGCCCACCATGTGTACCGCCCGGATGATTCGCTCCCGAGAAACGCGGAACTGTTCGGCCCAGTAACTAAGCTCGTTGAAGTCCCGCAAATTGATCCGTTCTGTGTCGGCCGAACTAACGAGGTTGCTGTCCATCGAATGGCATCTCCAAAGGGCTCAAATGTGGTGCTGGATCAGTCCCCTGCGAAAGAGTGCAATTCTCGCCAGCGCCAAGTGAAAATAAACGGTCACTGTGGGGGTAATTTGGGGGTGGATCCCGGCCGCTCGATCGATTGCTCCGCCGAATGGCTCACCTGATGAAAAGACGCGTGTGGCAACGGCAAGCCCAATTGCCACCTGCCGGCAACGGCCCCACAGCACTACGACCAGGCCACTGCCATTGGATGCGCCCGAGGTGGTCCGGTCGGTTCGCGACCTGGCGGCCAGGCGTTGCGGATGGATCGCCAAGGAAGGGGTGACAATAACCTGACACTGGTGCTAACGGCTAGTCATTGGGCACCATGATTTTTTGATAGAGTAGCTCGACAAGCCCGATCAGAAATTCGGCTTCGCCGCTTTCCAGCAGCAAGGCGACCCTGAGATGGACCTCGCGCTTTCGGTTCATGGCCAGCACGACTTGGGTGGTTCCAGCGGCAGTCAAGGCGCCGCCGGTCCCGAAGCGGCTATACAACTCTTCGAAGTCAGCTTGTGTCCAGCCTTCGAACAATTGCGGGCTGCTGTGAACCACTTCCTGCACAACGGGGTTGGTACGCTCGTCGAACAAGCGGTGAGCCAGCAGCGACGGATTCTGGAAGAGCTCGTCCGCCGAGACGCCCAAGCCTTCCGCCAGTCGATGCAGCGTGCGAGCGTGCGGCTTGCCGCGGCCGCTGAGAATGGCTTTCACCGTCCGCTCGTTGAGACCCGTGGCCTCGACCACTTGCTGCAGGGTCATCCCACAGCGGGCCATCAACCGCCGAACGTTGGAAGCGAAGTCACGCATGGGGACTCTGGCCGCGGATTAAAACCCAGAGTGGCATCCGACTGGCGCTTGACCCAGTCATGTACATATGTATACTATACGGCGCATGGGGAGTCAAGGCACGCGCGCGGATTGACGACGCGTTTGTTGTGCCACGATTCGAGAATCGCGCCCGGTCCTTCACCCCTACGTTGCGCGAGGAGTTCCAAGATGGACGAGCGTCGCACGCGTACCCCGCAAATGTTTCGTCTCTGGATTGCCACGTATTCCGACTGGCGTCCGACTCGCTGGAACGAGTCGCCGCCGCAAGCGACGGCGCTCGAGCTGGTCGAGGACGCCGTTTTTTCGGCCGACGAGGCGGCGCTGTTCCTCGAAGGATTCAATAGCTCGATGCTGTCCCACGGCCAGAGGATTTGGGCCGTGGCGATCCCCGTTACGGTTCGGTATGACGGCGACGTCCAACCCGGCGTAACGGTGCGGGGCTTCGTGTTTGCCGAGGTATCGACCCCGACGGAAGCTGGCACTGCGGCGTACTCGCACGACGGATAGAGCGGAGCAGCCCTTGCAGAACGGTCACGTCCACGGATTTGGCCAATCGCCCCAGCGTTCGAGATAAGTTCGATACGCGGCCACCTGGTCGGCCCTTTTCGCGAGCCATGATTTGCTCTGGGCAATCAGGCCTTGTTCTGCGTCGAGCGGAAGTTTGCCAAACAGCACCCGCGTTCGAAGAAACACGAAATAGGTGTCGAGCAGGTCGCAACGGCAATAGTCGTTGATTTGAGCGACCTGGCCCTGCTGGAAGAGGTCCTGAACCATGTGGCCTTGGATGTCCATCTTTCCTGGTTTTCCCAGCAGATTGGCCGCCAGGTTCAGCCCGCCGGTAAACCGGGTCGAGCCGAAGTTCGTCAGAATTTCCTGCAAATCGATGTGGGCGTCGAGATTGTAACGATTGCGGTATTGCTCGAAGCTTTTAGCGCCCACGTTGAACCAGCCGGGCACGCTGATTCCATAGCGAAACGCGGCCAGCTCCAGCAGCGGCAAATCGAATGTGCGTCCATTGAAGCTGACCAGGGTCGGCCGGCGATACTTGTCCCAGCCGCGCCAAAAGTGCTCGGTGAGAATGTGCGGACGGAATTGCGGCTCGTCGAGCACGGAGATCTCCAACAGTCGATAATCGGACGAAATCTTTCCCACCGCGATCGAGACGGGCAACTGAAACGTGTAAGGAATAAAGTCGCTGTCGTACTGATCGCGCAGCTCTTGCCGGTACCGCTCGATGGCAGCATCAGGCTCCAGGCCTTCGCCGGGATAGCGGATTTTGGAGATCAATTGCCCGTCGGCGACGCTCTCAATATCAAAAGCCAAATAGCTTACCGTGGCGTCGGTCATAAAAGATTTCCCGCGGTGGCCGGCTCCAGTTTCCTGGCGCACAGCCTACCAGAAACAACCCCAATAAGCACCGACGCGCGGCGAAAACAACCGCGCGAGTTCAATTCACCGCTCGCCATGCCGGCGGGCCAAATTCTTCCTAAGGAGAAATCACGATGAGCGAGACCATGATTTTCCAACCCGACGCGTCCACGGGCATCGACACATTCATTTCCAGCGGCTCCGCGGAAACCAATTTTGGCGGCCAAGGCATTCTGCAAATCGGGTACACACTGGCTGGGAAGAACACGACTTTAAGCCGCGGGTTGTTCCGCTTTGACGTCGCCGCGCTCGGCAGTGCCATCATTGAGTCAGCCTCGCTTGTGTTGTCGTGCGAATCGGCGTCCGCCCTCACCCTGCCCGCGACCTTTCACGGCTACCGTCTGACGGAGCCGGCATGGACCGAGCTTGGCGCCACCTGGTGGAACCGAGACGGCGTTCACGACTGGACTACCGGCGGCGGCGACTTTACCACGGAAATTCAGGGCACGGGAGAGGTCGTCACGCCCGGCCAGAACCTTACCATTACCAACCTCGACGCGCTGATTGAAGACGCGTTGGCGAACCGCGACGGGCTGCTCGACCTGATCGTCATCGGTCCCGAATCCGGCAGCCAAAGCAGCTTCATGCAGGTCCGGTCATCCGACTACGCCGACGGCGCTTCGCGGCCCAAGTTGATCGTGGACTACACCGTGCGCCGCCGCGTCATTCCGAACTTCACGGGCGGCATGCAAACGTTGACGGGCAACCTGGGCGCCTGACCGCTACGGTCTCGGAGAGGGACTGGTCATGCTACGCCCGACCGCCGTGCTCTCGACGGCTCGCCGCGCTTCCGACAGGCCATTTCCCGGGATCTCGACCCCCAGAGATCCCCCTCACGCGCGACAGCCGGAGAAAGTATATTGCTTGAGCAAATGTGACCGCGTCCATTCGTGAAATTGCCGTTGGCGTTGCGGTGAGCCATGATCGACAGAGAACGACTCTTGCAGCGATTCTTGAATTACGTGCGCGTCGACACGACGGCCCGTGAAGGCCAAACGACGTATCCTAGCTCGCCGGGACAATTGGAACTGGGGCGCCTTCTCAAAGACGAATTGCGGACCGAAGGTCTGGCCGATGCGACACAAACCGAGATGGGAATCGTGCTGGCGACGGTTCCGCCGACAGTGAGCGAAAGGGTCCCCGTGGTAGCCTTCAACGCGCACGTCGACACTTCGCCCGAGACGACCGGGAAGAACGTCTGCCCGCAGGTGTGGCGCAATTATGCTGGAGGCGACGTCGTCCTGCCAGGCAAAAAAGACGCCGTGATCCGCCTGGCGGAAAATCCCGAGTTGCAGTCACTCGTGGGGCAAACGATCATCACCAGCGACGGCACGACGCTGTTGGGGGCCGACGACAAGGCCGGCTTGGCCGTGATCATGGAGACCGTGGCCTGCTTGCAAGAGCATCCGCACATCACGCACGGAGCGATACGCATCTGCTTTACGTGCGACGAAGAAATCGGCCATGGCGTCGACCATGTCGATTTGAACCGCCTTGGCGCCGATGTCTGCTACACGCTGGATGGACAGGGCACGGACGAAATCGACGTCGAGACTTTTTCGGCCGACCTGGCCGAAGTCACCATCCGCGGCGTGAACATTCACCCCTCGATCGCCAAAGGAAGAATGGTCAACGCCATTCGCGTCGCATCCGATTTCGTGGCCCGGCTGCCGCGCGAGGCGCTCTCTCCGGAATCGACCTCCGAGCGAGAAGGGTTTTTGCATCCCTATCATTTCCAGAGCGGTGTGGCCGAAGCACGAATCAGGATTCTGTTGCGCGACTTCCAGACGGCCAACCTGGCCGAACTGGCCGCACGGCTGCGAATCGCGGCCCAGGAAAGCGAGCGGGCTTTTCCCGGCGCGTCGATCGAGATCCGCGGGACGCCGCAATATCGCAATATGGCCGAAGGATTGGCGCGAGAGCCGCGCGCCGTAAGCTTCGCCAAACAAGCGCTCGAGCGGTTGGGTCGTGTGCCACGATTGACGATCATCAGAGGCGGCACCGACGGCTCTCGGTTCACCGAGCTGGGCTTGCCGACGCCAAATCTTTCGACCGGCGAGCACAATCCGCATTCGCCCCTGGAATGGACCTGTCTGGAGGAAATGGCGCAGGCCGTGGTAATGCTCATCGAGCTGGTGCAAGTCTGGGCGGGCTCCAAACCTTCCGCATCAGCCAGCTAGCAAAGATAGCGAAACTGTAGGGGCTATTCCGCCCAGGGGCGCTATCCTTGCTACTTGGACAGGGTTCAATAAACTTCGCTCTCTCCGTATGCCGACATAATCCGAACAGCGACTCCGACGCCTACAACCCTCGTTTGCCGCCAAACTGGCAGGCTCGGGCATCGAGAGTCCTGCTTGAGCGAGTGAGGTTAGCCGTGGCACGTCTAGCGATCGTAATTTCCGCAGTGGGCAGCATCGAGTCGCTGGAAGGCACACTGGTTTCGGTGCTGGAAAACCGTCCATCCGATTGCGAGATTATCGTCGCTTTGAACCAGGCGTACCGCGATCCCTACGAGTTGGCTGGTGAGGTGCGCTTTGTGGAGGTGCCGCGGCGCATGTCGCCGATCGCGCGGATCAACCAGGCACTGGCGGCCACGCGGGCGCCGTTTGTGCACCTCTTGGCAAGCGGTTGTGAAGTGACCGAGGGCTGGGCCGATCTGGCGCTTGCGCGGTTCGGCGACCGTCACATTGGCTCCGTGGCGCCGCTAGTGCTGGATGCTCGGGATCGCGATCGCATCTTCGCGGCCGGCGTTGGCTACCGCCACGGTGGAGCACGCTATCTCGTCGGCAAGGGCCTGCCGCGGTTAACGCCTGACGCCCAGGGCAGGATTTTGGGCGCCTGCGGATTCGCGGCGTTTTATCGCAAATCGGCGCTGGACTTTGTCGGGGGTTTGAGCCGGCAGTTGGGAATGCGACAAGCCGACGTCGATCTGGCCCTGGTGCTCGCCCGGGCCGGCTTTGGCGTGGCGATTGAACCGCGGTCGCGCATCTATGCTTCCGCCGACGTTGAGGCTCGTCAAGGCGCCGCGCAGCAGGCCCTGCATGACGAGCGTCTGTTCTGGCGAAATCTGCCCAACGCCGGCCAGGTGAAATCATTGGCGGCGCATGCCGGCCTCGTGGCCATCGAACTGCTACGCAGCTTTGGGCGGCCGGGCATGCTCGCGCAATTGGCGGGGAGAACCTGGGCCTGCGGCCAGATTGGCAGCTATGTCCGCCATCGCCACGCCCTGCAACAATTGGGCCGCCGCGCACTGCCGGCAAAGCTCGGCTTCGAACACCTGCGAATCGATCGTTCGCACGCGGTGTCCGCGCACGCGGAACCCTCGGCAGCCCGTGCACCGTTGGGCTAAAGCGCTTTACTCGGCCGCCGACAGGGCGCCTTCCTCGTCCGACAGCCTTTGTTTGCCAGGATAGAAGAGCTCGCGCGTGGCGCGAAACAGCCGCAGATCTTCCTGGGACGTGGTTTCCGTCTGGAACTTCGCGTCCAATTGCGCAAACAACTGCTGACCCTCCGGCCAACGCACCTCCATGATGCGGCTGCAGTCTTCGAGCAATTGATACACCCTCGCCCGCGTCACGCCCATGCGTTTGGCTTGCTGCCGCACGCTTTGCGGGGGACCATTGATGCCCAAGCGGCCTTCGCTCAATTCGTGAATCGTGGGCCCTGCGTCGATCTGAATCTGGTTCAGAAGCGGCACGGCCAGGCATTTCCGGACCTCGTCGGCCGAGGGTACCCCGGGATGCTCCAGCACTAGCGCAATCCAATTCTCAATGGGCTGAATGAACTTGGGAGCGATGCGCAGCGACAGATGCTGCTCGGTCGCTCGGCCGGACAACATTTCGTGCACGATATAGAACACTTCCAGCACAACGCGGACGCGTTTCTCGCCGTGGGTTTTCAATTGGCGAATTTCGGCCACCGTGTGGTTAACGTATTGTTCCAGCGGCGTATGCCAGATCACGGTTGGCAGCGCTTGCAGCGTGGGAGCGAGGCGTCCGAGTTTTTCGCGGCCCAGACCGTGCTCGATCACCGTCTGCTGCCACTGCGACCAGAGCGCCTCCGAGACGATCGAAGGATCGAACTGCGTGCCCTGGCGGCGCGGTTTTTCGATCGTGGCGGCTTTCTTGGCATCGTTCAACTCCGTCAGGCCAAAGGGTACGGCCGGCGGATGATCCTTCGTGGCTCGCGACAACAGCTTGACCAACGAGCTGATTTTCTTCTGTCCGATGCCCGGAGTCGCCGACAGCTCTTCGAACGGCGTGGCCAGAAGATCCTTGATCGTGCGGCCGAGAAAAGCCAGCGGCAGCCGGCGATCGTTCGGCAAGGCCCAGTAGGCCAACGGCTTTTCCAGCCGGTCCGCAAACTTGTCGTCCAGCAGGGTCTTGCGCAGCGATTGAAAACTACTCACGATTTTGTAATCTTCCACAGACGTAACCTTGTTCATCTTCATGGGTCCTCCTCCCGCGTGCTACGCACGGGTCGTTCTTTTTGCCGGACAATGGCGGTCCTTTGCCGGTGCCGGCCGTTATGCCTATTTCGCTGTTCTGAAGATTGTCTTAGCCGGCGCAAGGCCACGCTTGCACTCGACGCCTATTGAAAGGTTCGCGTGAGGCCGAACATTCCGGCCAATACCGCACCGTTTCAATCGCGGCCAAGCCCGGGCAAAAAGCTATTAAATTCCAAGTCAGGCGGGGGGCGCTTTACTGGTTCTCGGTGGGAAGTCCGCTGCAGTGCTGGGAGTCCATCCTCAATCGCGACCCACCACGCCTTGTCAAAACTTCTTTACGAAGAATTGCCGCTAAATGTTCGAGCCCCTCGAACAAAGAGCCAAGGCGAGGTCCGTGGTCCAACACCCATCGGCGGCTGACGCACTCAAGTTGCGGAACATAGCGCCATTGATCACGCGGTGCGCCAACCGATTCGAACACCATTTTCTTGTGCTGACCGAAGCCAGTCAAGGTAACAATCGCCGGCTGCAACGCGGATAATGCTCTAAATCAAATACGTAACATCATATTTTTCAATGGTTTGTGAATTCTCGATAAATTTTTGAAAAAAAGCGAAAATCACCAGACGCCCGCACGGTCGCATTTAAAAAATTGCCCAACCGGGGTCACCGTAGCGCGCAGATCGGATGGTCCCAGCAGTGGGGGATGAATGTCGCTGGGGAAGGGGCCAGGCGCGCTTGCAGAGGTCGCTAAAAACAGATTTCCATCAGATCCTGGCCCAATTCGAGCCGGGGAAAAATCGCGCGGGCGGTACCCAATTTGAGGGGATCTGCATCCTCTGCCAGTGGGTCTACGTGCACCAGCACCAGCTGGCCGACCCCAGCCTCGCGCGCCAGCTGCGCCACCGGCGTGGTCACGCTATGGCCCGTCAGGTCTGCTAGTTCCGCCTTGGAGTCGGGGAAATAGCACTCGTGCACCAGCAAGTCGACGCCGCGAATCGCATCCAGGTAGCTGGCGTTGGCGCTGGCGGTCGTGTCGGTCACATAGGCCAGCGAGTGGCCCGGCCAGTCGAGCCGGAAGCCAACGGCGCCGCCGGGATGTTCGAGCGGGAAATGGGTCAGCCTGCCGCCTTGGGCCAGCGCGACGTGTGCGGCCAGCGGTCGAAACTCGCACGGCGGTTTGACGGGAAACAGCGCCTCGGCAAACAAATGCTCGTTGATGGCGGCCAGCGTATCCTGCTGGGCGTGAACCGTCACGCGCTCCAAATTCTTGTCGCGCAAAACATCGATCAAATAAGTCACCCCGATGACATGGTCCAAATGCGCGTGCGTTAAGAATATGTCCAGCGTGGGCGTGCTCAAGAACCGTCGCGCTCGGTACATCGCCGTGCCCGCGTCGAGGATGATGCCCTGCTCGGGCAGCATGAGACAAGCGGTCTGCCGGTGATCGTTGGGATGATATCCGGTGGTTCCCAACAAGATGAGCTTCATCGTCGCTTCGCCGAGTCAGAGCCGGTCGTTATCGCGGGCCAGGCGATCAATGTACCATTTCGGTGGGCGGCTTCGGGAGAGAGATCTGGCGGTTTTGCGCGCCGGCGTGCTGTCAGCGGGCGGCGACCCGACTCTGCGCAGGTCGCGGGGGTGCTGTTTTTCGTGCGCTTACCGCGGCAGCAATCGATCCAACTGTTTGTTGACTTCGTCGATCAACACGCCACGCGTAGCATTTTGCAAGAGCTTTCCGGCCAGTTGCTCCAGGATATGACGATCCAGCTTCGGTCTTGAGAGCGTGCCGTCAATCGGGATTTGCAGCGTCTGGCCTTCCAGCGCGCCCAAAGACAAGTCGCGGCCCAGGAACGTGGCCTGGATGGGAACTTCGGCCACCAGCGACAGGGTCTCATCGAGGCCGACGGAGCCGTGCGTCGTGATCGGCAGGGTGCCAACGACGAATTTCAGGCCACGATGATAGACGCGTCGGTTCACCAGGCGGAATTCAATGTCGGAACTGTCGACGCTCAACAGAGCGCTCGCCTGATCGTCGCGCTCGACCAGCGTACCGCGTCGCAGGATGGATGAGATTTCGTTGACCAGCACCATAAACTCCTGCGCCACGGGACCGGCTTTCACCTGGGCCCGCATTGCCATACGGCCCGACGCGTCGCCGGTGCCCGGGTCGAGTAGCGGCACGTGGCCGCCGTCCATGCTGATCGAAAATCGCCCATCGGCCACAGTCGACTCGGCGAGGATGGGCGCCACGAATTTCAATCCTCGCGCGCACATTTCCGGCGACAAGTGAACATCCGTCAAAAGCGGTCCCCGCGCAATGAGAAGTTCGGCCGGCGCGGGGTTCAATCGCACTAGCGGAGAAAATGTGAATCGTCCCTCGCTGACTTGGACGTCCATCGGTTGCATGCGCACTTGATCCTCGACCAGCCGGGCGTTGATTTCGCCCGGGCCGACGCGCAGTCCATAGACGTCCATCGCGGACCAGCCGACGGCGGCTTCGCCGGTCACTTGCCGCCACGATTGGCGGTCGGTCGGAGTGCCGGTGAGGCGGCCGTGCACGGCAAAGGCGCGTGCTTGTCGGCCGGCAATTTGCACGTTTTGGCCCAAGTAGGGTCGCAGCAGCGGCGACAATTGATTCCAGTCATATTCGATGGTTCCCTTGAGATCGACGTTGCCGCCCCGCTCGGACAATGGAACCGCGCCGCTGGCGTCGCAGCGCAGCGCCGCGCAAGCAATCTGAGCTTTTTCGAGTTCGATTTGAGCGGCCGCGTGCTGATAGTTGCCGCGTGCCGCCAGGACAATTTGTCGCTCGCGCCACTCGGCCGGCGCTGCGCCCGGCGACGTTGGCGGCGTGAGATCGATGAGTTGCAATTCATCAATCGTGGCGTCCACGCGAGCAGCGGTTACGCCCGGCTCGTGTTTTAGGTCCGCGTCGCCTTTCAATCGGCCGGAAACACGCCACGCAGCCGGCAAGCGCGGATCGTGTTGCCACCGATGCCACTGAGCCAGGTCCGCGCCGACGCGTGCCGTTGCGGATTCGAGCGCCCAGCCGCCCGCGGCGGAAACTAAAGTCGCCTGGTTGACCGCGGCCGCGGTGGCGCCGGCCGTCAGGTTGCACTGGCCGACTTCGACGCGCTTTTTGGCGATGTCGCATCGGCCCTCGAGGGACATCGAAAGTGAAGGCTCGCTGATGAACCACCCGTGTCCCCAGGCGCGAAACTGGGCGAAATCACCCTTGGCCTGCGCGATCTCGACGGCTTTTGACGAGCACACGAGCGTGGCTTGCATCGCGCCGGTTCCTGCCAGCTCCCAACCCGTAACGCCGCAGCACGATTCCAGTCGAGGCGACCAGGCGGCAAGTTGTCCGCGCCACGAGCACTGCATTGGCCACGAGGCGGCCGTCGGATCCGAAACCGGCTCCTGCAACCGTGCTTGTAGCCGCTCGCCGCCGGCTTCGATGGCAAGCTCGGCATGCTCGACGCGTTTTACCGCGTGGTCGCTCAATTGTCCGCCGAGATCGAGCTTCGCGACCAGCGTGTCTTCCTTCCATGCGTGGCCGCCAGCGGAAATGAGCTGGAAGCCACGAGCCTGAAAGTCGCCTTGGGCGCTAAAATCGTCGTTTTCCAGTCGCTTCCAGACAAGCTGGGCCTGGCCTTGGCCGGCCAGTTGCGCGCCGCCCAGGTCCGAAAACTGCCGCAGCTCGGCCACCAGCCGTGCCAGGTCAAAGCTGGCCGACGCGGTCAAGTCGTCGATCGAACCGGCAGCGTCGACTTGTAAGAAACTCGAGGTGCATTGAGCTCGATCGAGCACCAGCCCGGCTTTGGTCTCATGGGTGGCGAATTGAATCGAGAGCGGATTCGACCAGGACAGCTCTCGCCCGTTGGCTTGCGCGCCCAGGTTCTTGGCATCGACGTGGCCGGTCCAGGTGCTTCCCGTGGGCGCCCGTCGGCTGGCCACGAGCAAGTTGACTTGTCCGGACGTGATCTCGGTTTCTTCACGAATGCGCAAGGTTTGGGGCAATCGTCGAGCCAGCTGGGCCAGGTCGACGTGGCCCTTGAGCTCATAGCTCTCGTGCACGAGAGCCGACAGCTTGTCGGGCGCGGAGAAGTCGCTCATCTGCGCGGTTCCCGAGAGCGAGATCCGTCCCAGCTCGCAGTCAACCGCGAGTTGCTCGATCTCGACCAGCTCGCCCTTTTGGATGATGTGACAGGGAATTTCGATGCGATCGACTTCGATGCGATCTTCTCCCAGCGCGGCGGCCGAGAACGAAAGCTGCGTGACCAGCGACTGGCCGCTCAGGGAAGTTTCGCCTCCTTCAGCCATGTCTCCCCAAGCACCAACCAGCCGAGTCGACAGCCGTCCGCTGAGGCGCGACCCGGCGATCGAACGCCGCAGCACGGGCTCGATCAATTCCAAGGGCAGGACATTCGTCTGGCAATCGACCTTGCCGCTGGCCAACCCCGATTCGGCGCTGGCCGGCAATTTGGCGCGCACGTCGATTTTGAAGCTGCCTGGCTGCCGTGCGTCAGGCACGTCGCCCGACGCGGCCAGGATCATCGGTTCGTCGACGTCCGCGATCGCGCAATCGAGCGCCAGGTTTTCCAGGCGGAACTGGCGTCGTCCGGGCACGTCGTCAATCGACACCGTGCCCTCGACGATTATTAATCGCACTTTGATTTGCGAGCGCCCTGGGCCGCTCAACAATTCGGCAAACACTTGTTCCAGGTTGGTATCCGTTTCTCCGGCGACCACGTGCAGGTCGGGGCGTTCGACGGTGACTTGTCCCAGGTCGGAAAAATCCAAAAGCAGCCCAATGAGCGATTTCTCGGTGCGCAGCGAAGCCACTTCGAGAACTTTGTCGCCCGCGCTGTCTTGAATTTGCAGGTTCTCCGCCGCTACGTTCGAGAACCAGCCCAAGGAGGCTGACCCCAGCGACACCGTACCGTTCAGCTTGAGCGCTGATTGCACGACCCATGGGCCGAGCGGCGTATGGGCGAGAATGGCCGGCGCAAAGTAAACTCCCGCGACAAGACCGCACAGGGTCAAGTAGCAGCCGTAGCGGAAGGCGCGAGATTTTTTCTTGCGAGTCTTGAGCGGCTGCTTTGTGTCGTGCTTTTTCGAGCGGGGTACATCGACCGTGGTCATGGAAGGATTCTCGACAAATGAGGACTAAAGTCGTAGGAGCCGACTGGGAAAGGGCGGATTCTAGACGCGAGGGCGACGCCGTGCACGGGCAGTTCAGTCCGGGCTCGGGCGATGGAAACACCAGCGCCTCTTTTTATGGAATCGGCAATGAAGTCGCTGAACCTGCGAGGTCGACGCATAAAGTCGCACCGGATACGATGAAAGCGGTCGGCCGACCATGCTTGCAGGCCAACGACGCGGCGGGTGCTAGCGTGATAGCAGTCCTCTGCAAGTAGAATGGAGTGGCCCCAACTGCACTCCACTAGGGGTTTCGAACGAGAGCGGAATATGACGACTACAGCCTTCCCGTCGATCTTTCGAGTGCGACAAACCTTCGAGGCTCCTCGCGTGTCGGACGTGGCTGCCGAAGTGCGATCGCAATTGTGTAAATTGCGACTCGAGGAGAAGATCAAGCCTGAACAGAGCGTGGCCGTCACGGTCGGAAGTCGCGGGATCGCGAACATTCACCTGATCGCAAAGGCCATCGTCGACCACGTCAAGAACCTGGGAGGCCGGCCGTTTATCGTGCCGGCCATGGGCAGCCACGGCGGCGGCACCGCCCAGGGCCAGCGCCGAGTGCTGGAATCGTACGGCGTGACCGAAGAATTCTGCGGGTGCCCGATTCGCGCCAGCATGGAGACGGTCGTCGTTTGTCAGACGAGCGAAGGATTCGACGTGCACTTCGATCGCCATGCCTTCGAAGCCGACCACGTGATCGTGGCGAACCGTATCAAGCCGCACACCGGTTTTGTCGGAGACATCGAAAGCGGCTTGATGAAGATGATGCTCATCGGACTGGGCAAGCACGAGGGAGCCAAAATCTATCACCGCGCCATCCAGGACTATAGCTTCGGACAAATCGTGCGCAGCGTGGGCGCTCGCGTGCTGGAGAGCTGCCGCATCGTGGCCGGTTTGGGCATTGTCGAAAACGGCTACGATGAAACGGCATTGATCGAGGGCGTCGCTCCCCAAGAGTTCGAAGCGCGCGAAAAAGAATTGCTGGTTCTGGCCAAGAAACTCTTGCCGCGATTGCCCTTCGACCATATTCACCTGCTGGTGATCGACGAGATCGGCAAGAACATCAGCGGCACGGGCATGGACACGAACGTGATCGGGCGAAAATATCACGCTCACAAGCCCGCCAACGACGAGTTTCCCAAAGTGAAATGCATTCTGGTCCGCGGACTGACCGAAGCCACCCACGGCAATGCAACGGGTATCGGACTGGCGGAGTTTTGCACCGCGCGTGCCATCGAACAGGCCGATATCGAAGCCACGCGCATCAACTGCCTGACCGGAGGGCACAGCGCGGCGGCCATGATGCCGCTGGATTACGCGACCGACCGGGCCATGATCGAGGCCGCCTTGCCCACGATCGGCCTGGTCGCGCCGGCCGCCGCGAAGATGGTGTGGATTCGCAACACGCTCGAATTGCGCGAAGTCGAATGCTCGGCGATTTATTGGGACGAAGCGCGGCGGCGCGGCGACCTGGAAGTGCTCCGCGAACCGCGGCCGTTGCCGTTCGACAAAGCGGGCAATTTGCCGCGCGAGGGCGTGCGCGCCCTGGCCACGGACAGTGCCGTGCTCGCGACGCGATGAAAAGCGTGGCTGCCGTCGGCTAGTCTAGAGCTTGAAATTGAAGGTGCGGACCAGATAGCGCCATACGCGCTTGCCGATCGGTTGCCAATCGGCTGCCACCTTGGCGGTGCCACGCAGGCCTTCCATCAATCTGCGGTCGGGATCTTCGATGGGGGCGCGGGCCTGATACGAGGTATTCAACGGCCGCTCCTGGCCGGTTTCGTCGGCTTTGCTCATCAACTCGCCGCCGGACTTGCTCGAAAGCTGGCGCGGCGTGATCTTCAGCTCGGGACCGATTTCGGCGATTTTCGTGTGGAAAGTCTCGTACGGAAGCTCGGCGAGCTTAATGGTTACGTCCTGATCTTCGCGGATATACTCGATGTCATCTTGATCGATCGCCAGGTGCGCTTCCCATTTCGTGGGATCGCCGATCTGGCAATACAACGTCGGCGGTTGCAGATAGGCGCCCAGGTTTTCCGGCGCCAGCGTGCTGCCCGACCACTTCATGAGGTCGCCCGTGCCATGATCAGGCTGGCGAGGCACTTCGGGGGCCGGCAAAACGGTTCCGTCCGCGGGCGCGACGAACTCGAGCCGCTTCTGATCCTGTTGCTTTTCCTCCAGTTGTTCCCGCAGCGACTTGAGGGATTTCTCGACTTCCGGCAGTTGTTGGCCGGCCAGGTCGTTTTGCAATTCATAGTGCTCGATGTGCAGCGTTCTCCAGCGGGCCTCTTGCTGCGCGATTTTAGCTTCCAGGTCCGCGATCTGGAGTGCCAAATCGATGTTGCTCAAGCGTCCCAGCTTGGCGCCGGTTTTCACCTCCTGACCGGGCTTCACCGAGATTTCCTCGAGAACTCCGCCTACGACGACGTGGACGCGATCGGCATGGCCGGGCTTCAATTCCAGCGTGCCCAGGACATGGTAGGGGAGGGGGAAAAACAAGATGAACAGCGCCACGGCCGTCAGGATCCCCAACGTGATGTTGACGTTTTTGCGTTTCACTTTGTCGAGCCTTCCGGGAATATAAAAGAACTTTCCCATTTTCCACAGCGGCACGGCCACCAGGCTCACCAGCGAGACCATGGCCAACACCTGGCTGATTACTTTCAGGCCGTACGGTTCGAACAGCCTATACAAGAACCAGAGAATGCCAAACAGGATCAGCCAGCGATAGGTCGCCGCGGCGATCGTGTACAAAACAAAGAAGATTTGGTTGCGTTGCGGCAAGAACGGATCATCGGGTTCCTCCAGACCCAGGCACCAGGCGCCCATTTTGTGATTGAGGATCGTCGTGGACTTCTGCCGCAGGTTCGGAATCTCCATCAAGTCGGCCAGGATGTAGTATCCGTCATACCGCAAGAGCGGATTGGCGTTGAACATGACCGTGCTGACCGAACACACGAACATCGTGCTCAAGGCCAACTGATGCAATAGCCCCGGCTCGCTGAACCACCACAGGAACGTGCAAATCGAAGCGATCACGATTTCCACGTACATGCCGGCGGCCCCGATCCAGGCGCGATGCCATTTGTTGGGCAGCATCCAGGAATCGGACACGTTGCAGTACAAGCAGGGCGTGAGCACCAAGAACATCACGCCCAATTCGTGGCATTCGCCGCCGAAGTGTTTGCACGTCAACCCGTGCCCGAACTCGTGGATAATCTTGGTGATGCCCAGCGTCACGCCCAGGTAGATCCAGTTCCTGGCTTCGAAGAACTGGTGAAACGTGGGCAGCCGGTTGTGGAACTCGTCGAACTGCACGAGGACCAACATCAGGGCCGAGAGGGCCAGCACGGCACACACGATGCGCGCCGGCACGCTGAAGAACCAGCGCACCTTGGGATACAACCAGTTCAGGAGTCGTTCCGGGTCGATTCCTTTGAATCGCAGGGCGAGGATGTTGGTGAACCCGGACAATATCTCGCGGCGCCTGCGCTCGCCGCGGCGTTTTCTCAACTGTTCGCCTTGCCCCGCGACCTGCGCAATGACCAGCCCGTTGCGGTGCAACGTGCCGATAAAGTGCCCCAGTTCCTCGACGGTAATTTTTTGCGGCGGAAAAAGGTTTTCGAATTCGACCTTGATTTCGTCAAGGCTCGTCTCGCCGTCGAGCATTTTCAAGATGGCGAATTCTTCCTCCTGAAAACGAAAGTAGTGCAAGCCGACGGGCTCTTTGAGCACCCAATAGATTTGTCCCTGGTAGCGCTGCTGCTGGGCGGTCAAGTCAGGGCGCATCCGCATCGGGAGCACCCGTGCGGAACTGGAAACCAAACTATCGGCCAACGTCACCATATGCGCGGATCAAAATCTTGCCCCAAGGGCACGGCCGATCGTTATCCTACTTCTTAGTCGTGGCTTTGGTGGGGGGCGTGCCCCGCGGCGCCGACACCGGGCGCGCTTCGGTTTTCGCCGGCTGGCTGACCTGGATCGTCATCATGGCCGTCAAGCCAGCGGGCACCAGCCGCCGGCCATCCTTGTCGACCGGGCTTTCGATTTCGGCCCAAACGTTCAACCTTTGTCCTTCGACCACGGGGCTGACGAAAACGACTTTGCCGGGCACTTTTTCAACTCGGCCGCGAGGCAACATGACTTCGACGGTCACGTTGCGGCCCTCGATATCGGCGGGCGTCCACTCGTTGGCAATCAACCCGCCACGAATGCTCAGTCGGTCGACGCGGACCACTTCCAGCACGGGCTCGCCGTTGGCCACCCATTCGCCCACGTGCTTCTTGACCTTCAGCACCACGCCGTCAAAGGGGGCGCGAAGCACGCGGCGTTCGACGCCAATTTTGGCGACGTCGACTTCGGCCTTCTTGGCCTTGGCCGTCAAGTGGTCGGCGATGTTCTTCTCACGCTCTTTGAGGATGCCCAGCTTGGCCTTATCCCACTCGAGCTTGGTGCGCAAGATTTCGATTTCCGAGACCGCGCCCGTGGCTCCCTTGTTGGCCTGCCTAAGCTTTTCGAGAGCGGCCTTCGCCACGTCGGCGGTTGCTTCTTGATACTTCACGCCGATATCGCTGTTGGCTTCTTGTTCGGCGGCCTCATAGTCGGCCTGCTTGACGAGCAACTGGGCCTTGGCTTCGCGGTCATCCACCCGCGCCAGCTCCAGGTACTTGGTGACTATCATTCCCTCGTAAGCGATCATCTCGGTCAGCACCCCGGCGTCGGCCCCGGGCACTTCCTGCCGTTCGATCGAGACCACCTGGCAAACCGGTATCACGGCGTCGCCCGCCGACGTGGCGCGGGGGGCAGGTTGAGCTGTCACGGCCATGCCGATTGTCATAAGCAGCGTGCTAATGAACATGAAATACCTCTCGCATTCAACCTCGGGTCGTCCGTCGGCAGCAACTGGCGGCTGCATGCTCGGGACGCTGAGGATATGGACCTATTTAGAACAGTCGGAACAGGATCTTAGACTGGACGAACGAGACCAGGTCGTGGAACCAGGCATAACCGACGGAGGTGCGGCCGCAATAGACCTGCGCGGTGACCGTGGCGCCCAGCCGGCGATTCGGAACATCTTCCTTGTTGATGGCTACGCGCATCAATACGGTGTTGCCCTCTTCGCCGCGGACCTCGGCGGTGCGATGGATTTCCGTCACCTTGCCCTCGTGAGCCGCGCCGGGATCCATCGCGGTGATATACGAAACTGAAAGTTCATCGACTTTTAACTCGCGGCGGGCGTCGTTGATAAAGCCCATGCGATCTTCCGGCATTTGCAATTCCAGTTCCCATTCGCCTTGCGGCTCGACGACCGTCATCAAGACGTTGCCCTGTTGAACGGTGCGGCGAAACAGCAAGTTTTGCACGTCCCAAGTCGTGACCTGGCCGTCGATCGGACTGGTCACGGTGAGCTGCTTCTTTTTGGACTCGAGCAGTTCCAGTTGCATCTCGGCGCTGACTTGTTCCTCCTGAAATTTCGCGACATCGCTCAGCAAGCGGCCCCGTTCGTTCTTGTCCAGCGTGCGGTCACTCAAGCGAGCGTTGGCCGTCAACAGTTGCTCCACGACTCCTTGCAACTGGCCTCTGGTGGCGGCGATTCTGACTTCCAGCTCCGAGTTGCGCATTTGCGCCAGGGTTTCTCCCTTTACGACCATTTTGCCGTGCTTGACCGGCACGTCCACGACTTCGCCGTCGAGCGCGGCAAACACCTCGCGGCGCACGACCGGCAGCAGTTTGCCTTTGGCCGTCAATTCGAAGTCGGCCGGCCACAAGCACAGAATCGCGACCAAAACGACGGTGGTCACGGTCGCTGCAATCGTCCAGGGAAGCTGTCTGGCTTCTAGAACCCAGCGGGACTTGCCAATCGCGCGCCACACGGGCATCAGGAACAACTGATTGTGTTCCATGACGTTGGCCAGCGCGATCGAACTGTGCTCGCTGACGATTTCGATTCGCTGGGGCAGACCCTCGCGGGGCCGACTGTCTTCGATTTGTTCGATGACAAGCGCCCCCAAAACCTTGGGTTGCGCCAGAGGGTCGGTCGGGTCGTGCGGCTCTTTGAGCGGCACGATCGCCACGGCCTTGGAATGACACTCGTCGACGTAATTCTGTACGGCTTCCTCAACTTGCGGAGCCATCATCGAGGTGTCGCCGGTGTACCACACCGTTTCGCCGGTGGCGACGACGGCCGTGGCCATATGGCTCAAGAGCGTGACCGTATTGGACCGCTTGTCGAAGGTATCCTGACCGCTCACGGCCTCGATGACGCACTTGCGGCCCCGGTTGATGGCCACGCTCACGCGGTCGCATTCGATCAACCGCCGGCCTTCGTTGGCAATCGTGTAGGCCGTGCTCCGTTGATCGAGTCCCTTGTGCACCAAGCGCGTAAAATTCTCCAGCTGGGCCCACAGCGCCTGGCGATCGGTAAAGTGCTGCAGCTTTCGCGATTTGAGATACTCGCTGGCCAATTCGCACATCTGCAGCAAAAATCGCAGATATCCGCGCTGCACCGTGGGGCTGCTGCCGGGACGCTGGAAAATCTCCAACACGCCGGCCGTCTCGCTGGCCGTTTTCAAGGGACCCAAAACCAGCAGGAGGTCGGTCGGGTTGCCGCCCTCTTCCGCGCTGCCGGACCCCGACTGCGGGGCCATCAACATCCCTTCACCGCTGGCGATGACCTTGCGCAGCAAGCGTCCATGGCGGACCTGGTCGTCCTCGCTATCGGCAAGCCGCGTTTCGCGCAGATTGATCTGATACTCGAGCGCGAGTTGTCCCGACTCGGTAACCGTCCACACCGCGCCGCCTACGGCCGCCAGCGCGGCGACAATCCGGTTGAGCACCGCGTCGTAGAATTCTTGTGGGCCGACCTCGGATTTGGAAATTTGGGCAATTTCCCGCACCAGATTGCGAATCTGTTGCTTCGTTTGTTCGACGAGTTCAGGGTCGACCGACTGTTCGGTGCTCATGCAGATTTACCAGCAGCTAAAGACGAAACGAGCCAGCCAATGGGCCAAGCCAAGCGTGCAACCTATCCCTCAAGAGTAGCTTGTTTCGCAGGCGCACGAGATACCAATTCGGCCCCCAGTCGCATGCCTGGAAAGTCGTAAAACGTTGTATCCAAAGGATTATAAGTGGCGAAAGCCGCGAGAGTAGTCTTCAGAGGCCGACGCGGCAAATGCCCACCTGAATGGGGCGCCAGGGCAGTTTGGAGTCGATGGCTCGTTTGCCAGCGCCTGTTGTCCGGTTCGCTCCGAAGTCCGCCTTACACCCGGTCTAGTCAGCCGTTTCCCCGCCGCACTTGATATTCGACAAAGCGCGCGTCGGGTATTCCGCATCCTGACAGTTGAGCAAGTAAACCGGATTTCAGCAAGCGTTTGGGGGATTTTGGGGCCAAAATTCTGCGACTTTTGCCTCTTGAGCGTCCACGCGGTGCGGTCGGATGTTTTGTAGGGCTCGCGGAGTCGTTGGCTGCTTGAAGGAGCCACCCCGGCCGCTCGCCACGACTGGGCCTGTTTAGCGGCACGGACGGTTGCGTTTTGTGCAATGTGGCTTCGCGTGGCGTCGTGTGCCCGGCAACGCTAAACTGAGCCCACGCCATCGGGCCAGTCGTTGGCAAAGGCACTCTGCTCATGCGCATTTTGTTGATGCACCAATCTCCCCTTGCGCAGTCCGAGGCCGGTCGACTCGTTGAGCAATGGTCGCTGGGACTTGCGGCCGCCGGACACGAAGCCCGGCTGTTGGTGGTTGACGACCGCGCCGGGGATGACGGATCCCGTGGCGTCGAACGCATCGTTTGCCGCGACGGCGATGCAAACGCGGACTTGCCATTTGACGTGCCGCGATTCGGCGCTGCCGACGCGCACCGGCGATTGACGTTTCGCGCGATGTCCGATCAGCAACTTGCGCAGTATCGCGAGCGATTGCGCCGCCGCCTTGATCTGCTCGTCGATCGATTTGATCCGCACGTGATCCACGCGCAACATATCTGGGTGCAGGCACAATTGGGTTTGGAAACCGGCGTGCCTTACGTGCTCAATGCGTGGGATGACGAGCTGATCGATTATCGAGCCGACGCGCGGTTTCAGGGCCTCGCCAACCAGGCGGCCGAGAATGCCAGCCGTATTCTCGTGCCCGACGAAGCGATGTCGCGGCGAGTTGCCCGTTTGTTCGAGACCGCGGGCGAGCGGATGCACGTCATGTCAGCCGACTTGATGCTGCGCGACTCGGCGGACCCGGCGTCGGCCCGCGTGGAGGCCGCCGGCCGATTGGTGACGATCTATCAGAAGATTCTCGATGAGCGATTCGGAAATCACTCCTGATGGGCCGGTAGCGGCCATTTTTTCACTTGTCGGGCGGCGCGGTTCGCTCGGCGACCGGCGGCGAGTTCCAGAAGTACACCAGAGCGCCGACGGAAATAAGACCCAGCCCGATCAAGCGGTGCGCGGGGCGTTCCCAGAACATGCTCGCCAACAGAAACACGTAAAAGCCCAAGAATACGGCCGGCACCACGGGGTAGCCCCACGTGCGGTACGGACGCGGCGCATCGGGGCGGCGAACGCGCAACACGAATACCGCCACCACGGCTGAAAAGTAAAAAATCGAGCCCCCGAATACCGTCCATTCGCTCATCAAATCGAATAATTGCGCGTCAGGATCCCAGCTCAAGCCGCCCATCAGAATCAACGCGCAAGCCCAGGCACACATACTGCCGATTGCCCACGCCGGCGTGCGCGTCGTCGGGTGGATGCGGGCGAAGCGGCTCAAGAACGGATGATCGCGGGCCACGGCAAACAGCACGCGCGGGCCCACCAGTACGTTGGCGCTCAAAGCGCCGAACACTGAAACCATGATCATGGCCTGCATGAATTTTCCGCCAAAGCCCGGCAGCAGCCGCTCGAAGACCGGGATCGCCGGACAAACATTGGCGGCGATGACGCTGGAGGGAAGCGTCAAATGATACGCCAGGTTGGCGCCCGTATAGAGCGCGATGAGGATCAGCACGCCGACAATCAGCGCGATCGGCACGTTGCGTTCCGGGCGACGCACTTCTTCAGCGACGACCGTCACGTTTCCCCAGCCATCGTAGGCCCACATGATGGCCGCCACGGCGGCGCCAATGCCCAGCAGCAGGCTACCTTCGGCCCTGCCCGGCCAGAGCTGCCCCAGCTCAACGGGATCAGAACGGATGGCGATGAAAGGCAGCACGGCCAAAAATGCCACGAAGCCCGCTTTGAGCAGCGTGGCCGCGGTTTGGATCGCGCCGCCCCAGCTCGTTCTGATGATGCTGATTAGCGCCAAGGAGGCGATGGCGCCCACGGCGATCGTTTTTTGGTGGCCGGTCACCAGCGGATACCCAACGTCGACGAGCGTTTTTTCCAATGCCACCGCCATGTAGACGGCCAGCGCCGCGATGGCCCCGGTGCGGATCACCCAGAATTCCGCCCAGGCCCACAGAAACGACCACAAGCGGCCGTAGCTCTCGCGCAAGAATACGTAGGTCCCGCCGGCGTGGGGAAACATCGACGAGAGCTCGGCCATTGCCAGCGCGCCGCATAAATTCACCAGCCCACAAATCACCCACAACGACAGAATCAGCCCCACGTAACCGCCGGTCTTTTGGGCGATCACCTGCGGCTTAAAGAAAATACCCGAGCCGATCACCTCCCCCACCACAATCGCCACCACGGAAAACAATCCCAGCACCTGGTCCAATTGGTGCCCTGGCGGCGGCTGGAATTGCTCGGGCGAAGACGGGCGTGAGGACATGCTCGACAGCATACCCCTCTGGCATGATGGCGGCCAGACAGCGTTTGGCTGTGCCAGACTCCCGCGCATCCCGGTATACTGGAAGCCGCGCCACGTTCGAAACCTCACGCCTTCGAGCCGCGATGGAAACTCCCGACGATCTTTGTCCGCGCCCGCCACAATTGCCGAAGCAGCCGACAACGCCGCATTCGCCGCCCATCTATCTGTCAAGCGTTTACGAGTGTCGCGATCCCGAACAGGCCGACGCGCTGCTGTCGGGTCGCGAAAGCGGCTACGTCTACGCTCGAGATGGCCATCCCAACGCCGACTTGCTAGCCGACAAATGCCGCCAATTGCATGGCGCCGAGCGGGCCGTTATTGCCAGCTCGGGCATGGCGGCACTGGCATTGGTCGTGCTCTCGCAACTCGAAGCGGGTGATCACGTCGTGGTCAGCAACCAGCTCTACGGCCGAACGTTGACGCTGTTGACGAGCGAAGCGGCGCGGCTGGGCATCCACAGCACCGTGGTTAACACGTGCGATCTTGCCGCGACGAAAGCCGCCATCACGCCACGCACGCGCCTGCTGGTCGTGGAAACCATCAGCAACCCGCTGTTGCACGTCGCCGACCTGGCGGCGCTGGCCGAATTGGCCCGGACTAACCGCGCTCGTCTGTTGGCCGACAATACGCTGGCCGGGCCCGTGATTTGTCGGCCCCACCAGTTCGGCGCCGATTGGGTGATGGAGAGCATGACCAAAACGATGAACGGCCACAGCGACGTGGTCTTGGGGTTGCTGTGTGGGCCGGCCGATCGCTGGGAACGAATCCCCACGGTGCTGTCTACCTGGGGCCTGGCCAGTTCGCCGTTCGATTGTTGGCTCGCCCTGCGCGGACTGGGCACTCTGGCGGTGCGCATGGAGCGTGCCAGCGCCAATGCGTTAGCAGTCGCCCGACGACTGACCGAGTTTAGCGTTATCGAAAAGGTGTACTATCCGGGGCTGTCCGAGCATCCCGACCACGAGCTGGCGCGACGCCAGTTCGGCGATCAATTCGGCTCGATGGTGACTTTCAGCCTGCGTGGAGGATCAGCGGCGGCTCGGTCGTTTATGACATCGCAGGCGCGCATCGCGTTTTGCCCCTCGCTCGGCGAATTGAGCACCACGCTCAGCCATCCTGAATCGACCAGCCACCGAGCTTTGACGACACAACAACGCGGTGCTTTGGGTATTACCGGGGGTACGATCCGCCTATCCATCGGCATTGAATCGACTGCAGCAATCATGCAAGCGATTGAAGAGGGTTTGGCCGGAATTGGTTAACAGGCCGTTGAAAACTGGGGCTGGCCGGGTCGGAGTGCAGGTGGGTGGCCAATTCTGCGATTCCTGGATTCTGTGGCGGACTATTTGGATTGGCCTGGATTGTGCAGTAGCAAAAGTTATGATAGTACTGTGTTGTACTTATATTGGGGGTTTGCCCCCTTTTCACAAACTCAAGCGGGAGTAGCGTATGGCGCAAAAGCAAAAGGAAGAGGCACTTGAAGTCGAAGGCGTGGTGACGCAGGCATTGGCCAACACACGATTTCGCGTGCAGCTCGACGGCGGTCACTCGGTCATTGCCCACGTGGCTGGCAAAATGCGGAAGCACTTCATCCGTATCGTGCCTGGCGATCGGGTGCGCGTCGAGCTTTCTCCGTATGACCTTACCAAAGGTCGCATCACATTCCGCGAGCGCTAGTTCGCCGCGGGGCCACGTGTCATTGAGCGTCTTGGATTGCCGTGCTGCGCGACGGCAAAGCGCTTTGAACGCCTGGGGGTCTTGGGGCGGCACTCGCGCGCCCATCGAGCGTGGCAATGGGGGTCGCGGCTGCGGTGTTTCGCCAGCCGTTTTCGTGGTTATTTCTTCGGGGGTCTTTGCGCGCACTTCCTAGGCGCGCGGCATTGCATAACCTACGATTTAGTCTCTACCCGGCGGGGTTTGAGACGGTTTTGCAAAAATCGACCCGCGATTTTACCCCGGCCTAGCCTTACATTCCCTAAAACCGAGCGCCTACTGAAAGGGTATAAGCCGCAGGGACCGCGCGGTGCGGTCATTGCCTTGGCCTGCGTGCGCAATCGTCGTTTGAAAGTTGCCCAGGAGAACACGAACGTGAAACAACTCTTGCTATCCATGTTGGCCGTGGCGTTGGTCACCGGATCGGCGGTGCGCTCGGCGGCCAAGGACGATGCCCCCGCCCAAGATACCGGCGTCAAGCCGGTCGCCGTGCTGACGATTGCCAGCTACGAGCGCCTGATGAGCGACGTCGCCTTCGTCGGGAATTTAGCGGGCAGTCCTGACCTCGATAAGAATCTCGAGGGAATGATTCAACTGTTTACCCAGGGGCAGGGCCTCAATGGTCTGGACAAGAAGCGGCCGTTGGGCGTCACGCTCACGACGGACGGCATGCAGTTTCAACCGCTCCTGGTCCTTCCCGTTACGGACCTCAAGGCATTGCTCGAAGCGCTGGCCGGCCTGGTCGGCGAAGCCCAGGATGCCGGCAACGGGGTGTTCGAGCTGAACGTCTTCAATCAGAAGGTGTTCGTCACGCAGAAAAACGGCTGGGCGTTTGTTGGTCAGACGCAAGAATCGCTGGCCGCCGCGCCCAAAGACCCCACACAATTGTTTGGGGGGCTGGAAAAGTCGTATGACATCGCGGCGCGGTTGTACGTGCAAAACATTCCCGAAGTCTACCGCTCAATGTTGATCGACCAGTTGCGGATGGGCGTCGAGGCTGGGCTGAGCCGTCAGAGCGACGAAAGCGATGAAGCGTACGCCGCGCGCCAAAAGATGGTCGAGACGCAGATCCAGGCCCTGGCGAAAGCCATCAACGACGTGGACCAGCTGACTTTGGGCGTGGCCTTGGACACCAAGGCCAAGAGTGCTCACGTCGACCTGGCGATCGCCGTCGTCGCGGACAGCGATTCGGCCAGGCAAATCGCGCAGGTCCAGAATTCGACGTCGGATTTCGCCGGATTTCTGGTGCCCGACGCGGCGGCCTCATTGAATCTGAGCGCCAAGATCGCCAAGACCGAAAGCGACCAATTGGTGAGCGGCCTGAAGGCGCTGCGCGAGCACGCGCTCAAGCAGCTCGAGGCGAACGACAAGCTGACCGATGAGTCGTCGAAAAAGCTCGCCAAGGAAATGGTCGCGCAGGTCTTCGACGCCATTCAAGCCACGATCGAAAGCGGCAAGGTCGATGCCGGCGCCACGCTCAGTTTGAGCGACAAGGCAATGGCGCTTGTGGTGGGGGCCCACGTGGCCGATCCCAAGCCGCTGGAAGACGCGCTGAAGAAATTTGCCAAGCTGGCCGAGAAGGAGCCGAACTTCCCCGGCATCAAGTTCGACGCCGCCCAGCACGACGGCGTTCGTTTCCATACGACTTCGATCCCGGTGCCAGCGTCGGAACAAATTTCGAAAGTTTTGGGTGAGAAACTCGACGTGGCGGTGGGAATCGGAGCCAAGAGCGTTTATCTGGCGGTAGGGACCGATAGTCTGTCGATGTGCAAAAAGCTCATTGACAAGTCCAAAGCCGAAGCCACCAGGCAAGTGCCTCCGTTTCAATTGAACGTTTCGCTGGCGCCTATTTTCCAATTTGCCGCCGCCATGCACGACGAGCCAACCGTGGCCGCCATGGCCAAGGACCTGGCCGCAGCGCAAGGCAAGGATCACGTGAGTTTGGTCGTGACGCCCGAACCCAACGCGATCAAGATTCGACTCAGCGCCGAAGAGGGCGTGCTGCAGTTGCTGGGAACGGCCTTCAGGAACGCCCAGGCCGCCGGCGGAATTCCGGGAATTGGACCGTAGGACCGGGTTTTATTGTGGCTGCCCGCCAGCTGGACTCTGCGAGGCCAGGATTCCTGACGCGGGCCAAACGTCCTGTCGAGATGAATGCGGCGCCGATCGTTTAAGGTCGGCGCCGCTCTTTTTTCGTGCGTCGAGGATGGAAGCTCCTGGCGCGACCGATTCTTCTTGCGGCTCGAATCGCCTCTAACTACGATTGAATCGCGCGCGTAGCGCAGCCTTTTTGCAAGAATTTGACTGTCAGTCGGCCGCTCGCGCGCGACGTTTCCCCGCCAGAGTGTGCGCCCACACCCTTTGATCAAGACTGCCGAGAAGAGTGCCCTATGGCAATCCGTACTATCCCCAGCCTACGCCGTGGCTCCAGCAAGTCCGCAGTCCATCACGCAGCGCGCTTGCGGGGCGAACGATTGGAAAGGCGAATTCTCCTGTCCATCACCCCCGGACTGGGCGTCGGTGGCGACCAACAACCCCAGACGGCATACGAGGCGGCGCTCGCCGACTTTCACGGCCTGGACCTGGCGGGAAAGGACGGGCCCATGGCACGTCTCGGGTTCGATTTGACGCTGTTGCGCGAGGAGTACCAATTTCAACAGGTCAATTATCCGGGAACGCCGTTTGCTGGCTCGAATAGTTCTCTGCTCGTGGCGGGAAACGTCGTGACCGTGGAAACTGTGGCAACCGGCGACGTGAACGCGCTTAAGAGTCAGTTGGCCCGATTGGGGATGACGAACATGGAATCGATCGGCTCGCAGGTCGTCGGTTCTATTCCAATTCCCTCATTGTCGGAATTGGCCACTCTCAATGGCCTGGCCAGTGTCCGCACCGTGCACAAGCCGAATACGTCCGGCGGCTTGGTGACGACTCAGGGCGACGAAGCGTTGCGAGCCGACCTGGCACGGGCCGGTTTTAACGTCGATGGTACCGGCCTGACGGTGGGCATTCTATCCGATAGCTTCGATCTCGTTCCTTATGCCGGCGGAGTGGACGGCGTCCAGCGCGACATCGCCACGGGCGACCTTCCCGCGCAAACGCAAATCCTGCAGGACTCCCCCTTTGGGAATGATGAAGGCCGTGGAATGGCGCAGTTGATTCACGATATCGCGCCTGGGGCGGCAATTAAGTTTGCGACGGCTGAATTGGGCCCGATCAACTTTGCGAATAACATTCGGGCTTTGGCGGCCGCGGGGTGTGACGTCATTGTCGACGACGTTGGCTATTTCAACGAGCCGTTCTTTCAAGACGGCGTTATCGCGCAGGCGGTCGACGATGTGGTTGCGTCGGGGGTCACGTATTTCTCTTCCGCGGGGAACAACGCGAACAACTCTTACCAAGGCACCTTCGTCGATTCCGGCCAGCTCGGTCCAATTCAAGGCCGACTGCACGACTTCGATCCAGGACCTGGCGTGGTCACGAAACAGCCGGTTTTCATCCCGTCCGGCGCCTCGTTTGCTTTTATATTGCAGTGGGACCAGCCGTTTGGATCGCTTGGAGGCTTGAGCGCCACCAGTGACGTTGATTTCTACCTTTATGGGCCGGACGGCACGACCATCGTCGACCGCAGCATTGATATCAATAACGTTGCCGGTGGCGATCCCGTCGAAATCATGAACAGCTGGGTCAATACCGGACCGGATGCGACATTCTACATTTCGATTGACTTGTTCTCTGGCGCGGTTCCGAACCTGTTGAAGTACGTCGCCTATACCAATGGAATCCTCGCCCGCATCACCGGCTTTGCTACCGACAGCAGCACGTTGTTTGGCCATGCCAATGCCGCTGGAGCGATCGGCGTGGCGGCCGCTCCTTATTTCCGAACGCCGGAATTTAACGGGGCCACTCCGGTGCTCGAATCCTTTTCCTCACTCGGCGGCACTCCGATTTTGTTTGATACGGCCGGCAATCCGCTCCCCTCGGCGATCAATCGCGAAAGTCCGCAGTTGACTGGCGTCGACAACGGTAACACCACGTTCTTCGGCCGTGACATCCCTCAAGACGCGGACACTTTCCCAAATTTTTCCGGGACGAGCGCCTCCGCCCCGCATCTGGCCGCGATCGCCGCCTTGATGCTTCAAGCGGCCGGCGGGCGGGGCAGCCTGACGCCGAGCGAAGTGCTCAAGGCTATGCAAGACTCCGCGATCGATGTCGTCAGCCGCCTGGATAACTCGGGCGCCCAAGTCCCGATTCCCAACGGCCAAGGCGTCGATGCCTTCAGCGGCTTTGGCCTGGTCGACGGGTTTGAGGCCGTTCGGCGGGCCCGCGAAGGAGTGACTGTCGGCGACGTCGCTCAGTTCGAAGGCGATAGCGGCACTACCAATTTTATCTTCACGGTCACGTTTGCAGGCAATACCGTTTTGCCTATCACTGTCGAGTACGCCACGGAAGACGGAACCGCAGCTGCGGGCGTTGATTATCAATCGCAGTCGGGCACTCTGACTTTCAATCCAGGAGGCACGCAAACGCGCGCCATCACGATTCAGGTGAAGGGCGACGTCCTGGTCGAATCTGACGAGACGTTTTTGGTAAAGCTCACCAATATTACCAACGCGAGTTTGAAACGGCGCCAGGCCGTCGGCAAGATTCTCAACGATGATATCGAATTGTCGATCAACGACGTCACCGTGCTTGAAGGGGACTCGGGCACGAATAACGCCGTGTTCACGCTTTCCGGCTTCGGCTCGGTCGGCAAGAACGTCACGGTCGCTTACACGACGCTCAACGGCACGGCCGTTGCCGCCAGTGACTATCTTCCGCGCGGAGGCGCCGCGACGTTGGCACCCGGCGGCGGCACGGCGAAGATCACCGTGCCAATCGTGGGCGATAAATTTAACGAGGGGACGGAAACTTTTTCGGTGATGCTGAGCAATACGGATACCGGCCGTATTACCGACAGTATCGGCCTCGGCACCATCCTCGACAACGACCCCTTGCCATCGCTGTACGTGAATGACGTGCACGTCACGACGACCGAAGAAGGGCTGCGGGCCGCGGTGTTTACCGTGGCAATGGACGCCCCGAGCGGCCGCGACGTCAGCATGGATTTCGCCACGATCGAGGGCACCGCCAAGCCCGTGGACGACTACAATGCGCAGCTCGGGACCCTGACGTTCGCGCCGGGAGTCACCACAAAACAGGTAACGGTCCTGATCCGCACGGATACCGATTATGCTCCCAACAAGAAATTCTCGCTAAAGCTTTCGAACGCCCTGAATGCGCAGATGAACGATCCGATCGGAGTGTGCACGATCATCTTCGCCGACGCTCCGACGAATGAACAAATCATCGACGACGGCGACCCGGGCTATAGCCAGACGGCGGGTTGGGTCAACCTGACCAACACCTTGGCGTACCAGACCGACTACGACTATCACACCCCTGGCGCCGGCGGCAACTTTGCGACTTGGACGTTTGACGACTTGGGCGCCGGAAACTACCAGGTCTTCGCGCGGTGGAGCGCGTTTACGAATCGGGCCACCAACGCCCCCTACACGATCCTCGACGGGCCAACTTCGTTGGGCCGGGTGTTGGTGAACCAGCAGCTTGCGCCCACGGGCGATCAATCCAACGGCATTACCTGGCAAAGCCTGGGCATGTTTTCGATTTCAACCGGCACCCTGGCCGTGCGGCTGGCCGATAATGCCAATGGCTATGTGATCGCCGACGCGGTGCGCATTGTCGCCGATGGAATCGGACCGCAAGTGCCGGAGATGGACGTGGCGGGCTTCGAGCAATCGATCGGCACACTCGATGAATCGCCCGCGATCGGAGACGGCACGGATTTCGGCACCGTGGCGACCGCCAGCAATTCGCTCACGCACACCTTTACCGTGACGAATACGGGAAATGCCGACCTGCATTTGACCGGCAGTCCGCGGGTCCAGGTCGGCGGCGACGAGGCTTGCGACTTCACCGTTCTGACGCAGCCCAGCGCGGTCATCGCGCCCGGCTTCAAAAGCAGCTTTCAGATCATTTTCCACCCCTCGCAGCCGGGGGAGCGGCGGGCCAAGATTTCGATTGCCAGCGACGATGACGACGAACAGCCCTACACGTTCGACGTGCGGGGTTTCGGCGGGGCGGTTGGACCAGGTCAGTTTACGATCGATGACGCCGCGTCGGGTTTTCAAGCATTCGGCAATTGGGCGACGAACGCCAACTCGTCGTCGTTTGGCGGGCAGATTCATTCCGCCGCCCCCGGACAGGGCGCCGAGCACAGCACTTGGACTTTCAACGACTTGGCGCCGGGACAATATGACGTTTTCACCACCTGGGTGCCTTTCGGCAATCGCGCCGCGAATTCGCCGTTCACCGTTGCCGATGGCGAGGTGTCCGCGAACACTTACCACGTCGATCAGCGGCAAGCGGCAAACGACGTGTTCTCGGATGGCGTGATGTGGGAAATGCTCACCTCGCTTAACGTCACCAGCGGCATGCTGAGGGTTGGCCTGAGCAGCGCCGCCGATGGATTTGTCATCGCCGATGCGGTGCGCATCGTGCGCCACGGCGCGCCGGAAGAAGTCGCGGCGGTGGCCCCGCCGGCCGCTCCGGCCGCGGCCCACAACGTGGCGATGCCGCTGGACGTCAACGGCGACGGTCGGATTTCGAGCATTGACGCGCTTGTGGTCATTAGCGACCTCTTGACGCGAACGACGGCCGGCAGTTCATTTTCGGCTGTGGCCTCGCCGGCTGTCATGACGGCCACCGCCAGCACAACGGTGTCGAACCGCTATGTCGATGTCAACGGCGACGGCCGCGTTTCGCCGAGCGACGCCTTGGCGGTCATCAGTTACTTGCTCAGTCCAATCGCGCCCGTTGGCGCCAGTGCAAGTCCTGTTGCCAGCCCAGCGACAGTGTCGATGTCAACCGTCCCCAACGACACGGCCTTGGCCGCCGTCGACGCGGCGATCAGCCAGATGAACGACACGGAGCTGGCCCACGTCGCTCTCCCGCCGGCCGCGGCCGATGCCGCAGCGCCGACCGTGCCCGCAAGCGCTGAGCATCCGCCCGGCACGGCCGTACTGACTCCTCAGAGCGTGCGGGCGCCGCTGGCCTCGAGCCCGAGAAAAAGCCCCGGCAATGGCAGCGCCGTGCCGGCCGCGACGACGATCGACGAGTAGCATGGCCGCCCCTTCGGCGAGTGTGCGGCACTTTTCCCACCGGCTACAATGCGTTATACCTGGATCTGCTCCCGGCCAAGGGGTCGTGGCCAGCCTTTCGAAAGGATCTTCAGGACACGCGTTCCATGCTGACTGTTCCTCGTTTTTCTGCCATACGCAGTGACATC
>JBGQHN010000007.1:0-35412 GCA_041497975.1 Planctomycetia bacterium | reverse complement strand
TACGGCTCGCGCGACAACGACCACACGTGGCTGAGTTTCACGTAAACCCGCTTGTGTCGCGCGAGCGCCAGCAGCTTCTTTAGCTCTTGGGGTTGGTCGATCGGGCAATCGGCCATGTGATCGATGCACACGTCAACCCGGTCAGCGTGCCGCTCAAGGATTTGTTCCACGTCGGGAATCCGCGAAATGGGACACAGCACGCATAGGGGAATCCGCAGCGCGGCGGCACGGCTCCAGATCGCATCCATCTGGTTCTTGTCGCGAATCCAGTCTCCCGACGGATCGGCCGCGGGGCTCAACCGCACGCCGTGAAAACCTTCGGCCGTCCAGCGATCGAGGTCCGTCACCGCCTGCGGACTCTGGGGATCGACTCGGCACACACCCATGAACTTGTCGGGCCGCTGGCGGATGCATGCGGCGCTGTAGCGACAATCCCACCGGTAATAGATCACGTGCACGATCACGGTCTTTTGAACCTGGTGGGTCTGCATCCGGTCCAACAGCGTGCTCGGCAGGGCATCCTCGTGGGGCGGTTCCTTCAGATCGTCCGCCCAAGGATAGTTTGCGTCGTGTTTCCAAACATGAACGTGCGAGTCCACGATTACCGGGTCGCTACCCTCGTCCGCCATGGTCGCTGGTCCCCAAACGCGCGTGCTGAGCGTCGCGGTGCCAGTGACGGCGGCTTGCCGTAGCCAGTTGCGACGCGTGATTGAATGCTTGCTTGACATCCGCCACCAAAACGTCGATGCCGTGCGACTGCGGGCACAGTATACCACCGGCGACCGAGGGCAACACGCTCTCGCCACGCCCGAGAAACCTACCGCGATCGCTCGGCGAATCGTTCGAGAGCATCGCGATTGAGCTGGATGCCCAGTCCTGGTTTGTCTGGCACTTTCAGTTTGCCGTCCACGACCTGGAACTCGTCGAGCACGAGCTCGCGCCGCAGGGTTGACTCCGCTAGCTCGGCAGGCAGGAATTCAAGATAGGGGCAAGTGGGCGTCGCCGCCGCCAAATGGGCGCTGGCGGCGATGCCGACGGCACTCTTCCAACAATGCGGAACGATCAGCCGCCCGCGATCCTCGGCAATGCGACAAACCTTGCGGGCCTCGCTGAATCCGCCCACGCGGCCGACGTCCGGCTGCAGCACAGCCAACCGGCCCCGGTCGGCCAAATCCAAGAATTCCCAATGCGTGTTTTGCCATTCGCCGGCTGCGATGCGAATTGGCGAACGCTCGGCCAGCAGAGCATAGCCGTCCAAGTCATCGATGTCGATCGGCGTTTCCACAAAGAACAAGTTCTGCGGCGCCAGTCGCTCGAGGACATCGAGAGCGTGCCGCGCATTGGGCCAGGCGTAGGCCACGTCGACCATGAGCGTAAAAGCGCGTCCCACGGCCTCGCGACAAGCAGCCACGATATCCACCACCGATTGATCTGGCGCTTGCAAGCCATTGTGGCTGTAAGGCCCATTAATACAGACCTCGAGCTTGGCAGCCTGGAATCCCAGCGCTCGCGCAGTGACGCACTTGTGAATCAGAGACTGGCATTGCGCGTCGACCGTGTGTCCGGTGGCCAGCAGAGAAGCGTAGGGCACGATTGTGCGATCGGCCGATCCGCCGAGAAGCTCACAAATCGGTTTTGCGAGCGCTTGTCCGCGAATGTCCCACAATGCCATGTCGATCGCGCCCAGGGCACATACGAGCGCTCCGCGACGGCCCGTCATCTTCGAGCCGCTGTAGAGTTTCTGCCAGACGGCCTCGGGATCGAGCGGATCGCTGTCCATCAGCATCTCTTCCAGACCCAGTCCCATGCAGTGCGTGCCGCGGGCTCGAATGCACTCGCGGGCGACCCAGGGATTGGTGTCCGTCTCGCCGATTCCAACAAGTCCCTCGTCGGTGTGAACTTCGACGATCAAATCGTCCTGGGCCGAAGAACAGGCCTGCGCGTCGTAATCGGGGATTAGCAAAACATGACAGTCGATCTTGGTGATCTTCATAATTGCGGGCGAGGCCTGCTATGGTTCTGCGGTGGGCGTGGGCAAGTGTCATGAGGATGATGTCAGAATCTGCCGCTCATCGCAATCGTCCGGCCGATCGAGGTCGATCCAGTACCACAGTGCCGCCCCGACCAGACACACGGCGCTGCCGACCGCGATTCCGCTCTGCCAGCCGAAACCGAGTGTCTCGCTGATCCAGGGCGTAACGACCGGCGCTAAAATTCCGCCAGCGTTGCCGCCCGTGTTGAAGATCCCGGCCGACAGCCCACCGCCGCGCCGGCCAACTTCAATGGCGGTCACCCAGAAGGGGCCCTCCGCCATGCCCAACACGCCCAGCGCCAACGACAACCAGGTAACGATCCAAAACACATCAACAGCCAAAGTACCCAGCAGAAGCAGTCCTGCGCTTGAGGCCATGGTCACGATGGCCAGGCCGGCGCGGGCGGCGCGCCAGGAAAACGCCGTTTCGATGCGGTCCGAAATCCAGCCTCCCAGGGGCATCGCCAGGGCCATCGCAAGCGGCGGGATGCTCGAATAAAACCGGCTCTCGTGCGCGCCCAGGCGAAGCACCGTTTCAAAGTAATAGTGCATCCAGTAGAAGAACAGATACTGGAAATAGCCGACCGCCGCGTAGCTCGAGGTGAGCAACAACAAGTTCTTGTTCCGCCGGGCGAAGGACCAAATCGACGCCTCGCGCTGCGGATGTTGCTCGAACCGGGCCGATCGGGCTCGGTCGCGATGGAGCGCGGATTCGTTCGAAGTGTTTGCCTCGCGTAGCGCGTTTCGGCTCCACAGCCACCCGACGCCGGCCGTCATCAACCCGGCGACGATAAAAGCGGCGGGCCACTGGAGCCAATCGACGAGACGACCGAAGAGAACATAGGTCGAAGCCACTCCCAACAGCGCGGAGCCGGTGATCAATCCGTTGGCTGCCGAGCGTCCGCCGGCCGGGACATTCAGCGACACAGCCTTGGCCGAGGCCGGGTGCAACGGAGCGCTCACGATTCCCATCAGCGACCGGACGGCGATGAAGGCGCCTAGCGCAAACTTTCCGGAGGTGGCCAACCAGGCCACGCATCCGGTTAACACCACGAATAGGGCCGAACCAAAGCAAACGAGTTGCAGCGCAAATCGCGGCCCGCGACGGTCGATCAGCCAACCTCCGGGAATCATGAACAGCGTATAGGCGGCAAGGAACGCCGAGTACACGGTGCCCATCATGGTCGGCGAAATCTGATACTCGTCCATGATTCGCGCGTCGCCGGCCACCGCCATGGCGACGCGGTTGAAATGCGCCATGAAGCAAATCAACATCAACGTCAACACGAGTCGCCAGCGGAGCCGAGTCGTGGCGGTCGAATTCGACCAATCGTTTTCCACCCTCGGGTGATGATTCATCGCGGCCCTAGCGCACCAACTTTCCGCGAGCCGGGTGGTGATGCCCTGGGTGACCATGCCGAGTGGCGATTGTCGACCTTCTCGCCCGCGCAGTGAATGTTGCCCGAAGTCTAAGTGATTGATCGGGCCAGTTAAAGCACCGTCCCGTGTCCCGACCAGCTTGCCAGGGGCCAGCAAGGCCCTGCCAAATCCATCGCCCTGGGGGTTTTACCGCCGATGTGCGGCCCGCGCCCGATCATTCGGCCCCAGCCAACTTCGATGGTAGGCCACTCCTCAAGTGCCGACTATACTGGGAACCTGATCCGCCACCTAGCGCGAGTCAGGCACGTGCGATTCAACCGGGAGAGCATCATGCGGGCAATTCTGTTTGGCTTTACAGCGGGGTTCTTGCTGCTGGCGGCCAGCGCGGCGCTAGCACAAGAGCGACCACGAGCATTCACCGGCGCGCGAATCATTCGTATCGAAGGCGATGAGATTCCCAATGGCGTGCTCGTAATCGAGAAGGGAAAGGTCGTCGCGGTGGGCGCGGCGGGCGAGGTTACGATTCCCGCCGACGCCGAGAAGGTCGACGTCAGCGGTCGAACGATCATGCCGGGACTGATCTGCACGCACAGCCACATCGGCGGAAGCGGGGGGCTGGGCGGCGCCGATGGCAGCGGACCGATTCAGCCCGGGGTGCGCATTTACGATTCGCTCAACGTGCACGACCCGGGATTCAAACGAGCCGTGGCGGGGGGCCTGACGACGCTCAATATCATGCCCGGATCGGGACACCTGATCAGCGGGCAGACCGTGTACGTCAAACTGCGGCTCAATCCCAAGCCAAAGAAGATCGACCACTTCTTCATGCTCGATGCCGAGGGCGCTCCGTTGGGAGGCCTCAAGATGGCCAATGGCACGAATTCCATGCGCGATCCTCCGTTTCCCGGAAGCCGCGGCAAATCGGCCTTCCTGGTGCGCGAGCAGTATATCAAGGCCCGCGAGTACCAGGATAAAATCACACGCGCCGCGGGCGATCCCAGCAAGCTTCCGCCGCGCGACCTGAACCTCGAAGCGCTGGTCGAGGCGCTCAAGGGCAAGCGAACCGTTCACCATCACACGCATCGGCACGACGACATCCTGACCGTGATGCGGTTGGCGCGCGAGTTTGGACTGCACGTCGTTTTGCATCACGTGAGCGACGGCTGGAAAGTGGCCGATGAAATCGCGGCCGGACATTTTCCGTGCTCGGTCATCGTGATCGACTCGCCGGGCGGCAAGCTCGAAGCCCGCTATTCGCGCTTCGAAACCGGTGGAATCCTGGAAAAAGCCGGCGTGCTTACCGCGTTCCACACCGACGATTGGATCACGGACTCCCGGTTGTTTCGCCGCAGCGCAGCCTTGGCAGTGCGCGCGGGAATGTCGCGCGCCGGCGCCCTCAAAGCCCTGACGCTGGCCGGGGCCGAAATGCTCAGCTTGCAGGACCGCATCGGCTCGCTCGCCGTGGGCAAAGACGCCGACTTCGCGATTCTCGAGGGCGATCCGCTCAGCGTCTATTGCAAGACGATCGAGACCTGGGTCGAGGGAGTCAAAGTCTTCGATCGCAACGACCCGGGCGACCGCCTGTACGCCGTCGGAGGCTACGGTGCCGGTCACGACCAATCGCCCTATCTCTGCTGTTTTGACAACGTCGATTTCGGGGGTGCGAAATGACCCGAGTCATGCTTGGAGCGCTGATCTGCCTGTCGATGTACGCCGCCGGAGCGCGGACCGCCTGGGCCCAAGTCGCGGTGCGCGCCAAGACGCTGCACACCATGGCCGGCCCGCCGTTGGAGAACGGCATGGTCGTGATCCAGGACGGAAGAATTACCGCCATCGGTCGCGCGGACCAGATCGCGGTGCCGCAAGGGTTCCGCGTGCTCGAAGCCAACGTGGCTACGCCGGGACTTGTCGACGCCCACAGCACGGTTGGCTTCTCGGGCATTCTTAACAGCCCCCACGACCAGGACCAACTCGAGCGCTCTTCGCCGATACAGCCTGAGCTGCGCGCCATCGACGCCTACAACGCTCAAGAAGATTTGATCGAATGGATTCGCAGCTTCGGTGTAACGACGATTCACGCCGGGCATGCGCCGGGCGAGTTGATGTCGGGTCAAACGCTGATCGCCAAGACGGCCGGCAAAACGACCAATGTCGCGGTATTCGTCGAAGCGCGGGCCGTGGCCGCCACGATTGGTCCGGGCGCGCAAAAGCTTCTTGGCAAGAGCCCGGGAACTCGCGGCAAGACCATGGCCATGTTGCGCGCCGAATTGATCAAAGCCCGCGAGTACCTGGAGAAGCAGCGTCGGACGGCCGCTGCCGGGGAGAAAGCCGAACCGCTTCCGCGCGACTTGCGATTGGAGACGCTTGGTCGAGTTCTGTCCGGCGAGCAGCCGCTGATGATCACGACGCAACGCGCGCAGGACATCGCCAGTGCGCTGCGCCTGGCCAAGGAGTTTGACATCAAGATCTGGCTCGACGGCGCGGCCGAGGCCTACCTACTGGTCGATGAAATCAAGGCCGCGCGCGTGCCGGTAATCATCCACCCGACCATGCAGCGCTCGATCGGCGAACAGGAGAACCTGAGCATGGAGACTGCGGGAAAGCTGGTCGCCGCCGGGGTGCCGCTAGCGCTGCAAAGTGGCTACGAATCTTATGTCCCCAAGACGCGCGTCGTACTATTCGAGGCGGCCGTGGCCGCGGCCAACGGGCTCACGTTCGAGCAGGCACTGAAATCGATCACGATCGACGCCGCCAAAATCCTCGGTATTGAAAAGCGGGTCGGTTCGCTCGAGGTCGGCAAAGACGGTGACGTCGCGCTCTACGACGGCGACCCGTTCGAATACACGACGCATTGCGTCGGCTGCGTGATTCAAGGATCGCCGGTCAGCGAAATAGTGCGTTAGAAACGCACCGTCGACCGACAGCATATTTATCCCAACGGTTGAAGATTTACCGGGCTTGTCGGCGCTTTTTTCCACCCGCTGCTTCCGAGACATCGGGCGAGTCCTTCGTGGTCACGAGCCCGGCCAGCTCGGCCTTTCGCGACGCCAGCTTGGGATCCGCCGCCAGGTTTGTCCATTCGTACGGATCGTGCGATTCGTCGTATAGCTCCTCGTCACCATTGGCATAGCGGATATAGCGCCAGCCTTCGGTGCGGACCGCGTGATTCTTGAACCCATAGGTCGTTACGGCCGGTTCGGTCCACGTGGCGCGTGGATCGGCCAAGAGCGTGCGAATGCTCTTGCCTTCGACGTGCTTTGGAGTTGCAATGCCGGCCAGGTCCGTGAGCGTGGGATAGATAGTCATAAAATCCACGGTGCGGTCGCAGACCGTGTTGGGTTTGGTCAGGCCGGGCACGACCCAGATCAAGGGCGCGCGTGTGGCCTCCTCCCACAGTGCGAACTTGCGCCAGTGCTGCTTCTCACCAAGGTGCCATCCGTGGTCGCCCCACAGGACGATGATCGTATTGTCACGATAGGAGCTCGCGTCCAACGCGTCGATGAGCCGCCCAATCATCGCGTCGGCGTATGAAACCGCCGCCAGGTAAGCTTGTACCGCGTCTTTCCAGCGCCCTGATTCGAGGATGGCTCGGTGGTCGCCATCGGGCTTGGCCATCCGCACGCCGGAAGGAGGAATATCGGCCAGGTCATCGTCTTGCACCCTGGGAAGCTCGATCTTGTCGAGCGGATGCATGTCGTAGTACTTGCGGGGAACGTTCCACGGCATGTGCGGCTTGTGCAAGCCAATCGTGAGCAGCAGCGGCTTGTCGTGCTTCTTTTGCAATTGGTCGATGCCGTACTTGACGATTTTCCATTCCCGCAGATCCTCGTCGCGGCAATCGAGCGGGGCGAACTTGATTCCACCCACGCCATCGCGCCCGTCGGGCTTCGGATCGTTGCCGGGCTTTTCGAGATAGTCGTCCCATTCGGCGCGACGCGGCCAGCCTTCGTGATAAATCTTGCCGGCGCCCGCCGTGTAATAGCCGGCGTTGCGAAACGCGGTGACGAGCGTGAGCTGGGGCGAGATGACCGTCCGCCAATCGTCGTCGTTCTCATAAACTCCGGAGGTGAACGGACGCAAACCCGACATCAGCGCTGCGCGCGACGGATTGCAGACCGGCGCGGCACAATAGCTGCGTGTGAAGCGCACCCCGCGCGCCGCCAGGCGATCTATGTTGGGCGTGATCGTCTGGGGGTTGCGGCCCAAATAACCGACCCAGTGATTCAGATCGTCGACGGCGATGAAGAGCACGTTGGGCCGCTCGGCCGCTTCGGCACACAACGGGCCGGACAAGGCGAGCACCCATCCAATCGCAACGACACAAAGCTTGTTCATGGTCGAGCCCCTGGGGCAACGTGCCGTTATTCCAAAGCAAGAGTGCGCCAAATCGAGCCGCTCCCACGGACGGCTCCTGGCATGCGATCCCTAGGCATCGAAACAGTGATGTCTGAAACAGTGACCGTTTTTGACGGGTCTGTCAAGTCGCGGCACTCGCCACAAGCTAGACCGATTGCGCAGCGGATTTCCCTACTGGACGGGCCAACGGGCGCCGGGGATCCGCCGTCTTCGAGGGCCGCAGGAGGACCGGTGGGGACAACCGCGAAGTAACACTAGAAAAACTGTTGCATCACCCCAGTCGGGGTGAGTATGATCGGATGTCGGCCTCTTCTCTGTTCCGGCCCCGCCGCAGCTTCGGTTGCGACGGGGTTTTTTATTTCGAGAACGTGCTGATTCGAGAACGTGCTGATTCGATCGGTCTGTGTCCTTAAACTGACTACCCCACAATGACCGCACAGGATTAGTTCTTCAGTGGAGCCGACTATGAAGACCGCTATCTGCCTCACCCTCGCATCGATCCTCGTGGCCTTCGCCGCCGCAGTTGCTGACGACCAGAAAAGTTCCAAGCCGCAAGGAATGACTCTTCGGCTGGAACTATTTGTGAGCGACATGGAGAAATCCATCGACTTCTACACTTCCGTGCTCGGCTTCGAGCGATTGATGGGGGAGCCAGGCTACGTGCCTGTTCGCTCTGGCTCCGTGCTAATCGGTCTTGGACCAGCCGCTGGTTTGCCCAAACAACACCATTTCAATCCCGAAGTTCAGAGGGCTCGGCGTGGACTGGGGACTGAGATCGTACTTGAGGTCGATGACGTGCAGGAATTCTTCCAAAAAGTCAAAGCCAGCGGCTACAAGAGCATCCTGTCGCCGTTGCGCAAGCAGTCGTGGGGATTGACCGACTTCCGAATCGCTGACCCCGATGGGTACTACCTGCGGATCACGTCACGATGAGGAGGATCGCCTTTGCCCACCACGCCTCGCCGCATCACAATTCCGTCGTCGGCCCGATTCTGCTGTGTTCACAAACCGTGTCGGGGCAGATCGAGTGCCACAAGTCGAGTGCCACAGAGGCTCGGGTTGGTGCCGAACCACGGCGGCGGCTCTGATCTAGCGGGTCAACAATCCGGCGTCGAGCACGAATTGACAGCCAGTGATGAAGCGGGCTCGGTCAGAGGCCAGGTAGACCACCGCCGCCGCGACGTCGGCCGGTTCGATCCATGGCACGTCGAGCAGGTTTCCCGCCGAGCGCTCGGCAATCGCCGCCGGCGTCGTGCCCTCGAGCGCCGCCAGGCCGTCGTTCATCGGCGTATTGACGCCCGTAGGATGGATTGAAACAACTCGAATGTTGTACGGTGCCAACTCGATCGCCCAGGACTTCGTTAGTCCCACCAATCCCCATTTTGACGCGGCATAGTGGCTCAAGCGTGCCATGCCGCGCAACCCAGCGATCGAGGAATTGTTGATAATCACGCCGGCGCGGCGCGCGATCATCTGCGGGATCACGTGCCGCGCCACGATCCACGCGCCTTTCAAATTGATGTCGAGCATCGCATCCCAGGCTTCCTCAGAAAGCTCGTGGGCCAGGCCATAGGCACAGATGCCCGCGTTGTTGAACAGAATATCGACTCGGCCCCATTGCGCCACTGTCTGACGAACCGCCGCCGACACCGCCGTGTCGTCGCGCACATCGGCCGCCAGGGCCAGGGCGTCAACTCCCAAAGCGCGGCATTCGTCGGTCAGCGACTGCAAGGCCTCGCCCGTGCCCAGGCCATACCCGGGATAGCTAAGTTGACGGGCCACGTCGAGAGCTGCGATGTTTGCCCCCTCTTGGGCCAGAGCCAACCCGGCCGCTCGGCCCTGGCCATGCGCGGCGCCAGTGATGAATGCCACGCGTCCTCGAAATTCGCTCATTGCGCTGCGCGAGCCGCTTGTGTGCGAGCGTCGCCTTGAGGTTTGCGAAACGGTTGCAAGTAGTCGTCCAACTCGACTTGCAAGGCATTGTTGAAGACATTTGTAGCGATCATCAATCCGCCAAAGGCCGTGATCGTCACGATCTGGTCTGGAGTCAGCCACGCGGCCAGCCGCGAATAGAGCGAGTCGGAGACGCCATGTGCGTCGATTGCCAGTTGACGGCCGTACTCGACCACGGTGTGTTCCCGCTCGTCGAGCGCCAGCGCGTCCGGAACATCTCCCTGTTCGATTAGCCAGCGGCGAAAAAACGTGGAGCAGACGAGGCAATCGGTCTGGGTCGAAATCGCATGGACGAACAACGTCGTCATGCGCATTCCCAGGATCGGCAAGACGGCTTCGAAAAGTGGGTACCATTGCATCAGGGCCGCCAGGGCCGGCGGCGAGTGGGCCAAGGTGCACTTCATGTTCGTCACGCGACCGTGCGCCGCCATTTGCCGCTCCAATTCGGCTCGCGCTTCGGGCGGTGCCGTGGTGATCGAAAGCGGGGCGATCCGGGCCATTGACCAGTCTCCGCGGGCCGCAGAGTTGGCGGAAATGGGGACAGAGCGGTTGCTTGTTATATGCAAGCCGAGCCACCGCGGCAAGCATGCTCGCGCCTAGGCAACGTCGGTGGCGCGGTCACTCTTCATGGAAAGGCTGCGATGATCGAAATAGCTCGATGCGGGCCTTGGCGGAATCGACAGTCTTCTGCTCTCCGGCGGCCAGCTCGATCATCTGTTGCGATACTTTGATTGCTTCGTCAAACTGGCCCGCCTCGGCCAAGGCCGCCGCGAGCGTGTCCAGCAGCGAGGGATTCTTGTAGCCGTCGGCCTGGCACGCCTTGCGGGCCCACTCGACGGCCTCGGCGCCGTTGCGAATTTTCGCGTCCGGGCTCGTGGCCAGCAGCCAGGCGAGATTATTGGCCCACGTGAAGCTGCCCGACACCACCGAGACGTCGCGCTGGAGCCGCAAGGCTTCGCGGAAATGGGCGACGGCCTGAGCGGGCTGTTTGAGCTTCAGCAGTTGCTGTGCCAGCTCGGCATGCGCCACGGCGTCTTCGGGGGCAAGTCGCACGAGCGCGTTGTATGAGGCCACGGCGTCGCTTGGCCGTCCCTGCAACGTGCGAATTTGGGCCATCAAGCGATGAGCGTCGGCAAGCTGCGGCTCGAGGGCCAGCGCGGAGTCGAGCTCGGCGGCCGCTTTGTCCCACTCGGCCGGCTTCTGCGCGGGGTTGACGACCATGGGATTGGTACTGCGGTGATGCAGATGTTCGGCCAACAGGAAGTGAAGTTCGCCCGAATCGGGAGCCATGCCCGCATGGGCCGCCAGGCGCGCTATCCACTTCGGATCGATCGCCGCCAACAACGCGAGCGTGGCGCTATTGCGCTGGGTCAACTTACGAAACAAGTGCAGGGGCGCGTCAAACTCCAAGCGCAAATGCAAATCCGTGTTGAGCGCTTGCGAACCATCGCGGTCCACCAGTCGCTTGAGTTGCTCTTCGCCGAGCTGGTAATTTTGCACAAGCATCCGGCGCACGTCGGTCGTATGAAACCACTTCTTAAGATCGGCTTGAATCTCGGGCACGCCGTCGACCGTCTTTTGCAGCGCCGCGAGCTCGTCAGGCCGGGGCAGCAACGGCCGGTTCGAGGCCAGCAGCACCGTGTCCAGTCCGTTTGCCAACACAATCACGCCATAGTGCGGAAATTCCGAACGCAGCGTCCGCACGATCATTGAGTAATCGCTGAGTGTGAAGCTGTACGTTTGAATCCACTGCGCCAGCACTCCATCGTCGGTCAGATGCTCCCGAGCTGCGCGAAAGAACTCCTGCGTGAAAAGGTTCGACACGCCCGCCAGCCAGGGGTTCGACGGCTCGGAAATGATCAAATCGTACTTCTTGTTTGCGCCTTGAATCGCCGTGCGACCGTCGCCGAATATGATCGAGAATCGCGCTTGCGCCTCGATCTGTTCGGGCGTCAACTGCTCGGCCGCCGACAGTTCGGCATTGCGCGCCTCGAGCCAGGCGCGACTGCGCTCTTGCGGCCGATGGTTCTGCTCGGCAAACTGTTCGGTCGCCCCATAAACCGCCGGCTCGATTTCGCAACAGGTCACTCGGGTATCGGGAAACAGCAGGCTCGCGCCCGACGTGCAACCACTGCCAAAGCCGATCACCAGCACGTCTTTGGCGTCATGCTTCAAGATTCGCGGGAAATAGGCGAGCCCCAATTGGGTTACCATGTCGCCGCGAATGCTGGCATCAACTTTGCCATTCACTCGCAAACTTACATTGCCGGAGCGTTCCGCGTTGACGAACACGTTGGACGACGCGCCCTCGCGAAAATACTGGGGAGTAATCTGCGACATCCAATCGGGTCCGTTCTCTGTCGGCAGCGTATCGCCATAGATGTAAAAGCCAAGGTTGGTCAGTCGAGGGTCGATGGGTTGAGCAATCAACGCGACTGCCGCGGCGCCCGCGGCAGCCACTCCCGCGCAGCGTGCGAGATCCGCCCGGCTGCGCCAGCTCATTACCCCCAGCAGGGCCACGACGTATAGGCCGACTGCCAGGGCCATCGCACCGGCGGTGCCGATCCAGGGAAACAACAAAAGCGCGGTGAACGTAGCGCCTGCGATCGATCCCAACGTGTTCCAGGCGTAGATGTTTCCCACGGCCGCGCCCACGTGCGCGGCGCCGGCGCGGGTCATTCGCACAAAGATGGGAAAGAGCAACCCCATCCCCACGGCCGGCAAGAATTCAAGCGCCATGCTAATGCCCACGCAGATAGCGCCGTTCCAGAATGGTTCTCCCCGCATTTCGCGCACGTCCTCCGGCGCGACCAGCAACGACAACGTCGGCAGCAACCACTTGCCGGCCAAAGTCGTTACGGCGAGCATGCCGATCACGACCATCGCGACGAGCGAAGGCGAACGAACGTCTCGCAACCGCCAGTGATAGATCAAGCTTCCCAGGCCGATGCCCAGCAATACCACAAACAACGTAGCCGTAAAGGCGTAGGTCGAACCGCCCAGCACGAGCGCCAACTGCCGCGTCCATGTCATTTCGAGCATCAAGGCTGCGCAGCCCGACAGGGCGGCGGCCGCGAACACTCCTGCCAAAAGCGATCCACCCCCGGCGCCTGACTCTGTCTCGTCCGCGAGCGGCGGCGCCTTACGGACCGGCGCGCGCCGGACCGAGCGACTAACCAAGAGAGAAATGATCCCGATCGAAAGGTTGACAGCCGCGGCCGCGTTGTTGGTCAATAACAGACCAAAGGCGGGCAGCAAGTGGAAACCGGTCAGGTAGCACCCCGCGGCGGCTCCGAACGTGTTGATCGCGTATAGCCAGCCCGTGGCTTGATCGAGCGATCCCTCGCGCGAGGTCAATTGGCGGATCAATAGCGGCAGCGTTCCGCCCATTAGCGCGCAGGGGGGACCGATCACTACCAGGGTAATGCAAAACTGAACCAGGAACCGCAACACGGGTTCCTCGGGAATGCGCGCATACAATCCCACGGAAGCCTCGACCAACGCCGCAATCTCGTAGGGAATCACTAGCGCCAGCGCGCCGATCAGCAGCTCACAGACCCCATACCAGCGCAGCGGCACCCCCATCCGGTCGGCAAACTTACCGAACACGTACGCCCCGAGCCCAAGTCCAAACAGAAAGGAGCCTCCGACCGCGGCAAATGCCAGGCTGGAGCTGCCCCACACGTGGGAGAACCGTTTGAACCATACCACCTGGTAGGCCAGACCGGTTCCGCCAGAAATGAAAAACAAGGCCGACGCCAACCAGAAAATGCGCGGCGGAATGCTTGCCTTTTTCAAGTTCGTGTCTCGGTCGTGTGGCCGGCACGGGGATGCTTCTGCGAATTGCCACCGCGCGGCGGCCAAACCTTTAGCTTATTCGGCACGCCTAGTGCTGTCAAAACGGGCCTCGACGCAAGCGATGCGTTGGAGAAATCGCTGAGCTTTCTGGGTGTCGGCTAGCGCTTGCTTCCCAGGCCGCCGATCCGACGCAAGACTTGGGCGTGCATGTCGGCCGACCAGAAGTGAACGAGTCCTTCGAGCTTCTCCGTCAAATCACGACGCGCCTTGATGCGCGCCACCTCGTGCATTTCAGCACGCGATTTCACAGCGCCGCGGTAAACTCGCCCGGCCGTGTCGTCGCTTTTGGCGAGACTCGCTGGAACAGCCAGAGCGAAGAGAATTATCGCGGGTTAAAACCATCGTCGATATCGCACGTGAACAACCGTCGTGAAGGCCGCGACTTGTCGCAGATGCGGACCGTGGCTGACCGAACCGCGAGCGGCCAGTTGCCCGCCATCGAGCGCCATGTTAACGAGTTTCGGCATGGTCTGGCGGTCGACGCCAGGCATCGGCCAGCATCTTCATGAAATAACCCCCAACGACGCTCCGGGCCCTGAAACCGATGACCTTACCATTAGTCGTTTCGTGCCAATCGCTGATCGGCACACGATCCGGACTTTCGCTAACGAAGCGATAGACCGGATGAATCAGGCTCTGAAAGTCTTCGGCACGTTCGGCCATGCTCGCCGTCCACGCAATCCAATCCGACTTCGTATACGTTTTGCGGCTATCGAGCGGAAGTCCGTACTGTTTCTGCCTGGTCAGGTAATAGGCGATTTCCCGTCGCGCAATCCGCGGTGCAAACAAGTCGAGTTCCAGCAATGTATCCCACACCAGGTTGTATTTCTGGCTCCACGTATCGGGACAGTCGAAAGTCAAGCGCGTGTGATCGCCCGCGTCGGCCGCCGCGGTCCACTTTGCCGCCAGACTCTTGGCCAGTTCCAGGTATTCGCGCTCGATGTCTTTTTGCCCTAGCGCCCCGGCCAGCTTGCCATAACTTCCCAAGCCAATGATGGCTTTGATCGACAAATTGGCGTTATGCGCCAGGTGGCCAGCAAAGTCGTCGGTGCAGAGCTGGTTGGCAGGATCGAACCCCTCGCGCCGCAAATACTCGGCCCACTGGGTCAGCGGCCGCCAATGGCGATTGGCGTATGCCGCGTTCCCCTCGGCCCGCGCGATGGCCGCGGACAAGATCAACATGTTGCCGCATTCCTCGACGGGCATGTCTTCAGGATACGTTTGGCCGTTGGCCAGCGGATACGTCCCCACGTCATGCGCGGCAAACGGTTTTTTCCAGCGCCCACTTTCGCTGAAGAAGAAGATCGGCTCCATCATTCCCTTGACCAGCGCGGGATTATACAGCAAGAAGAGCGGCGCCGAGGGGTATGTGACGTCGACGGTGCCGATCGAGCCGTTGCTGAAATTCTCTTTCGAGAAGAACAGCGGCTGGCCATCCGGACCGGCAACCAACTTGTGGGCAGCGACAGCCTGGCGATATGCCAGCAGGCAAAGCCGTTCATACTCCGCCGAGCCCGATTGCCTGGCCGTCGCGGCAAGGAGCTTGTCGAAGGCGTCACAGCGCCGCAACACTTGCTCGTAGTCTTTTTCGGCGGCCGCGAGCATCTTTTCGGCGGTCATGCCCTCATCGCGCCGCCACCATGCCCGTAGCTTCTGCTGCAAGTATTCGACCGCGTACAGGTCATCGTAGGCCACGATGATGTGACGCCGCGCCGGACGGCTTTCGATGGTCCCCAGATCGAACACCGCCGACAGCACCGGCCAGCGATCATTCGCGGCTCGCGGCATCTGGGCGTCGTCCCCTGGGCCAAGTTGCGTGTTGCCGGCGAAGGCCCCGCGGGCCACTTTATCGGCCGCGACCGCGCAACGTGCCATGCCTTTTGGCGCGGCCAGATAGACGTATCCCCAATCGATCCGCACGTCATCGCCCTTGGTGGCCAGCACGCGCTGATCGCGCGACCCGATTCTTAAGGCCTCCAAGCCGGCCACTTCGGCGCGACTCCACTGGATTTGCTGGTCGGGCCGGTTGACGGCCCATTCGCCCGTAACGTCGAAGTAGAGCGCGACCGTATGCGGCCTGCCGTCGGCGGAGGTGACGTCGAACGTGATGTAGTTGGCCGGCCGCGACAACAGATCCAAGTCGTCTAAGAGCAGCGGCGACGTGAAAGTAACCGTCAGATTCACGTCGCCCGCCGGGAAACGGTACACGCTCTGCGTTGCTCTGACCTCGAGAGCCGCTTGAGTCGCCACTTCGCGCACTTCGGGGGCACTGCCCATGAATCGTAGCGGCGTGCCATCCACGCGCAGCAATCCGCACATGGCATGTACCTTGCCCGTCCAATGGCGCGGCCAATCGCCGGCCAATGTGTCGCTCATCGACCAACAACTCGTATAGGGATCGATGGTGACAAGCGGCACGGCGGGCGGCCGAAATTCCTGGCCGGCAGCGTGCGCGGCCGTCCATGCCAAATACACGGCAGCCGCCCACGGCCAAGAGCATCGCCAGCGCGTCATATTCATCGATTCCCCAGCGATTTTGAAGCGATACGACACTCGCGCCGCAAGCCAAACGTCGTCGCCGCCGCGACCAGTATGGCCAACAGGAAATGCAAATGCCAGACGAGCCGCAGGGCGGGGCTCTAGCCGGACACCTTCAGTCCGCGCCGCGCGAACTGCAGTCTTGTCCGCGAAAGCCAACCGATTCCGGTTCGGGCAATGATCAGGGTCTCGAGCAGCGGAAGGGCTTGCAACAGCGACTGCACGGCCCGCAGGCTTACGCGAGTGCCGCTCAGGTTGAGATGCCGCAAGCTCTCAAACTCGTGCAATTGGTGCAACCCGACCGAAGTGACGTTGGTGTCGATGAGCTCCAGTTTGCGCAGTCCGGCCAAAATGCGCCGTCTGGCCGCCACGCTCAACAGTACGTTGTCGTCAATCGACGGACCGCTCAGGCGGATCGCTTCCACGCGATCAAGAACAGTGGCGAAATCGGGCCCGATCGACTTGGTGAGCCAGTCACAGGCTTTGACCTGCACCGTGCCTCCGACGCCCTTGACTTCATCGATGACTTGCTGTTGCTCGGCGTATTGCTCGACCCATTGGGTCAACCACTGCATGCGCCCGGCCTTGAATTGGGCGTATTCGGTGGCCTGCTCGAAGGCCTTTTGCAGTCGAATGAATTCGTGGATGTCTCCGCCGCGATCCGGATGGGCGGTCTTCGCCTTGTCGAGGTACGCCTGCTTGACGTCCTCAACCGTCACCGGCTGGGTCAGGCCCAAGACGGTCAGGAATTCGAGATTGTGGTCAATCGGGGTGGCTTGCGACATCACGATTTATCAAGCGAATTCCCGCTTGGTTGTGATACCCGGCTGTGGAACCGAATACTTACCGTCGGAACTGGCCTGGATCGGCGCGGAGCCATCAAGGGTCAGCTTGTCGACGTCGGGCGCAAACTCGTGATCGCAGTTGAGCACCTCGTCGTACGTCACGACGCGACCGGTATGTGCGGCCATGCGGCCCATCGAGGTCACCAGGCTGGCTTCGGTCCCGCGCTGGACCTCGTTGTACGGCTTGTCCTGACGGATGGCGTCGATCAAGTCGTTCCATTCGAGTTGATACGGATTCGGCTCGGGCTGTGGGAAGGCCCACGCCACGTTGCCGCCGCGGGGAGAGACAATCTGGTCGCGGAAAATCTTGCACTTCGCCGGCGTATGCGATGATTGCGAAATGGTCGCCGAGCCCTTCGTGCCATGAGCGTAGCTGGCGAACTCCTGGTGACAGCCGGTCATCACGCGGCCGTCAAGCCACAACTTCGCCCCATCCGCGAACGTGTACTCCACGGCGTACGTGTCGAAATTCTGATCGATGTTGTCCCCGCGATAGTGTCGGCCGCCGAGCGCCTGCGCGTGGACGGGCCAGGCATTTTTCATCCAACAACATTCATCGAGATTGTGGATCAAGAAGTCGCTATAGCAGCCGCCGCTGGCCCACAGGAAGCTGTGAAAATTCTTGATCTGCCACATCAATTCGTTGGCGTCCGACGGTTTGGGCTTGGTGAACGCCGAGCCCACCGGCGGATGCATGCGGTAGGCCCGCAGCATTGTGATCTGGCCGATTTCGTCGTTTTGAATGCGATCGAACAATTCCTGGCGGCCCTTGCAATGACGGCACATCAATCCGACGCCCACCTTGAGGTTCTTGGCCTGTGATTCCGCGGCCAGGGCCAACATCTTGCGCGAGGTCGGCCCGTCGACCGTGACCGGCTTTTCCATGAAGACATTCAGCCCCTTTTGGATCGCATAGGTGAAGTGCACCCAGCGAAACGCCGGCGGAGTGGCGAAGATCGCGACGTCACCGGGCCGCAAACAATCCATCGCCCGTTGGTACGCGTCGAAACCGATGAATTTGTGGTCGTCGCGCACGTCCACGCGCTCGCCATGCCGCTCGCTGAGGCTTTTGAACGCTCCGCCCAGCCGCTCCGGAAACACGTCGGCCATGGCGACCAGCTTGATGGGTCCGTTCTGCACGCTCAATGCGTCGTTGGCTGCGCCGCCGCCTCGCCCACCGCAACCGACCAGGGCGATGCGAATCGTATTGTCTTCGGATGCGTGGACCTTGGGCACAACCAGGGAAGTCAATGCGGTCGCAGCCGCAACGCGACCCGTATGCTGCAAGAATTCGCGACGCGAGGTGGCGCGGTGGGTGGATTCGCTCATAGGGCACAAAACTCCTGTAGGGCGTAACGAGCGGAATGGTTGGGCGAGTGGGTAGGGAACGCCTTCAGTCTAATTGACCAGCGGCCGGCGAGCTAGCGCCACGGGGGGCTATTTTGTCGCGGCCAGAACGCGTCCGATGCCGAATTGATCGCCTACGCGAACTATCCGGCCGCCGCGCAGTTGAATTTCAATCACCTTCTCGCTTTGCACAGGCCGGCCCTCTTCGTCCAACAAGTGGGCCACGATCTTGCGCGTCTTGACGTCCACCACGTCGCCAGTCGACGGGTACGCGTTGTTGCCATCCAAGCTAAACGTGATCCATCCCGGCTGGTCCCGCAGTTCGATGCTATCGGTCTGTTTCGGCGGAGTTACCGTGAGGTCGAAAATATGCACGCGGCTATTGGCGGCATCCGTCAACCATAGCTCTTTTTCGTCCGGCGTCAGGGCGATGCCGTGGCTCGGACAACCGTGCCGCTTGGTCGAACCCTTGTTGAACCCCGCGACCGTCACGCTGTAGAGCTTCTGTCCGGTTTCGAGGTCGCCTGCCTCGAAGCCCAGCAGTTCGTTCACGTTCACGTAGCACCGGGTTTCGCGTCCGTCGATCGTGAAAGGCCGGACACTCGCGCTGAACGGTCCGACTGTTTTGACCCGCTGATCCTTGGTGTCAACCACGCGCAACAGCGGCGACTTCAATCCGGCCAGGTACGCAAATTTGCCGCTGGGACCGCAGATCGTGTTATGGGCTCCCGAATCGGTGACGACCTTTTGCGCGACCTTGCCGTCTTCGGCGTCGACGACGTACCAATGCGGACCCTCGAGCGATGGCAAATAAATCGTGGTTCCGTCGGGCGTGATCGACATTCGGTCGCAGCCAGCGTCGTACTTCTTCTCCCAGATGATTTTTTCGCTTGCCAGATCCATGCACATCAACTGCTTGATGGTGCTGATGTACAGCCGTCCGGTGGCGACGCTCGCGCAGATGCCCTTCACGTTCAAGGGACGTCCAGTTTCGTCGACGCCAGCCGTCGCAATGCGCTTGACGAACTTGTGCCCCGCGTCCCTGTCGAAGACCAACAGCCCATGACCGCCATACTCGAGGTAATCGCGCACGCCCGGAACGGCGACGTAGAGCAAGTGCCGCTCGGGCCGGTCGACCGAATCCTGTGCGCGTGCGCTGCCCGGCAAGCACGCAAACAGCGACGCGATTGACGCCGACAGCGCACACAACAGGTAACGGTGCGGATGACGTGATTCCATGACAATGGCCTCCCAACGACTACATTGGAGTCAGTGTACCGAAACTGGCCCGGCTGCGCCAATTTTGGGGATTCCGGCTGGGCTTCTGTCGACCGCCAGAGGGCACCCTTGGCTTCAATCCCGGCCGAAGTTGATTGGCCGACATCGCTCGGGGCCATCGTGGTGGCTACTCGACGCTGGCCAGGACAAGTTGGTCGGCCGATCGGGCCGGCTTTTTGCGGCGAAATGGCCGGGTCAAAGTATCCAAGAGCGAATACGTGACCGGAGTGACCAGCAGCGCCAACAGCAAACTGAGCATCTGACCGCCGATGATCACCTTGGCCATGCTGGCCCGCGCACCCGCGCCGGGACCTTGACCCAGCGCGATGGGAATCATGGCGGCGATAAGCATCATCGTGGTCATCAGGATCGGCCGGAGCCGAGTGTGGTTGGCTTCCAAAATCGCATGCTCGCGATCCATGCCCGCGGCACGCAGCTCATTGGTCTTGTCGACCTGGAGAATGCCGTTCTTTTTGACGATACCCACCAGCATGAACAGCCCGAACATGGCGTACAGATCCATGGGCTGGCGGAACAAGACGAGCGAAAGCAGTCCGAAGGGGATTGTCACCGGCAGCGCGGAGAGGATCGCCAGCGGGTTCATCCAACTTTCGAACTGCGCGGCCAGGATCAAGTACATGAACAAGATGCTCAACACCAGCGCGATGATGAAATAATAGGCCGTCTCGCCCAAGGTCTTGGTCTGGCCTGAAAACTCCACCTCGTACTGCGGTGGCAGGTTCAGCTCCTTGAGGGTTTTCTCCGCCGCCTGCGTCGCATCGGTCAATGAAATCCGCTCGGGATTGGCCAGAACCGTGACGGTGCGCTGGCGATTGAAGCGGTTGATCTGGCTCGGGCCCCGCGATTCGGTGACTTTGGCCAGGCTGCTCAGTTCGACCAGGCCGACTTTGGGCGAGGGCACGCTTAACAGGTCCAGCGTCTGCGGATTTCCACGGTACTGCTTGTCGGCCCGCAACCAAATATCGTATTGCTCGGTGCCTTGGGCGAACCGCGAGATCGGCTGGCCGCCGACCAGCACATTGAGCGTGTTGGCGATCGTCTGCACGGGAATGCCCAGGTCGCTGGCGCGCTCGCGATCGATCGAGACCTGCACCTCCGGCTTGCGCAGCGAGAGCGTGGTGTCGACGTCCACCAGGCCGGGAACCTGCCGCAGTCTGGCGATGAGTGCTTCCGAATACTCCGAGAGCTTGTCCAGGTCGGGCCCCGAAAGCAGCAGTTGGAAGACGCGATTGTCTTGTCCCGCCGACTGGATCGAGGAGACGTCGGAAACAGCCGAGCGCAAGTCGGGATAGTCCTTAAGAATCGTGCGGGCCCGCTCCATGACGTCAAACTGGGTGTAGGCTCGCTCGCTCAGATCTTTGAGCCGCAGATAAATCGAGCCCCGCGTCACGTCCCCTTGTCCCTTACCGGCGGAATTGTTGTTCTCGCCAATCACCGTAAAGCGGTTCGTCACGCCCGGTAGCTGAATGAGACGGTCTTCGATTTCGCTGAACACCCGGTCAGCCCGTTCGAGCGTGTAGCCCTCGGGGGTGATGATCGTCACTTGAAATTCGCTTTGATCGTCGCGCGGGACCAGGTTGACGCCCATTTGCCTGGCGATCGGCCCGGTGCAAGCCACGACGCCGACGCAAATCAGCACCACGGCGATTCGATGGCGCAGGGCCATCCGCAGCATCCTGCCGTACAGGGCGTCGATGGATCGGTAGACGAAGCCCGACTTGGATCGCGCGTGGCCCGCTTCGGATTTTTCGAGCTTCAAGAATCGCGAACAAAGCATCGGCGTGAGCGTGAACGAAACGAACAGGCTCATCAGGATGGCAAACGCCACGGTCAGCCCGAAGCTGCTGAAGAATCGGCCCACGATACCGCCCATGAAAGCCACCGGCAGAAAAATCACGACCAGCGAAAGGCTGGTGGCCAATACGGCCAAAGCGATTTCCTTGGTGCCTTTGCGGGCGGCGGACATGGCGTCCAGTCCACCCTCTTCCATGTGGCGAAAGATATTTTCGTGCACGACCACGGCGTCGTCGATCACGATGCCAATCGCCAGGATCAAGGCCAGCATCGTGATGTTATTGAGCGTGAACCCCATGCGGCTCATGAACAGGAACGTGGGCACGATCGAAGTGGGAATCGCCAGGGTGGCGATCAGCGTCGTGCGCCAATCGCGAATGAAGAGCAAAATCGTGAGCGACACCAGCACGCCGGCCAAGAGCAGGTGGAATTTCACTTCTTCCATCGAGCGGCGAACGAAACGCGATTGATCGTTGACGATTTCGATGCGGATATCCGAGGGCAATCGCTTCGCGATCGTACGCAGCAGGCTCTCGACGCCGTCGGCCACTTTGACGGTATTGGTGCCCGACTGCTTCTGAATAAAAAGGCTCACCGCGTTCTGGCCGTCCATTCGCGTCAGGCCGCGCGGCTCTTCGACCGAATCTTCGGACCGACCCACGTCCTTGATGCGGATCGGGTAACCGTCGCGATTCGTGATGATCAGCTCGTCGAATTCCGCGGCTGTCGAGAGCCGGCCCAGCGTGCGCAACACCAATTCTCGCGGGCCTTGTTGCACGATTCCGCCGGGCACTTCCAGGTGCTGCGTCACGAGGGCCTGGCGGACGTCCTCGACGCTTAACCCGTACGAGATCAGCTGGTGGATGTCGAGAATGATGTTGATGGCGCGTGTTCGGCCTCCGGAAAGGAACACGCGCCCGATGCCGGGCACCTTGGGCAACACCTCTTGAATCTCGCGCTTCGCGATTTCCGTCACTTCGCGAACGTCGCGCCGGCCCGAAACGCCGATGGTCATGATGGGAGCCGAATCGAAGTCGAATTTATCGACCAGCGGGGGCTCGATGCCGGTCGGCAGTTGCTTCATGATCGACGAGATCTTGTCACGCACCTCTTGCGCGGCCACGTCTCCGTCTTTTTCCAACACGAACTGCGCCACGACCGAGGTCATGCCCTCGCGCACGCTGGAATGAAGCTCGTCGACTCCCGAGACCGTGTTGATGGCTTCTTCGAGGTGCCGGGTAACGCTCTTTTCCATTTCCTCGGGGCTTGTCCCCGGCAACGTCGCCGTCACCGAAACCACGGGGAAGTCAACTTTGGGGAACATATCGATGCCCAAGTCGAAATAGGAGACCGCGCCCATCACGACCGGAATGGCGACCAGCACCCAGGTAAAAACCGGCCGGCGAATGCAGATCTCGGAAATGCTCACGGCGCGATCTCTCTGCGCGCCATGGGCGTGGCTGGCAATTCGAGCTGCTTTTGCGGCTGGGCGCCCCCGGCCGACTGTTGGACCGCGCCGCCAGGCGTCGAGCGCACGGCCACGACCGTCTGGTCCGCAACGGCGGTCTGTCCGCTCGTGATGACCTGGGAGTTCGCCGGAAGTTTCGGAGTCGCGATTTCCACCCAGTCGCTGCCTTGCACGCCGAGAGTCACTTGAACTTCCTTGGCGCGAGAGCCTTCGACCAGGAAAATCTTGCTCACTCCGGCCACGTGCACCGGCGCTTCGAGCGGCACGGTCGCGGCACGATCGTCGACCTCGGTCAGTATCGCCGTCTTGGCGAAGCCGCCGGGCTTCAATTCGCTTTGGTCGTTGGGCACCAGAATCTCGACCTCGAACGTTCTGGTTTGGGGGTCGACGGCAGGATTGATGCGGGTTACCTCGCCCGGAAAGGAATGCTTATAGGCCGCACAATAGACTTCTGCCTTCTGCCCCAGGCGAATTTCTCCGCTTTTGCGCTCGGGAACGCGGCCCCGGAACTTCAACGGACTCTCGATGACAATTTTGAACACGTCGGCCCCGGGCATTACGTAACTGCCCTCGGCCACCGCGCGATTCGTGATGGCATAGGTGACTTTCTTTTCCACGCCCGGCACTTGCTGGCTCGGCTCGGGCACTCGAACGAGCGTGTCCTGCAACTGTTGATTGGCGATGGCCAACGCTTCGTGCTTGACTTGGATGGCGGCGATGCCGGCCTTGGCCACCAGAATCTGGTTGTCGTATTCTGCCTGGGCGACGCGGAACTCCGACAATTTTTCCGTCAGATCCTCTTCGGCGCTGGCTTTGCGCTCGACCAGCGTTTTGGCCCGCTCCATCCGTTTTTGAGTGTTGTCGCGGCGAAGCTGGGCCTGCACGACGGTCGGCACGCGCGTGACGTCGACCGTGCCTGCCGGGGTTTCGCTGAGCCCCAACCTGGCCAACTCGACTTGCAAGGCCCGCTGGGCCTGCCGCACACTGAGCTGATAGTCGGTCGGATCGATCTCCAGCAGGGTCTCGCCAGGCTGCACGCGATCGGCCACGTCGTGCGAAATCTTGCGCACGCGCCCTTCCACTTTGGCCCCCAGGGAAATCTCCTCATAGCCATGCAGCGTGCCCACCACGCCAACCATGCGCTGCACGGAGCGAATCGTAAGTGGCTGCACCGTCACTTTGACGGCGGCTGAATTCTCGGGCGACGAGGCCGCCTCCGCCGGCAGCTGCTCGCGATTGCGGTTGCAGCCCGACAACAGCGCAGCGGCCAGACAGCAGGCAACCGCCCAATAACCGGTCGCGAGGACGCGTGGCAGATTTGTATGCATGCCGTTAGGCCGCTTGCGACGGCCGATGCAAATTACGGGTTTCGAAATCCGCGCAGCAGATCGTCGACGATGCGCCGCGCCAAATCGTGGTCCAACTCGACTTCATCGATCAGCGCGGCCATCACCCAGATGTTGATCATGCCATGCAAGGCCATGCCCAACTCAGCCTCGCAATCGCGGCGCACCAACTCCGCCTCGACCGCTTGAGCGACGCCTTGCATGAGCAATTCGTGGCCCTGCTCGGTGTATTGGTCCAAATCCACCAGGCCCTTCTGGTCGTCCGGTCCGAAGTACAGGGCATAGAACAAACGGGCCAGCAGCTTATGCCCCTGGCAGAAGTCCAAATGGGCCCACACCAATTCGACCAATTGCTCGTAGGGCTCGCGTGGCTGCGAAATAACCTCCCGCAATCGCTCGTGAAAAGGATCCAGAAAATGCTCCAAGGCAGCGGCCAACAGCCCTTCCTTGCTCTGAAAGTAGTAGTACAGCATGGGCTTGGTGACGCCCGCGGCCTCGACGATTTCACGCGTCGAGGTAGCAGGGTAGCCCTTGTGCGCAAACAGGCTCACGGCGGCCTCGAGGAGCCTGTTGGCAATCGTGTTATCGGTCAATGTGGGCATGAGGGCCAAGTCCGCCGCAGTTTACTTATCGGTAAGTAGTCTAATCCTCCCTTTGAGCACGGGTCAATGGCGAACCGGCACGCCCCGGAGTGATGACCCCGGCAAGCGGTGCACGGTTCAGTCATGTGCGAAACTGACCCGCGGCGATAAACTAGCGAACTTAGCTTGTCGAGACATTTTTGCCTCTGGGATTTCCGCACGATGCGCTCGTTCGTCACTCACCTGGAAAGTGCCCTGGATGGCACACAACTTCCCGCAGACAGACTCCAAACCCTCTACAAGGATCGCCCCCTCTGGGTCCGCTATGATCTGGACGCGATAAAGCGCACGCTTTCCAAGGACCAGCTTCTTTCGCGGCCATCCACTTTGTGGCGCTATCGAGAGCTGTTGCCGTATGCCGACCCGAGCGAGGTCGTCTCGCTGGGCGAGACCATGACCCCACTGCTACGGTGTGAGCGACTGGGCGCGCGTTTCGGTATGTCAAACCTGTGGTGCAAGGACGAGTCCCGCTTGCCGACGGGCAGCTTCAAGAGCCGCGGGTTGGCGATGGCGGTGACGATGGCCTGGCAATTCGGGCTGGGCCGGTTGGCAATCCCAACGGCCGGTAATGCGGGCGGCGCGCTGGCCGCCTATGCCGCGCATTGTGGGATCGAAGCCTTCGTGTTCATGCCCGACGACACACCGGCCATCAATCAATACGAATGCCATCTTGCCGGGGCCAAGACATATCTGGTGCCGGGCTTAATCACGGACTGCGGGAAGATCGTGCGCGAAGGTACGAAGCGGCTCGGATGGTTCGACGTCTCGACGCTCAAAGAGCCGTACCGCATTGAAGGCAAGAAAACGATGGGGCTGGAACTGGCCGAACAAATGAATTGGCGACTGCCGGAGGTAATTCTCTATCCGACGGGCGGAGGCACCGGATTGATCGGCATGTGGAAAGCCTTTGACGAATTGGCGGAGTTAGGTTGGCTCGCGGACTCGAAACGCCCGCGCATGGTCGCAGTTCAATCCGATGGCTGCGCGCCGATTGTCAGGGCCTTCGAGGCCAACGCGCGCTTCGCCGAGCCGTTTCCGCGCGCGGCCACAATCGCCAGCGGCATTCGCGTGCCCTCGGCGGTCGGAGATTTCATGATTCTCGACGCGGTGCGCTCAAGCGGAGGACGTGCGGTGGCGGTCAGCGAATCGCGGCTGCGGGAGTGGATGGCGCTGGGCATGCAAAGCGAAGGCCTGGCAATCTGCCCGGAAACGGCGGCCTGTATCGGAGCGCTCGAGCAATTGCGCGGCGAAAACTGGATCAACAGCGACGAGCACGTCGTGATTTTCAATACCGGCGCCGCTCAGAAGTATCCCGAGGCCATGCGTGCCGATTTGCCGCGCGTGGCCGACCCGGCCAAAGTCGATTGGGATGGAATCGAACGCGGCGTTTCCGCCTGACGCCGCCCGGGCGCGAGCGCTCACCACACGTCGGCCTTGGCGACGGCTCGGGCGGCAACCAGCTCGTCACCCGATGGCGTGCACTCCAAACCCACGTAGTCGCGATAGCCCAACTCATACGCGGCTCGCAAGACGCGCGGATAATGAATTTCGCCAGTGCCCGGCTCGTGGCGCCCCGGATGATCGGCAAGCTGCAAATAGCCGACCTGGTCGAAGCCATCCTTGAGATGTCCACATAAATCGCCTTCGCTGATGTGCATGTGGTACAAGTCCCAATTGATTTTGACGAACTTGGAATTCACCTCTCGGCAAATCCGCACCGCGGCCGGCGAGCCGTAGAGGCAGTGTCCCTTGTGATCGACCCGGATGTTCATCGGCTCCAGGATCAACATTACCTGGTGCTCTTCAGCAATAGGTTCTACCTTTTTCAATCCGATGATGATGTTTTCGTGCATTTGGGCCTGCGTCATGCCAGGCTGATCGTTGCCGCCCACGACGCACATCTTCGAGCAGTTGAGCCGCTTGGCGATCTTGCAGGCCTCTTCGATCTTCTTTGCGAGCTTGTCGTGATTCTTGGGGTCGTTCATGCCGGGCGTAAAGCCCCAGGCCGTGAACTGAGAGATCTGGATGTTCGCCTCGTTGCACAGCTTGATCGTGGCGTCGATGTCCTTGCCCTCGTAAGGCCAGAACTCGACGGCCGGAAATCCGAGCGCCGCGGCATTCTTGATGCGGTCCAAAAACGGGAGCTTGCGCCACCACATCTCGACGTTCACCGCGAACCGCGTGTGCGGGGTCTTACCCAATGTCGAGTCGTCGCCGGATGCGGCTTGGGCCTGATTCGTCATAGCGACTGCTCCTCCGGCCAGCACGAGCGTCGACTCCAAAAATGTGCGACGTGGGATTGCCATCTGTCGACTCCGCTTGAAACTCGCTAAATAATCCTGCATGACCTGCCGTCGTCTGGCTGTAGAAGTATAATTTGCCGTCACGTTCATCGCCACCAGCAATTATCGCTTGATCGACGGCGTCGATGCGACGGTAACGGCCGTCTCCCACTCGAACGAGAAAGAAACCATCGTGCGCAATCGTGTCGAGCTGTCCTGCCTTGGATGTGGCTGGAGTGCGGTTTGCGGACCCTCGGCCATGCTCGACCGCTTGCGCAGCGTGAAGATGGCCCGTCGCGGCGTCGAGCCCGAGGGGGAATTGATCGGCGAGCTATTTCGCGCCGCCGCCTCAAAGTTCACTTGTCCCCACTGCGGGGCAGGGGACCTCGTGGCGCGCCCGGTCGACGAGGAGAGCGACGAGGCCTGGGGCATGGCCCGCGCTTGTGAATCGTGCGGACGATCGATTGCCCTAGAAAGGCTGGAGATCTTCCCCCAAGCACTGCGTTGCGCCCCATGCCAGGCGAGCGAGGACCGTGGGGAAGATACGGCGCCAGCCGAGTTTTGTCCGCGCTGCGGCAACGTGATGACGTTGCGTCCCACGCGCGGACCGGGCCTGGCGCGCTACGTTATGGCCTGTACCAAGTGTCGCGGATAATATAGTGCAAATTCTCGGGCTCAACACGGTATCCAGGGCTGACTTCATGACCGCTCGCACGGGAAAATGCTGCTCGGTGGCAGCATTGATCGTGCTGGCCCTCGGGGCCCTCGCGAGCAGTGGCTGCTCTCGACAAGCAACGGTCAATTCCGTGGAGCCTCTTGGCCCGGAACCGAGCCTGGCCCAACAAGCTCAAAGCGTGCGCGAAGGAAAGTCGAACCAAATACGACTCGATCGCACTTTGGTGACCGATGACGATCTAGAACAGCTCGACGGTTTGGACGACAAGCTGTTGCGGGTCAACTTTTCGCGGACGACGATTACGGACCTGGGTATGGCCCGCTTGGGGAGCATGCAGCAACTGGAACAGCTTCGTTTGGCGAGCACGAAGGTCAGCGACGCGGGGGCGGCACACCTGGACAAGCTGAAACACTTGCGATTCTTGCATTTGATCGACGCGCCCTTGACCGATGCCGGCCTCGACAGTCTGCACGGGCTTCCAAGCCTGGAATCGCTGTACCTGGATGGGGCCAGGCTCAGTGACGAGGGAATCGCCCGTTTCATCGACGCCATGCCGCACGTTCATTTGCACATCGATGGAGGGCATCATCGAACCGACCCGCAGTCGCACGAACACAAGCACGAACCGCACGATTGAGCCCGACCGCGTATCCGCGAAGCTCGCCACGAGGTGAATCCGACGGTATACTGTGCTGACCATTGGACGAATCGCCACCCCCGCAGTCGAAACCCCCGGAAGCAGCGCGCCATGAAGCTCCATCGAATGAACGCGGCTCTCTTGTGCGCGGCGCTGGCAGCCGCGGCTGGCTTCAGCTACGCAAGATTGGCCTCGAGCGGCGTCGATATGACGCAAGCCGCGGAGAAATTTGCCAACACGCTGTCCGACGACGCGCGGGCCAAGGCCGTGCTGGCTTTCGAAACGCCGCAACGCACAGATTGGCACTTCATTCCCAAGCCGGCCCGCAAAGGCCTGCAAGTCAAGGAAATGAGCGACCCGCAGCGCAAGGCGGCCTTGGAATTGCTCCGGAGCGCGCTCAGCGCGTCTGGGTACGGCAAGGCCACGAAGATCATGCAATTGGAATCGATCTTGCGCGAATTGGAGAAAAGCCGGACCGGCAGTCCGCTGCGCGATCCCGAGCGGTACTTCTTCACTCTCTTCGGCCAGCCGAGCGCCAGCCAGCGCTGGGGGCTCAGCATCGAGGGCCATCACCTTTCGCTCAACTTCGTCGTGCAAGACAATCAAGTGATCGCTTCGACGCCCACGTTCTTCGGCGCCAATCCGGGAGTGTTGTTGGCCGACTATGGTCCCGAATTTAAGAAGGGTTTGCGCGTCTTGGCCAAGGAGGAGGAATTGGCGTTCGAGCTCGTACAGTCGCTCAACGAAGCTCAACGCGACAAGGCCATCGTGGCCAAAAAAGCACCCAACGATGTCCGCGATGCGGGTTCGGCATCGCCGCCCCGATCGCCCGCCGCCGGATTGGCCGCGTCCGAGATGTCAAAAGAACAAGTCGCCATCTTGCGGGCCCTGATCGAAGAGTATGCCAACAATCTGCCGGCCGACGTAGCTCACGAGCGGATGGCGGCGATTGAACGCGAGGGTTTCGAAGGGGTCAAGTTCTGCTGGGCCGGCGCGGACAAGCCGGGAGCGGGCCACGACTATCGAATTCAGGGAAAGACATTCCTGATCGAATTCAACAACACTCAGCCCGACTCGGCCGGCAACCTGGCTAATCACATCCACAGTGTGTGGCACAACCTGGGGGGCAACTTTGGCCTGGATGCATCAGCCCAAAGAGTAAACCCCGCTAAGCCATAGACTTGCGGGGCACACGCTGAATTACACGAGGATGAATGATTCGGGGTGCGATTCAGCCCACAGCGGCTTGAAGCTCCGCCGGTGGAAGTCCGGCCGTCGCAAGGGCCCGCCGGCAGTGTTGCGGAACACGCGATCGGCCCAGCCCAGGCCAGCAGCGTCTTGGTATGCGTCGAAAGCGCAGCGACGGCTCGCTAGGCTGCTGCTCGCGATTCGATTCCAGCGCGGTGAATCGGTTCCGGCAGCGTAAAACGGATGTTTTCTTTGTCAGAACTTTCGCCTGCCGATATTAACCGCTCGTACACCGTGATCAGATTTCTGGCTTCCTGGTCAAGCTGGAAATTCTCTTGAACATGGTCGAGGCCAGCCTGGCCTGCGGCCTCGCGCAGTGGCTGATCGTCCATGAATCGGGCCGTCGCGGCGATGATCGCCTCCAGGTCATCCCGTTCGACGATCGTTCCGGTTTTGCCCTCAACGATCAGTTCTGAAGATGCTCCGACGTCGCTGGCAACGACCGGCACTCCGCAGGCCATGGCCTCCAGCGGAGTGAGGCCGAAGCCTTCCCATCGCTGGGGCGCGATGAAGAGCGACAGACCCTGGTAAATGCGCTCAATGGCAGTGTGTTCGCCGACAAACCGAATGCGGTCCGACAATCCCGCGGCGGTGATTCTTTCCCGCAACTGCTTCTCGAATCCGCTGTGCTTGGCCGTGGCCCTGCCGGCGATCACGGCGATCCAGTCCGGGCGAACAGGCAGCAGGCGGATCATGGCCTCCACGAACAGGTCGGTGCCCTTTTGCTGACGAATCCGCCCGATGCAGCCGACAATCTCCGCGCACGGGTCAAGACCCAGCGCCCGCTTTGCGGCAACCTTGTCCGGGGCCGGGCAAAAGCGTTCTGTATCGATGCCGTGCATGATGACCGTGTTCGGCACGTGCAGATAGGCGGCTGTCTTGCGGCTGGTGGCAATGACGGCATCCATGTGGCGGATCAGCCATTTGGTGAAAGGTTTGTGATGGCGCTGGGAGGCCGAGGTAAAGAGGAGTTTCAGCGGCGCGCGAAGGAGATAACGCAGGATCAGGCCGCCGACCATCTCGGGGTTGCGCCGGGCGTGCCAGACGCGAAAACGCCGATTTGCCGGCCGACGCAACAGACCCGGCACCTGCCAAAGGCGGATGCGCGGCACCGTATCGGGCAGGCCGGGACCGAGCGCGGCGATACCGAATCGCATTCTGCGCTGTAACGGAACCAACTGTACGATTGTCGAGGTGACGCCAGATAGCCGTCTCTTGAAATTCGGCGCGATCACCTCAATGTCTCTGGTGTGAACCATGGTGTGCAGTTCGGGCAGCCAAGGTTGACCTTGACTCCGTTTTGCGAGGAGGGGAAGAGGAGGGGATTTCGCAGGCAGGTGCGGACGAGGCGGGGGGACTGGCCCCCGGATTCTTTTGTCGACACGTTACAGACCGGAAATTGAGAAAGTCTTAGCCCTTTCTTCATCAATTGTCCGACAGTCGATCCTGCTATCTGTGCTTCATTGGGATCAATCTCGCCAAAAGCGACAGCAAGACGTTGCGAGCGCGCGGAGCAGTGAAGTCTGGCTCAATTGCTTTCGGCGGCGCGGGCGCTTTTGATGCTTCACAGATTGAATGCAAAGCGGAGAATGGCGAGATGGTGGCCGAGCAGTTTCGGCATCGACGGAGCGTGAGCTATCCGAATCCGACTGGAATGCGGAGACGCAGAAATGATCCCAACGACTAAGGCCTTACTTAGCAAGCGGCGCATCGGCGCCATCATCCAGCGAGTTAGGGTCGGCGACCCGATAGAGCCGGAAGGCCCGGTATGGACACTGATCGACTGCCTCACGGTCGCTGGCGTCCTACTATCGTCAGCGCAGGCGACGGCCGCCTACGGGCAATCCAAGCCGCCGGGAAGCGGAGCCGGAGCGCAGCAGACGCTAGAAAAGCTTCAAAATGTGATCGAATTTATTGGAGCGATGGCCAGTGCGCACAGTAATGGGACCTGGGACGAGTATTTCGAAACCGAGGTTACCATCGGTCTTGGCGAGGGCGGCTTGCGTTTGCTACAGGGCTTTAAGAAGTGATCGCCGTTACTCCAGACTGAAGAAAACGACCGACGCGAGACAAGCCCGTCGACGCACGCAACAGGCCGGCGACCGAGTTTTCATGTCGTGCGCGCTCGTTGGTTGAACGTCATTGGACGAAGTATCACGCTGGCTTTTTCAGTGCACCGATCGACCGCGATAATTTACTGCCAAGTAGGCGGACAGTGGTGGACATAGTGCACAGTCCGCCTTCGACTTTCGCGAGAGAAACGACACGCCATACAGTAGTGGACACCCCCGTATCACATCCATAGCGTGCGGCACAACCTGGGGGGCAACTTTGGCCTGGATGCCAAAAGCGATCATCAGCCGCGCCGTGACCGAGCGCGTCCGCTCAAGGTCCCTCGGGCTGATATTGCTAGGCCAGGACTTCTTCGAGTGGCGAGCCGAAGACGAAGTCAACCAGATCGGTTTGCACACTCTGGTCAACGAGCTCAACGTCCCGCACGTCGTCACATGCCGCGGCGATATCCGGCGTCGCATGGTCCGAGGCTTCCGCCGCGGCGGACGTCACATCGTGAGCAGCCGGCGGTGGCAATTGGGCCATAGCGTGGGTTTCAAAAATCGCGGGCTGGCTGGTCGCCGCCATGGATAGCGCAAAGGCGACAGGATTGAAATTTGCGCTTGGACTGGGAGTGACGGAGAGCAGCGGCGACGCACCCGGAAAACCTGAGCCTAAGGTCCACTCAAACAATTCGAGCGTCGATTTAACGTGAATCTCGGTCGTAAACTTATGGGGAATGCCCGGCACGCCGCTGGGGTACGTCAGTTCGACGAAGTAGGCCCTGGCCCCCTGGTCCGGCATTGCCGGATTTCCTAGATACACTCCGCCACCCTCGTCGGCAAGCGGGCTGCTCTCCCAGATGATGCCCGGATTGTAAGCGTGCCGGAAATCGCGCGCGTTCGTATTGGTCGCCTGCCACAACAGGACTTGAGTCGGCGCGTCGACCGTTTGCACGCGTAGCGCGCCGTCGGGTTCGACCGTCCACGAGAACTTCGGCAATGGGCGATTGTTCAAAATCGCATCGTAGAAGGAAATCGTGCTTTCCACTGCGCCAAAATCCAGGCCATGTCCCGTGTTTGGGAAGTAGCGCAAATAATTGTTTTGGCCTGGCAAATCGTGGAAATAGTATTGCGCCGAGTCGGAGACGAAAAACTCGTCGCCGGCTGAATTGAGAAGCAACTTCGGAATCTCGAAATGCCCGTTGCGAAGGTACCGATAAGGATCGACGATTTTCGAGAGCTGTTGCGCTTCTGGCGTCAAGATGCGTTCGAAAATCTGCATGTTGGTATAGTCTTCCACGGCCGGCGAGAAGGAGCCGTAGGCTTGAAAATGGTGGACCATCTGGGGTCCTTGATTCAGATTGTCGAATACTCCCGGAATGATTGCGCGCACCCGACCGTCGGCCGCCGCGGTCAGCCAGGTCGTCCAACCGCGCTTCGAGTAGCCGGTCACGACAAAGTCGTTGATGAACACACCGGCGTTCGCAGGCAGAAAAGTCTGCACGGTGTCCATCGTTCGCACTGCGCTTTTCGTCATGGCGACAAGGACCGGCCAGGTTTCGTTGCCCGCGTCGCCGATATGCTCCAAGTACTTGTCGAACGAGTAGGCGATGATCGCGTCCTCCGTTCGGCCTTGCGACTCGCCGGTAAAAACAAGCGGTTCGCTGGGCACGGTGTGCAACCTGACAACCACCGAATGTGTGGCGATAGCCACTTGTGTCAACGCGATAAACTCTTCGTCAAATGAGGGCGGCGAACTCATATCGTTGTGCCCTCCATCGATGAACAGCAGCGCGGTGCTGCTGACGTTCACCGTCGGCACAATTATTTCCACCCAATGTCGCCAGACGGGCTTATCGACGTCGGCCCCGGACCGCCACGTCTGGCTGGTCATGTCCAACAGGTAATAGGAGTAGCCCGGTCCGGACTGCGCACCGACCCACGAATAAGGGGAAACAGGATCGGGAGCGTAGACGTAATTGTCCAGCGCATCGGACATGGTCGTGTCGATAATCAGCGGTTTGACAGGGCTCGTCGCAGTCCGATTATCGGGATCCGTCACGCGGGCCCGCAATCTTACCGTGTAAGGACCCGACGGCCCGTTGACGGGTAATGCATTCAGCGTGACGTCGGCCGCGCCGTTGAACAGCGTCGCAACGGTCTGGCTCGCTTCCCCTTGGTCGGAAAAATCGCCGTCGTTGTTCAGGTCTACGTCGACCTTCACTTGGGTCCCGTTCGGCAGGCCGGCCGCACTGGTCGCGGACACCGAGATGATTGGCGTCACGTCGATGTTGAACGGCACTTGCGTCGAGAGGGTTGCGGTTGGCGGTATCAAAAGTCGATTGACAACGCGCAGGACGTCTTGAGGGGTGATCCAGTTGTCTCCATCGGTGTCGATATAGAAGGCGGGTGGATCGAGATCGGGCGCCGGCAACTCGCGAATACCGAGCTGCAACAGGCCGCTAATCGCGCCTGCGGCGTCGATCGCTGTCAGGGCGCCATTGCCGTTTACGTCCAGCGGCCTTGCCGCGTTGTGCCAGGGAGCAACAGCGAGCAATCGCCGATCTTCCAGCGGCTCCAGGCGCAAAATGCGCGCGACGCAGGGACGGCGGCCGGCGGAACGTGAAGGCGAAACTCTCAAGGCCACTCCCGCTCGGCAATGCCGAGAATTCGTCAGCCCACTCGGACGCGACAACCCCGCCCGGTTATGCACTGCCAGAGTGCAGCAGCTAGAATACCTTGAACGAGGGGGCGAATCCAGCATATTGCCGCGTTTCGTCGCGGAGATTTGGCGGGCGCGGCGCGCTTTTTAGCGGGCCCAAGGGGGGCGCGCGGCAATCGACCGCGGGAATCGCGTCACCAGGAAATGGTAGAGCGCAGGACGCAGCCGGCGGTGGCGCGAGGGCCGCTGAGGACTATCGCTCGGTGCGTGTGTCGCGCGCTTCCTCGAAGGCCGATCCGGCGTCGCGGAGCAGGTCCTCACCCTTTTCCACGACGTTTTTGGCCTCTTCCTTGACGCGATTGCGGTCAATCTGAATCGAGATCGAGTTGTCGGACTTCTGCAATTTGATGGCGCCGGTGATGACCAGCCCCACAATCGCCAACGCCGCCAAAAACGCAAAAACCTTCATGGTGATTCCCCGATGAAATCCATTTCAGTAAGGAGGGGCGAGGAGTGTACTGCAGGACTCCTTCGGCGTCAATTGCAGCAAATCGGCCCAAAGACTAGGGGGCCGGCGCGGGCCGATCGTTTCCCAACGGTCGAGTGGGGGCACGTATGCGGCTGCCTGAGTAATGCTTAGGACTGCAGACCGCGCTGCTGGCGGCGCTCTTGCATCATGCGGCGATACTCAGTCCTTTGGGCACGGCTCTCGGGCGTGGAATTGTCGAGCTGTCTTTTGCTGCGTGCCATGCGCGCCGCCGGATCGCTACTTCGTCCGCCGCCACCGCGTCCACCGCCAAAACCGCCGGGCCCACGGCCGCTCCCGGGCCCGCCACGCCCTTGGCCTGGCTGCCGATTGGCCTGCGAGCCCCCCTGGGCTCGCCGCCGTTCGCGCTCCACCCGGCGCCGCTCCGATTCGTCAATCTGCTTGTCGATCTGAGCAACTTGCTCCGCGTGGGTCATGGCGAAGAACTCATTCATCATCTTGTTCTCTCG